>CAYNQR010000013.1:0-36717 GCA_964399425.1 uncultured Dehalococcoidales bacterium | reverse complement strand
ACACCCTATCCTACACTCTTTCCCTACACGACGCTCTTCCGATCTCCTCATCCGTCATCCCGACACTGGTCGGGATGACACCTTCCCCCGGGGGAAGGCGTTATCTAGGCTTCCCCTTGGGGAAGCTGTCGAACGTAGTGAGACTGATGAGGTTGAAAGTATAGAAGAGATTAAGAGTGAAATAGCCGGCAGCCGTGATTGCTAAGAACCGGAATATCTATTAACAATGGAAAATGAAGATTCATCACTTATAGAAAGTATCCGCCGTCTCAAACAACAAAGAGGGGCAGTAATCCTCGCCCATAACTATCAGCGCCCTGAAGTGCAGGATATCGCCGATTTCGTCGGCGATTCGCTGGAGTTAAGTCAACAGGCAGCCAAAACCGGTGCTGAAGTAATCGTGTTCTGCGGAGTGCATTTTATGGCGGAAACCGCCTCCATCCTGTGCCCCGCTAAAAAGGTTTTAATCCCCGAGCCGTCGGCCGGCTGTCCGATGGCGAATATGATTACCGCTGAACAACTGAAAAAAAGAAAGCAGGAGCTTCCCGGCGTTCCTGTCGTGTGTTACGTAAATTCCTCCGCCGCAGTGAAAGCCGGGTCGGACATCTGCTGTACCTCTGCCAATGCCTTGAAGGTTGTCGAAAGTCTCAGGGCTGGCGAAATCCTTTTCATTCCCGACCGGTATTTAGGGGCTTACATTGCCGCTAAGACCGATAAAAAAATCCACCTTTGGCCGGGATTTTGCCCGACACATGCCCGTATTCAGGCAAAAGAAGTAGTTCTACTCAGGCAAAAGTATCCGCAGGCTGTGCTAATGGTGCATCCGGAGTGTCGCCCGGACGTTATATCCTTAGCCGATAAGGTCGCCAGCACCGGCGGTATGTGCCGTTTTGCAGGTGAAACGGAGGCAAAAGAAATCATCGTCGGCACCGAAGCCGGTATTATTCACCGTTTGCAAAAGGAGAATCCGTCCAAAACATTTATCCCTGCCTCGCAGAGAGCGGTATGCCCCAATATGAAACTGACTACACTGGAGAGCGTCCTGTGGTGCTTGCAGGATATGTCCGACCGGGTAACAGTTGCCGAAGATATTCGCGCCAGGGCTGCGATAGCTATCGAGAGGATGCTGGAGATTACATAGAGGTGATTCCGGTGTAAAAGAAGAGGCTACTTCTTTTTCCTCAGCATTGCCCAGAGACTGATACCGGCTTTGGGAAGGACAAACTCGTCTATAATCTCGAAACCGAAGTGCTGATACATCAGGTAATTTTTTTCGGAATCGGTTTCCAGGTAGCAGGGAACATTATCCGCGTCGAATTTTTCCAGCATCGGGCGCAGCAACTTACCGGCGTACCCCTGTTTTTGATACTGCGGGTCGACTCCCAGAAGCGCCAGGTACCAGTGGGGGAAGGGCGCCAGTTTTTTATGCTTTTCCTCCATGAATTTATCCAGAGGCAGCATTTTTAACTCTGTTCCAATGCCCATTTTAACAATCGGGATTAAACTCCCCGATAGCAAAAAACCGAATATCGACATTCCGACCTTTCCAGGGGGTATCCATATAGCCCCGCCCTCATATCTTTCGGATGTTGTATAAGCCACACCGTAACGCAGACCGTAGCACAGGGAAAACTGGTTCATGTATGGCAGTTTCAAATCCCGCTCTTTCAAGTCCGGGAAGGCGTATAGGCTGAAGGGGTCGTTGTAGAAAGCGCGTGAAAACATATTAGCCGCCGCTTCGACATCGGGCTTTTCAAGACGCATCAATCCATTGCTTTCATTATACATGGCTTGATTTTAAGCTATTTGGTCATATAAGACAAGCTGGGGAACGGTGGGCTTAATAAATATCGAAGAGATGATAAGATGCCACTTTGGTTTCAATCCCAACGGGTCGGAACTCGCCATGAGTAGCTCTTGCTATTTCCTCGTCCGCTCTAATAACCCTTCGACATAGCTCAGGGTGAGCGGACATATTTATCTTCACAGCCTAAATACTGGAATCGGATGTATCTTGAAAGGGTTTAAGTGAAAAAGTGACCGGGGGTAATAATAAAGCAGGAATCAGGCTATTTACTATTGCAGCATGCCTAAAAAGATGCCGGCGGCGGTGGCGGTGCCGATAACACCGGCGATATTGGGTCCCATCGCCTGCATCAAGAGGAAGTTCTTGGGATTCTCTTCCTGCCCCAGCTTCTGAACGACGCGGGCGGCCATAGGAACTGCCGAAACACCGGCGGCTCCTATCATCGGGTTGATTTTTTCCTTTATGAACAGGTTCATAAACCTGGCAAGCAGTACGCCGCCGGCAGTAGCCGCAGAGAAAGCAATTATCCCGATGCAGAAAACCAAAAGGCTATCGACGCGCAGGAAGTTTTCGGCGCTCATAAATGCTCCCACGCATAATCCGAGGGCTATTGTCAGTATATTCATCATAGCGTTGGATGCCGTATCCGCCAGCCGGTCGGTAACTCCGCTTTCGCGCAGCAGGTTACCCAGCATGAACATGCCGATAAGCGGCGCCGAATCGGGAACCAGCAGGATAATAATTATTGCTGCCAGTACCGGAAAGATGATTTTTTCCTTTTTAGCCACTTCCCTTAATTGCGGTTTCATGTATATCTGGCGTTCTTTCTTGGTGGTGCATAATTTAATAATAGGGGGTTGGATAATCGGCACCAGCGCCATATAGGTATAGGCAGCCACGGCGGTCGCTCCGATAAATGTAGGCGCCAGGCGGTTGGTCAGGAAGACGGTGGTCGGGCCGTCGGCTCCCCCGATAATACCGATACAGGCTGCTTCGTAGATATTGAAACCGAGTACCAGCGCCAGGAAGAATGCAAAATAGACGCCGAATTGCGCTCCGGCGCCCAGGAGCAGTGTTTTCGGATTGGCGATAATCGGCCCGAAGTCGGTCATAGCACCCAGACCGAGGAATATAAAGATGGGAATAAGCTCGGATTCGAGCCCGGCAGAGAATAACCTGGCAAAAAAGCCGACAGGCTCTCCGCCGGTAACGTAGTAATGGTAGAGCTGCCCGTCGACGATGGTATCCATCAAACCGGCTAGCGGCATATTTGAAATGATGACTCCGAAACCGATGGGTACCAAAAGCAGCGGCTCCATTTTTTTGGCAATACCGAGGTAGAGGAGCACCGCACCGATGATAATCATTACAATTGCGCCCCAGGTTATGCCAGCGAAACCGGTTTCCAGTATATCAAGAATCATATATCAGTTCACTCGTAGCGGTCGATATTTTCGATTTTAAACTCGGGATTGTATTCGGGCTCTTCCTTCGGTTTGCTTTCAGAAATATCGGAAGGCAGTATTTTTTTCTCTCTCTTAAAAAAATTTTTGAAACTTATCGGTTTGCTGAATAACCGGCCGATAATCCACATACATACTGCGAGGGATGTCAGTACCAGGAATACAAGAAGGAAGCCGAATCCTCCGACCTGAAAGGCCTGTCCCCAATCAACATTCATGCCGAGTTATCTTCCTTTCCCTGTCCCCTATATATGAAAAAGGGGCGTTTATTCATTTATACTTCCAACGCCCCTTATATCCTTTACTTATATAAACATAGCGAAACTACAGTTCCAACATATCCGTGCTGCTATCGCCCGGCAATGCGCCGACCGGTGTCGGCAGTTTGAGAGCTTCTTCATCCTCGGGCGGTGCCGCATGTATCACGATAGTCTCTTCTTCAAAGTCGACGCTGATGATATCGCCTGCCTTGAAATTACCGCGCAGAATGTCTTCGGAGATTCTGTCCTCTAACAAATCCTGGATAACGCGGCGCAGCGGGCGCGCGCCGTATATCTCGTCGTAGCCCTTTTTACCGAGGAAATCCTTGGCATCGTCGGATACTCTCAGCTTGATTTCTTTTTCCGCAAGCTGTTTGGTTACGGTTGCCAGCATCAAATCGACGATTTCCCTTATCTGCTCCTTGTTAAGCGGATGGAAGACGACAACCGAGTCGATGCGGTTCAGGAACTCCGGTTTGAAGGCTTTTTTAACTTCACCCAGCAGCTTATCTTTCATGGTATCGTACGACTGCTGCTGCAATTTGGCTTCATCGCTGCGGGAAGCAAAACCGATGCCGTGCCCCTTGCGGATAAGCTCCGCTCCGATGTTGCTGGTCATAATTATAATACTGTTGCGGAAATCCACCCTTCTGCCCTTGGCATCGGTCAGATGTCCGTCATCGAATATCTGTAAGAGAATGTTGAACACATCCGGATGCGCCTTTTCAATCTCGTCTAAAAGGATGCAGCAATAAGATTTTCTTCTTACCGCTTCGGTAAGCTGCCCGCCTTCTTCGAAACCGACATATCCGGGAGGCGCACCGACCAGCCTCGATACGGCGAATTTCTCCATGAATTCCGACATATCGATGCGTACCAGCGAATCCTCGTTTCCGAACATGAATTCCGCCAGAGCCCTGGCCAGTTCGGTCTTGCCAACGCCGGTAGGGCCTAAGAAGACAAAGTTGCCGATAGGGTGGCGCGGGTCTTTTAAGCCGGCCCTGGCACGCCTGACCGCCTTGGAAATAGTGGTTATGGCTTCTTCCTGCCCGACGATGCGCTTGTGCAGTTCCTCTTCCATGTGTAAAAGGCGCTCGGTTTCATCCTCGGCAATTTGAACCACCGGGATGCCTGTCCACATAGCGACTACTTCGGCAATATTTTCCGGAGTAACCTCGGGTTTTTCGAGCTGCTGTTTTTCAGCCGTAAGCTCTTCCAGTTCCTTGATTTTATCTCCGGTTTCTATTTCATGCTGCCTCATATCGGCGGCGGTATCATACTGCTGGGATTCCAGCGCTTCCTCTTTGCTCTTGCGGAATTGTTCTTCTTCCTGTTTGAGCTTTTTCAGTTCAACCGGCTTGGCATAGTATTTAATCCTGACGCGCGATGCCGCTTCATCGATAAGGTCGATGGCTTTATCCGGCAAAAAGCGGTCGGGGATATACCTGGTGGCAAAGGTTACGGCCGATTTCAAGGCTTCATCGTTGATTGTCAGCTGATGATGCTCTTCGTAGCGTCCTTTGACACCGCGCAGGATATCCAAAGCCTCTTCTACGGAAGGCTCTTCTACTAATATCGGCTGGAAGCGTCGCTCCAGAGCCGAGTCACGCTCGATATGTTTGCGATAGTCATCCAGAGTGGTTGCGCCGATGCACTGCAATTCGCCTCTTGCCAGCGAAGGCTTGAGGATATTAGCGGCATCGACTGCCCCTTCAGCGGCTCCCGCTCCCATCATGGTATGGAATTCATCGATAAATACAATGCAGTTTCCGGCATTCTTGATTTCCTCGATGACCTTCTTCAATCTCTCTTCGAATTCGCCGCGGTACTTGGTTCCGGCCACTACGGATGCGATATCCAGTGCCACCACCCGCTTGTTTTCCAGCGTTTCGGGAACATCCCCGTCGATGATGCGATGGGCCAGTCCCTCTACGATGGCGGTCTTGCCGACGCCGGGTTCACCGATGAGAGCCGGGTTATTCTTGGTGCGGCGGCTGAGTATCTGTATCAATCTTTCAATTTCTTTTTCGCGCCCGATGACCGGGTCGAGTTTATCGGCGCGTGCGGCTGCCGTTAAATCGTGGCTGACCTGGTCGAGCGTAGGTGTGCGGCTGGCGCTCGGCGGACGCACCATGCGGTTCTTTGCCGTGCTCTGGGTAGACATTTTAGTTACCTCGGCACGCGCTTTTTCAAGCGTTACACCGAAGCTGTCCAGAACCTTGGCAGCTACGCCTTCACCTTCGCGCAGCAAACCTAAAAGCAGGTGTTCGGTGCCTATATAAGTATGCCCCAACTGGCGTGCTTCATCGATTGCCAGTTCCAGCACTCTCTTTGCCTTGGTGGTAAGACCGGTGGTATTGATGTTGCTTTTATCGCCCGGGCCTATAATATACTCGACTGCCTGGGAAATTTTCCCCAGGTTGAGTCCCATGCTCAGCAGAACGCGTGCCGCTACGCCGTCCTCTTCCTTTACCAACCCGAGAAGAATATGCTCGGTGCCGATATAGTTATGGTTAAGACGCTGCGCTTCATCCTGTGCCAGGGTGAGAACCCTGCGCGCTCTTTCAGAAAATTTATCGAATCGGCTGGCCATTACAATCTCCTAACAAAGCCGTTTTACGAATACTTGAATCTATATAATTATAGTGCAACAAATAGCTCAGGTCAAAAAACAGCCTGTATTATTTCTATAATACTATGTGAGGCAGGTTATTTCAATCAAATCCAATGGATTTCGGAGGGATAAAAAAGAAAAAGGCTTGTTAAGTCCCCCTGGCAGTGGCATATTTTCCACAAGGAGTCGCCCCCTCAGTATCGTCTGTGCTGAAGCGTTTCACGACCGTGTTCGGGATGGGAACGGGTGGTACCACTTCGCTTAAACCACCAGGAAGGAACATAATCCAAGCCTAGTTATTAGTTATTCGGATTTTTAAAACTGCTGCTCATTTCGAGCAATTACCAGGTAATTATATCAGGAAGATTTTTGGCTGTCAAATCGCCGCTGTGCAGGTCATTCTGATTAATTACAGCTATATATCGGTAGGCAATTTTAGGCAAAACTCTATATATCGAGGTAAATTTGTATTTAACCGATGCCTCTTCTGCCTATCAGGAAAACGGTTAGTGCGGATGCTGCGATAACTACGCCTCCCGATATCAATCCGGTTGTAAGCCAATCGGTACGTTCTTCCGTTATGGTTTGAGTAGTTGTCGTTGTTATACTGGCCGTGCTTTGCGGAAGGGTAGATGTTAATGTTGCCGTCTGTGTTTTGGTTACAATCTGCGGGGTTTCTGTTTTCATCGTAGTAATCTCCGGTTTTGTTTCGGTTAAAGTCGTCGATTGTGTCGATGTAATAGTAGTCGGTATCGTGACAGTCCCGGTTGTTGTCGCAGTTTTTGTTAGGGTAGTCGTGGTCGGTTGAACTTGAGTAGTGGTTTCGGTCGTTGTAGCCGTTGTGGTTTGAGTCGCTGTCGTGGCCTGTGTTTCGGTTATAGTGGTTGATTCAGTTTGGGTCATAGTTTGGGTGGCAGTAGCTGTTGTGGTTTGAGTAGTGGTATCGGTTGTGATCGAAACCGTAGTTGTAGTTTCGGTCTCGGTTTTGGTAGTGGTATCGGTAGTTGTGGAAACTGTGGTCGTAGTCTCGGTTTCTGTTCGAGTTGTGGTGTCGGTAGTTGTGGAAACTGTGGTCGTAGTCTCGGTCTGGGTTTGAGTAGTGGTATCGGTAGTTGTGGAAACTGTGGTCGTAGTCTCGGTTTCTGTTCGAGTTGTGGTGTCGGTAGTTGTGGAAACTGTGGTCGTGGTTTCGGTCTCGGTTTGAGTTTGAGTTGTAGTCGTAGTAGTTATATACAGGAATGTGGTCAAATATGAATCGTAATTTACGTAGTAGCTGACTGCATCCCCCGGACCCGGAGGTTCGGTATATGGATTGTAAGGCCCACTGGAGTCACCCCACCAGTTGTACCTGGCATCGAAAGTGTTGACGGAGTCTGAGTTAACTACGCCAAATGATGTATTGCTCCAGATATTGTTGTAGTTCGCTTTGTTGCTGGAGTTTATATTGGTAGCTACCGATATCCCGTAATCATTACTTGAAAGATTATTGTTTAATATGATGGTATTCGAATTATTAAAAATGTTAATGCCGTCTTCCGTATTACTTGAGCAGGTATTGTTTATTATGCTGTTATTATTCGAATTGCCCACGTATATCCCGGATTCGTTATCTGAAGAGATGTTATTCTCGATAGTATTTGAGTCTGAAGCACCATTTACGTTGATACCGTATGATGTGTTGTCTATGCAGGTATTATTATTAAGCACGTTTCCATCTGAATCCTGGGAAATGAGGATACCGTACGTACTGTTATTCGAGCAGGTATTATCGGTGACGATATTGCTGTCGGAACCGTACAGCCAGATGCCAATATTATTATTTGCGCAGATATTATCTGTAATAGTGCAGTTCGATGCAAAGGTGAGATTTATACCGGCGTTACCGGATGTGGTGGCTCCGGTTACCGTGAAGCCCTCTATTGTGGTACTGCTGCCGGCAGACCCTATATAGAATCCATCGATACCGGAACTTTGGACAATAGTGGAAGCAGCGCCGGAAGCCGACCGGACGATCAGGCTTTTATTAATGTATATATTGCTTTCGTTGTATGTCCCGGCTGCAACTATAATGGTGTCGCCTGCCGAGGCAGAAGTAACGGCATATTGAATTGAGGCGAAGGCTCCGCTTCCTGTGGTGGTGCCGTGTCCGGCGTCATCGGTGCCGGTTGTATCGACATACCATGTGTTACCCGCAGCCATTGCCGGTATAACAGCTGCCAGGCACAGGCCTGAAATCAATATCAGGACAGCCAGTATTCTGTAAATTTTCTTCATTTCCGTTTTCGATAATGGTCAGGTTATGAGGATTATTACTGAGTATTGTAATCGAGAACAGGGTTTTTAAGATAATAACGTATATGTAATACCAAGTCAATAGCCTGTAAGAGTCCATAACATATTTAATAATTATTTAAACCTCACCCCTTACAAAAACCTCATCCCCCTGTCCCCCTTCTCCGCAATCAGAGAAGGGGGCAATGTTTTTTCTCTCCCTCTCTGCGTGCGGAGAGGGAGTTGGAGGGTGAGGTCGGAACAGCGGAGGGTGAGGTCAAAGAGGTCTTTACCCCCGAAGATATCTTCAACTACGCTTATGCTATTTTCCATTCGCCGACCTATCGCACCCGCTATGCGGAATTTCTGAAAATCGATTTCCCGCGCCTGCCGCTGACTTCCGATAAGCATCTTTTCAGGACGCTGGGAGAAAAAGGCAGGGAACTGGTTTCTCTACACCTGATGGAATCGCCTGTATTAAATAAACTCATTACCAAATATCCAATCGACGGCTTTCATAAAGTCGAAAAAGTCGAATATAACGAAGATAACCAACGCGTATATATCAATAAAACGCAGTATTTCGAGGGTGTGCCGCCGGAAGTGTGGAATTTCCACATCGGCGGTTACCAGGTCTGCCACAAGTGGCTGAAAGACCGTAAAGATAGAACTCTGAGCTACGACGAACGCGTACACTATCAAAAAATTGTCGTGGCTTTAAAAGAAACCATTCGTCTCATGCAAGAAATCGATGAAATTATTCCAGATTGGCCGATAGGGTAGGGAATAAAGCAAATAATTGCCTCAGTCGTCTTACCTCAAATCCAAACTCACTCTTTTTTAAACAATTCGTTAATCTTGTTAATCAGGGTCGATTGGTCGAATGGCTTTTCTATATAGAGCAGGTTGTTTTCTTTAAAGAATTTTACCGTAGTTGAATCCGATGTATCTCCGGTGATGAATATAATGCGGCGCGCCATATCGGGGTATTCCTTTTTAACCGCCATATAGAATTCTTTGCCGCTCATTCCCGGCATTTTCATATCCAGGAGGATAATATCGAATTTTTCGGCGAACAGGTTCTCTAAATTATCCCTGACCGGCCTGTCCATTTCGGTAACGGTATGCCCGTTATTCTCCAGTATTCTCCTTATAAAGGTTCTGATTGTCTCTTCATCATCGATTACAAGCACGGAGGCTTTTCTGGTCGACGCCGTTTCTTTTAAACTTTCCGCTTCCGGCTGCGGTTCCGGCTCTTCCGAAGGCGATGTTAAAGGCAGTTTTATGGTAAAGACAGCGCCCTTTCCCGGTTCGCTTTGCACTTCGATAGAGCCTCCGTGTTCGAGTATAATTGAGCGCGACAGCGAAAGGCCGAGTCCGGTTCCTTCGTCAGGTCCTTTGGTGGTAAAAAAAGATGGAATATCCTGGATAGTACTTCCTTCGACATCCCCAGCCCGTCGTCTTTAAAAGATATAATTATCTGGTTTGCGTCTTTTGCGGTGGTGATTATAAGCGTGCCGCGGTCATGAGCCTTCTTCATCGAGTTTTCGGCATTGACCACGAGATTCATAAATACCTGCTGCAACTGGCCTGGGTCGACCGTTATCCACGGCAGGTCGTTATCGTAATTACGGATAACCTCTATATTGGCAGTATTGAGTATATAGCGCCTGAATTCAAGGGTATTATCGATTAGCTCATGTATATTTACCTTCGCTTTTTGCGGTTTTACCTGTCGGGCAAAGGTGAGCATGCGTCTAACGATATCCCTCACTCGAATAGACCCGTCGTTAATCAGTTTTATCGAGTCTTTTATGTCAGGGGACAGGTCTTCGTTTAGCAGAAGCTGGGAAAAACCGATTACCCCTGTCAAAGGATTGTTTATTTCGTGAGCGATACCGGCCGCCATCTCGCCGACCGAAGCCAGCCGGCTGGATACTTCCATTTTATCCCGCAATGCCTGCTGTTCCATCTCTGCCTGTTTACGGGCGGTGATATCCTTGATGACATGAATAGCGCCTTTACACTTGCCCTCTGCATCCAGTATCGGGGAGGCGGTTTCCTCGACATAAATCCCGAGGCTGTCTTCGTAATATTCGATGGTCTCTGTTTTCAAGCTGTTCATAGCCTTCATATGAGGGCATTTTGCCAGGGGTCTTTTCATGCCGTGAACCATTTCATAACAATGCCGGCCGCTAAGCGCCTGCGGAGTAGAGCCGAAAGCATCGGCAAAACGTTTATTAACCCTTATTAATCTATACTTGTCATCGATAATGCTTATCATGTCCGTAATCGAATCGAAGGTATTGCGCCATTCTGCGGCCGCTTTCTCCAGGGCTTCCTCGGCTAATTTGCGTTCGGTGCTGTCCTGAATAGTGCCATACCACAGTATACTGCCGTCCTCCAGCCTTTCCGGTTTGGCATTGCAGTAACGCCAGCGCACACCCAGTTCCGGCAATATGACGCGAAATTCGCTGTGGTAATCTTGCAGTGTACGCGCCGATTCCTGGATAGTAGATACGATGTAATCATAATCGTCCGGGTGCAGGCGTCCGAACACAGGAGTAGCATCCTCCCTCACTTCTTCGGGTGTTACCCCGTAAATATCCATCATACCGGGGCTTGAGTAGGGGAAGCATGAGCGTCCGTCAGGATACAGACGGTATTGATAGACAACCCCGGGCACATATTCGGCAACTCTGGTAAGCAGTTCGTGCTGCTTATTCAAAGATTCCTCTATGTGCTTGCGTTCGGTGATGTCATAAATAATGGAGTAGAGATATTTATGCCCTGCGATATCGGCTATATGTGAACGGACCTCGACGGTTCTTAAACTGCCGTCCGCCAGCTTATGAGGAAAAATGAATAAATTGCGCTGGTTTGTTTTTGCTTTTTCCATTTCCCGCTTAATTTCATCAGGCGGCAACTGGTTGATCTGATTGATATTCATTTCAATAAACTGCTCGCGTGTATAGCCGTAAAACCTGACGGCTGCCGGATTCACATCGGCAATCGCTCCGGAGTCGGGGTCTATTATCAACATTATCACTCCGCTTGATTCGAACATTTTTCTGAAGCGCTCTTCACTTTCACGTAGTGAACTTTCCAGTTTTTTCCTCTCGGTAACATCGCGTATAAATACCAATGCCCCGTGAGAGTTGTTGTAAAAGAAAGGAGTAGCCGATACCTCAACGTCGATGATGCTGCCGTCGATGCATAGCATCTTTTCTTCCATGGGTTTTACGATTTGCCGTTCATTGTTCAGTTCGTGAATTCTTTCAAGCACTGTTTCCCTGAAATCCGGATGCACTCTTTCGATAACAGGACGTCCGGTGATTTGCTTTTCATCCTGCGCCCCGAATAATTTTATTCCGGCAGGATTGATATAAGCGAAATTACCGTTGGTTTGAATAAATATAGCCTGGGGGGCATGTTCCACCAATAAGCGGAATTGTTTTTCCGTTTGTTTTTCTTTCTCTTCGAGTTCGATTTTATGAAGGGCAAAGGCAATGTCATCGGCCAGTTCCTGGAACAGGTCTATTTCTTCGTCATTCAGGGCGATATCATCCGGTAATGAAGCTGCCAGGATTCCCATTACACGCCCTGTATAATTCATAGGTGCGACGATTATTCCGCAAGTATCGCGTTGCCCGGTATACAGAGGACAATCGCTGCATTGTGCGGCATATTCATCTGCGGTTATTATGCTTGTTTGCTTATCCTTTAATACCCTTTCGATACAGCGTGGAAAATCCCCTTTGTGCAGCCGCTTTTGTAATTGTGAAAATAAATCGCCCCACATTGCCTCCGCGGTAGCGCATACCTTTCCCGCAGGGTCGATAGCGGCTATCCAGCATTTTGTGAAGCCGCGTGTCTCTGTCAGGTTGCGGCAGGCTGCGGAAATCAACTTCTGGCGGTCGTTTTCACGGGTAATAAGCTGGTTTACATTGCGCACGGCGCTCAGGATGCGGTTTAAACCGGCTATTTTTTCCTCGCTTTTTTTACGCTCGATGACTTCCGCCGCCAGTAAGTCGCGGGAAACCAGCGTCTGTTTCAAGTTTTGCGACATATTCGCAATAGCGCGTGATAAATCTCCCGCTTCATCGTTTGCTGCAGTGGCTATGGGGTAATCCAAGTTGCCGCTGCCTATTTCTTTTGCCCCGTAAATCAGGTTCCGCAGCGGTTTGGTTACTCCCATAGCCAGTATTGTTCCCAGTATACCGGCTACAAGCATTCCGGCAGCAATGAAAATAACGGCATTTCGCGTCAGCGTATCGATGAGCGCAAAGACTGTGGCGCTGGGAGTGATGACAACAACCCCCAACGGGAAACCAGGGATGGAGGCAAATCCGGTTAAAATAAGTTCACCGCTGCTGCTGGCGGTTTCCATAACACCGGTGTGACCGGACATAAGGAGATTGACTGCCTCATTGTCTCTTGTTATGGGTGTCATTACTCTTTGAGGGTCGGTGTTCCCGATTATAATCCCTTCGTTACGTAAATCTATTATTCCTACACGGGTGTCCTGTCCATAATCTATATTTACAATTGAATCCGACAATTTATTTAAAGAAATACCGCAGGTCAGAAACCCTTTTATCTGGCCTTGTTCATTAAAAATTGGAACGGTATATGGAAGTATCGGGTTACTGGTTGCGTGTGATATTACAGGAATGCCCAGGTAGGGTTGTTTAATGGCAATTACCTGCTGAAACCATTCACGGTCGGCAAACGATTCTCCTGTAGTATCTGATTCTGCATCATAGAAACTTCTTTCTATCCCGTTAATATCATATATGCCGGCGCTGTCTAATTTGCTCTGGATTTGCACGAACTCTGCCAATGTTTGTTGCAGTTGCTCGGGAGTATCGTTAATTACTGCCTGGCGTACATCAGGACGGTTGGCAAAAACCCGCATATGAGCCTCGACAGTTTCGATATAAGAAAATGAAAATTCACAAGCAAGCTTGGCTTGAGCAAGGTTGGTGTGAAGAGCTTGCTGACGTATCGAATCGCGGCTCATCTGGATAAGAGTGAAACTGCCCACCATGCCGGATATAAGCACCATGCCGAGTACTAAAGCTACCGTTCTCAGCGTTATGGAATAGCGACGGTTTTTAAACCATCCAACGGTGTTAGACCACGGCGTATTGCCTCTTTTATTCGATATATTCATACCTGTTAACCTTTAGCGTCGCTGCGGTATCGAGGTGCTTTTATCGTTTATAAATAAGTAATGGGATATATGTCCAGTTTAGCGGAAAAATTACTGCCTGTAAACAGGTTATCGGTTTTAATTCCCATGATTTTCTTGAAAGTTAATGTTATTAACGCTAATGACAGTGAAAAATAACGATAGGTATGGCAATTGCTTTGGTTTTAATATTGCGCTAGAATTTGCTTTGAGTCCGGTAACAGCAGAGGAGTAAAATCCAGTGAAAGCCTTAATCCAGCGGGTAACATCGGCCAGCGTCAGCGTCTGCGGCGAAGAAGTCGGCAGAATCGGCAATGGTCTTTGCATCCTTGTCGGTGTGGCGGCGGGGGACAGCGAAAAAGATGTCGAATACCTGGTGCATAAAACGGTCGGCTTGCGCATCTTTGCCGATGAAACCGGCAAGTTCAATCTCTCCGTTCTCGATGTCAAGGGCGAACTATTGCTTGTCAGCCAGTTCACTCTGATTGCCGATACCAGGAAGGGTAAAAGGCCGAGTTTTACCGGCGCAGCGCCTCCCGATGAAGCGGAACGTCTTTTCAATGCATTCGTCCGCCAGTCCGAATCCAGCGGTCTGAAAGTCGTCACCGGCAGGTTTCAGCAGTATATGCAGGTGGAAATCCATAACGACGGGCCGGTAACCATTATGCTGGACAGCAGGGATAAGTTTTAGACCTCACCCTTTTAATTCCCTTCTCCGTCCACGGAGAGGGGACACGATGAAAACCTCATCCCCCTGCCCCCTTCTCCGAAATCAGAGAAGGGGGCAATGTTTTTTTCTCTCCCTCTCTGCCTGCGGAGAGGGAGTTGGTGGGTGAGGTTTGTAAGCCGGAGGGTGAGGTTAAAATATCAAAAGTATGCAGCTGCGACCCCTTGCATCGGCAATTATACAGTGCTATAATCTTTCCGATGGTAAAATCAGGTGAAATACTCAGCAAGCTGACCGAGCAGGGTTACCGTATAACCCCTCAACGTATGATGATTCTCGACGCCGTCGAGAATGCCGACGACCACATCAGCGCCGAAGAGATATTTACTTTGGTTTGTCTCCGCTATCCGAATGTCAATATTTCCACGGTATATCGCACTCTTGAGCTTTTAAAACAGCTGGAACTGGTTACGGAAACCGATTTCGGCGACGGCCGGGTACGCTATCACAGTATTAAAAAAGGGCATCATCATCACCTTGTCTGCCAGAAGTGCGGCGGCATTATCGATATGGAAGAATCGGTTTTTACTCCTTTGAGAAATTCACTCTTGAAGCAGTACGGTTTCGATGCTGATATCCACCACCTGGCAATATTCGGTACCTGTAAAAAGTGCAGGTAAAAAATTTTATTTACCTGATGCAATAGATTGCAAATGCTATAAATAGCGATGGGGGGTGTTTTATGCATATACCCGACGGGTTTTTAAGCACGGCAACGGTAGCAACCACATATGTCATCTCCGCCGGAGGCATCGGCAATGCGGTCAGGCTGGCCAACAAGAATCTGGGGGAAAAGCATATTCCGATGATGGGGATACTGGCGGCTTTCATCTTTGCCGCGCAGATGCTGAATTTCCCGGTAGCCGGAGGCACTTCGGGGCATTTTTTGGGTGCCGCGTTGGTAGCTATCTTACTGGGACCATGGGCGGCAGTGCTGATAATGGCGGTGGTGCTGACAGGGCAGAGCCTGATATTTCAGGACGGCGGCATCCTGGCGCTGGGAGCCAATATATTCAATATGGGTATCGTCGGCGGCTTTAGCGCATATTACATCTATAAATGGCTGGGCGCCGTACTGGGCGACAGCAACCGTTCCAAGCTGATATCGGGATTCGCAGCAGCCTGGGCATCCGTCCTGCTGGCTTCGATTGCCTGCGCTATCGAACTGGCTGTTTCCGGCACCTCCCCGATATCCGTTGCCTTACCGGCGATGGCTGGTGTTCACGCTATTATCGGTATCGGCGAAGGGTTGATTACCGTAGCGGTCGTCAGCCTGGTTATGGCTACCAGGTCGGACCTGTTGAAACTTCAGAGGATATAGAGGAGTATAAACATATGAATTACAGGAAATGGTGGTTACTGGCTCTGGGTTTTTGTTTATTAGTCGCTACCATATCTCCGTTGGCATCCTCCTCTCCCGACGGGCTGGAGAAGGTAGCCGAGGATAAGGGTTTTCTGGATGTGGCACAGGGTTCTCCCTTTGAAATAATTGCCGATTACGTCTTCCCGGGTATAGAAAACGAGGCATTTGCCACTATTCTGGCCGGCTGGGTAGGAGTCCTTTTAATGTTCGGCATCGCTTACGGCATTGCCTGGCTGGTGCAATCGAGAAAGAACAAGGCTGCGGCTTAAAAAACATATGTATAATTGCGGGATAGTTCCGCCATCTCGGCAATTCCGCAGTGATAGTTAAGACCTCACCCTCCAGCTCCCTCTCCGTAAACAGAGAGGGAGAGTTAGTTAGCCGACATCGTATCCCCTCTCCGTGGACGGAGAGGGGAATATAAGGGGTGAGGTTTATATTACGGATAACATATTATGAAACACAGTTTTCTGGATAAATACAGCGACAGGGATAGCTTAATCCACCGGCTCGACCCGCGCACGAAGCTGGTGGCAACACTTGTCTTTATTGCCATGGTAGTGTTGTTACCCCACGCAAGCTGGTTGACATACGGGTTATATTTCGCGGTGGTCGCCATACTGATTGTCGCTTCGCGTGTGCCTGTAACTTATATCTTCGCCCGTTCTCTGGTGATCGTTCCCTTCGTGTTGATGGTGGCGCTCTTTATTCCTTTCTTCAAAGAGGGCACCGAGGCATTCGGTTTTAATATCGTTAACTGGTATCTCTCGGTATCATACGAGGGACTGGAAACGCTGGGCAGCGTTATGGCGAAAGCCTGGCTTTCCATCCTCTTCCTCATCCTTTTAACCTCGACCACCACTTTTTCCAATATACTCAGGGCGCTGGAGCACCTGAAAATACCGCGTGTGCTGGTAATGATAATGTCTTTTATGTACCGCTATATCTTCGTATTGACAGACGAGGTGATGAGGATGAAGCAGGCGCGCGACAGCCGCAACTTCGGCAGCGGGGGCAGACGCCTGTGGCATATCAAGACCGTCGGCAATATGATAGGCACGCTGTTTATCAGGAGCTATGAGCGCGGCGAGCGCGTGTATGCCTCAATGGTAGCGCGCGGTTTCGACGGGCACAGCCGCACACTCGACCGACTCTATTTCAAATCCGCAGACTTCTATTTTGCTATAGCTCTGGGGATTAGCCTGGCTTTAATCACTTTGCTGAACCTGCTATATTAAAATAGAGAAAATTCATGGAAGAATTGTTACGCATAGAAAACCTTTCCTATAGCTATCCCGACGGGCAGCAGGCGTTAAAAGATATCGACCTTAGCGTTTATAAGGGGGATTCCCTGGCGCTGGTAGGTCCCAACGGCGCCGGTAAATCCACTTTGATACTGCATTTCAACGGCATTATCAGGAGTGACGGCAACGTCTCGTTTCTGGGGCAGCCGATAAATGATAAAAACCTGAAGTGGGTGAGGAGCAGGGTGGGGCTGGTATTCCAGAATCCCGACGACCAGTTGTTCTCGCCGACCGTCTTCGATGATGTCGCTTTCGGTCCCATCAATATGGGTTATGACGAGGCACAGGTGCGCGATGCGGTTGCAAAAGCGCTGGAACTGGTCGGCATGTCCGGGTTTGAAAAGCGTTCCCCGCATCATTTGAGCATCGGAGAGAAAAAACGCATTGCCATAGCCACCGTTCTTTCAATGTCGCCCGATGTGCTGGTAATCGATGAACCCTCGGCAAGCCTCGACCCGAAAGGCAAATGGGATTTTATCGATTTCTTAAAGAACCTTTCATGGACAAAAATAATCGTTTCCCACGACCTGGAACTGGTGGAAACGCTTTGCCGGCGTATCGTCGTCATGGAAAAAGGCAGCATAGTAGCCGACGGTCTTACCGGGGAAATACTTTCGGATAGAAAACTGCTGGTTAAATACGGGCTGGCGCGTCCCTTAAAATAGCTGTTACTTTTTAGCTTTTACCATGCGCAACAGTATCAGCGAGAGGATAAAAACGGTAACTCCGATAAATGAACAGGTAATAAAAGCCGGCATATAACTGCCTGCCATGTCATAGATACCGCCGGCAAACAGGGGGCCGAGAGCTCCGCCGACAGTCCCGAAAAAGAGCACCACTCCCAGCAGCGTGCCGATATGTTCGGTTCCGAACATTTCTACGGTGACTATCATTTGCAGGGTATGCATAGCTCCCGTTATACCGAGGATTACGGCGAACATGAACAACAATCCCGTGTTTACCGTAAAGGGAAGCAGCAGCAGGCTTAACATAGCCGCTATCAGGCTGAAAAAGAGTACCCTGACGCCTCCCAATTTATCCACCACGAAAGCGGCAACCAGCTGGGCTGCCAGAGAGACGATAATGAAAACGGACAAGGCGGAAGCTGCCGTAATAGATGTAATGCCGATGTCTCTGGCATAAGGCACCATGTGAACCAGTATCATCATGATATAGAAATTATGCAACAGCAGAATGATGCCGAATATCCAGAACTTTGCTGTATTTGCCGACTGCTTGAGAGTTAATCCTTCGGCTGCGATTGCCGGTTTTTCCGTCGCTATATCATGATGCGTCCCGGTTTGCGTGGGGCTTAGCTTGAGGAACTGGGCGGGTATTATAATGCCGGCAAACGCTACGACTCCCATAATTCTGAATGCCTGCTGCCAGTCGAAGGAGTTTATCATCCATTGAGCAAGTACCGGCCATATTGCTCCTCCCAGCGCCATACCGATGATGCCGAGGGAAATAGCCAGCCCTCTCTTTGTGTTAAACCACCTCGGGATTGTCGAGCTTACCGGAACGATACAGCAACTCATGGCGACCGCCCCAAGCACTCCCCACAGCAGATAGACCTGCCATAGGGCGTTTACTTCAGCCATGCAGAGCATGACGATACCGGTGAGTATGCCGGTAATAGTTACCAGTAAACGCGGGCCGTACCTGTCGGTCAGTTTACCGGTGACAATGGCAAAAAGCCCTCCGAGAAAGGTACATATCGAGAATGCGGCAGATAAAGCGCCGCGCTCCCACTGGAACTGGTTGGCGAGTGGTTCGAGGAAGATACTGAATGTGCCGGTCAGAGTGCCCAGTGCGACCAGAATAATCAATGAGCAGGTTACGATTACCCAGCCATAACTGATTTTCACTACCCGTTACCTGCTCCTGTTATTAAATTTTTATTAATGTATTATAACACGGTTTTTAAAAATAACAATATTGTAACGCGGCTAATCCTTCGTAGCGGCCCAAACGATTGCGACTACCCAGCCGATAAATGTCCAGCCGAGGAAAAGATTGAGCAGAAAAATGGCCAATGCATTGCGTTTTTTCCTGACGACGGCGATTATAGTCGGTAAAAAATATACCGCCAGGCTGAAAATGAAGACTATTATTCCGATAAGGCTGCTAAAAAACCATCCGAAAACATCCATTTTAACTCCTTAAAGACACGAACGCCTGTAATTTTCAGTAGTTTAACAATAATCGGGGATTTTTACCAGTGATTTATCTTCAGCCATAGTTGGTTTCCGTCGGTGATAAACTCGATTGAACCGTTTATGTCCGTCCGGTAGATATTTTGCTCTCCGACCATTTCAGTCAACCTTTCTATGACTTCCGCATCGGGATGACCGTATTTATTATCATTAGCGACCGGGATAACGGCAATTTGCGGTCTGCAAACATTCAAGAATTCGATTGAAGTCGAGGAATTAGAGCCGTGATGCCCGACCTTCAATACGGTAGCCTGAGGTATCAACCTGTCTTTTATGAGTTCCGACTCCGCATATTTTCCAACGTCTGCGGTCAGTAAAAAGCTGATTTCTCCGAAAGCTACGTTAAATACGATACCATTGTTATCTATATCCGCTCCTGTGCCCTCGAAATATGCTGTTTGCGGATTGAGCACATTGATTATTACCCCGTCGAAGTTAATCTGCTGTCCGGCAGAGGCAAAGGTGCATGGAATGTTTTTTTCTTCGATTAATGCCAGCCATTCATCGTAAACCGGCAGATAACTTGCCATCTGCGTAGTCAGTATATGTTCAACCTTATATCTTTTTAACACCTCCACCAATCCGGTCAGGTGGTCGTCGTGGGGATGGGTTAAAACCACCAGTTCGATTGTGCGGTCCCAAAAGGGCATTTTTTCGCTTAAAGCCAGGTTCAAAGCCTGCCCGCCGGGGCCGCCGTCGACAATAACCTGGGTATTCCCTTTTTGAATCAGTACGGCGTCTCCCTGCCCGACATCCATAAAGATAACATGCAGGTTGTCGTCCGGCGCTGCGTTTACGGCGCTAAAACCGAGAATCCCTGTTATAACAAACAGAAAGACAATAATTTTAACCGGACGGCGCAGGAAAAAATTCTGCCCCGGTTTTTCCGTTCCGTCGGTCTTAACCGTTTTAAAGCGCTTGTAATCTCCGTCTTCGTTTACCGTCCTTTTTAGAAAATTATATCTATTGCCTGCCCAAATTATTATTGCCAGCCCGATATAATAAATCCACAGATAGCTCGCATTGAAACTGCCGGTATAGATATAGGCTATCGAGAGTGCGGCAAATCCTTCTACTATAAACAGCATGTAGGACAGTATCAGCCATAACAACCAGGCTAAAACCTGCGATAACGGGAGGAGAAACAAGCCGGTCGTTGCCGTAAGAGTTCCCAGTATAATAATCCCGATAAGCACCGGTAATACCAGCAGCGTCGCCAGCGGACTGACGATAGAGATAATACCGAAGTAATAGGCAATCAGCGGCAGGACGCCTGCCAAAGCTGCCAGCGTTACCGCCAGGCTATCGCCGGTAAATTTTACTATCGTCGATATCGCCGGAAATCTGTCCGGCAGCCTGTCGATTAGTCGATTTTCGAGGTTTTGCAAAGGGGGTAGTACAAAAATCAGCCCGCACATAGCCATAAAGCTCATCTGGAACGATGCCGTGTAAATAACCTGCGGGTCGCAGGCGGTCATTATGGCGGCGGCAAATAGCAGGGCGGTTATAGCATTGCGCTGGCGGCCGGTAAGTTCGGCTATCAGAAAAATACTGGCCATTATGGCGCTGCGCACAACCGGAGCTTGCAGCCCCGTAAGTACGGCATATAGCCAGATGACGCCCAGAGCCAGCCAGATATACAGGTAATGCCGGCGTCCGAAAAGCGCCAGACCGAGGCTTAACATAATGCCGGCCACAATTCCGGTATGCAGGCCGGATATGGCAAGCAGGTGGGCGGTTCCGGTAACGGAAAAGGCTTCCTTCAAATCATCGGGTATATTGCTGCGGATGCCAAGCAGCATCGCCTGCGCCAGCGATGCCTGCGGTTCCGGCAGTACCCTTGCCAGAGACTGCGATAGTTCCCCCCTCAGTGAATATATCCATTCCAGCGGGGCAAATCCCTGTCCGCTGTTCTTAAGCTCTATTTGCGGATATAACATCGTGGAATAGATATTTTCATGCGACAGGTAGGCGGCATAGTCGAAATCCTCGAATACGGGGGGCGTTTCAAGCTTTCCCGTTATGCGTATGACGTCTCCATAACTGTATTGAGGATACCTGGATACGAAAGCCAGCACGTTCCCTTCTACTTCGACCTGCTCCCCGTCAATTTCAATATATAAAGCTTTTAAAACCAGCCTGGTATTGCTGTCTCTGACATCCGGGTCGTCGCTTATCATTCCGGTAACAGCGAATGTTCCACTGTCGTTGTAGTAATTTAGAGAATGCGAGTCATTATGCGGCAGGCAGTTCTGTGCGCAGACGCAAGCGCAAAAAAAGGATACGATGCACAATCCCGCCAGTATGGCCTGTTTCCTGTATCTCTTTAAAAGCAGCAGGGGTAGGGGCAGCAGCCCCGTTAATATGAGCGCAGCCGGCAGATTGAAATTCAGTCCGGTTACAATTCCGGCTATCCAGCCGATACTTAGGCAGATGAGAATCATTTAAAAAGCTCCGGTATCACGGGTGAAATTTTCCGTTAATCAGTCTGCAACCGTTATCAGGTCTTTTAAATTTTCGAATATCCCCTGTCCGATGCCATCTACTTTTAACAGTTCATAGATGTTTTTGAAATCGCTGTTATCCAGTCGGTACTGAATTATGGCGTTCGCCCTGGTTTCTCCTATGCCGGGCAGGGCTTGCAGCAGCCAGGCTTCGGCGCGGTTGATATCGATTTTTTGAGCGGTATCGTCCCGATTGTTTATTATTAAATCTATTTGACAGTCACCTGACCGGCTATCGATGCCTCCGGCTGCTTTAACCAGGGATTCGACGGTATCCGCGCTTTTCAAGGGATAAAATCCGGGGTTATTCACATTCCCTCCCACGTAGATATATTCAGTCATTCCATTTGCGCAGGTATCTGTCAAGGTAATTAATATCTCCTGTCCGTTGCTGCAGCCGGCAAAATAAAAAAGATTGAAAATAGTTAAAATAATCGCTACTATGAAGATAAGGGGAGTTCTTTTTAACATTACTCGTCCTCCTTGAAATGATGCAGCTTCATTTACATAAAGAGTGTATGATGGTAATTGCCAAATGGCAATAATTATTACACAATATAGTAAAATAGAGCACGCTAGTCAAATAGATTGGAGGTGATTTATGTTTAAACCGATTAGAGATGCGACACAATTAAGGCCGGTGGTGTTGAGAGCCATAAAAGCGCTTTACGGGCAGAATATGGAAAATATCACCATACTTAAAGCGGAACTTTTTCCCCTGTTCCGCGAGCCGAAACAGGGCTGGATGACGCACGTGGAATTCAATGACGAACGGTTTGTTTTCAACATACAGCTGGACGTTCAAATGGAGGACGGGACAATTACCCGTGTGGTCGAGCTTACCCGGAACCCCGTTAAAAAATAGGGGAGGGCTATCTGCCGGTCAGAGCGGTGCGCAGCAAATCTTCGCTATCGGGGCTGGTAACGGCGATAATCTGGTCTTCAGCCTGTAGTATGGTGGCGGGTGTGGGCACAGCGGGTTTACTGTCACGGTGAATTATAAGCGCCAGAATACTTTCCGGCGGCAGTGTTATATCCTTGATAGCTGTTCCCACCGTTTTCGAATCGGGTTGTATTTTTATATCGACGATTTCCACGCCTTTTTCTTCTATAGATAGCAGGTGCGTCAGCGGATTTGTCGGCACTTCATGTTTTATATATTCGAGAATAATGGCGGTACTGCTTACCGTAACATCGATACCGAGCTTCTTGAAGAGTATCTCATGTCGCGGATTTCTAACACGGGCAATCGTGCGGGGGACATTGAACTTGTATTTTGCCACCTGGCAGGCAACCAGGTTATCTTCATCGTCGCCGGTGACCGAGATAAAGATATCGGCGCGGTTGGTGCCGGCTTCGGCTAGAACGGCTGTTTCGCAGCCGTCTCCCTTTATGCAGATATTACCCATATCACTGTTGATAGTCTGGACGGCAACGGCATCTTTTTCAATGATTAATACCTCGTGCTTCTCGTCCAGTAATGTCCTGGCAAGATAATAACCGAGGCGTCCGCCGCCGACAATGATGATATACATCTATCCTTAACTCTCCAGTTTTTCCTTCAGCATCTGGGCGAATATGGTTGTCGGGCTGAGGGCGTCCAATCCCAGCATGCTGTACAAATCCCGTCTTAACGGGTCGTAGATACGGCAAATCACTTTTGGTACTTTGAATATGTGTTTGGCGATCTGAGCTGCCATTATATTGCGGTTGTCGCCCTGTGTTACGGCGATAAAGGCATCCGCTTCTTCTATGCCCGCTTTTTTAAGGACATTTTCGTCCATACCGTTGCCGAGCAGTGCTTTGCCTTTAAATTCGGGCGGTAATCTGCGGAAGCTATCGACATTGATATCCAGAGTGGTAACCTTATGGTTTTCCTTATCCAGAAGGATTGCCAGTTGAGCGCCTACGCGTCCGCATCCCATTATAACTACTTTCATAATATACCCTGTTTATAACTCCGACTGAAGCTGGTGGTCGATTAGAACGCGGCAGGGGGCGTTTTCCAGGACATACGGGATTACATCCCCGAGGCAAAACTGCCCGAAGTGTTCCTTGTAGGAAACCCCCATCAAAATCAGGTCGACCGCCCTATTTCTGGCTTCATCTATTATGGTGGAACCGATATCTCTGGCCTGCATCATTTCCGTTTCGATGGGACACCCCTGTTTTTGAGCGATCGCTTCGATGCTGCTCAGGATATTTTCAGCGGCATCTATCTTGGAAGTGTCTTCGGCATCGAGGGGCAGCGAACGCTCTACGGGGATTACATGAACAGCAAAAATTTCACAACTGTTGTTTTTACTTTTCGAGAGTTTGCATGCCAGTTCGATTGCACCTTCATCGGCGGTAGTGCCGGCAACCGGAACCAGTATCTTAGAAAATTCCAATTCATCTTTATCGACCATGATAACTAACCATCAAGCGGGTATTATAACCTTTGCGCCGGAAATTTACAACTAATATGAGTAATTAGTACTAAATTAAGGAAAATTAAAATTAAAGAATATGCAATTTAGTAAATCTTTCCCCCTGTTTTTTCTACCATCTGGTGTTGCAAGGGTTAGAGGAGGGAGAATAATTTCGGATAAATTTGATATTATTTCAGGTAGGCGGTCATAGAAAGCCTCTCTTAAAAAGCGTTAAACCTACTTCCATTTCCAGAAGGTGGGAATGAACAGCATCAATATGGTGAAGAATTCGAGTCGTCCGGCTATCATGCAGAAAATCAGCACTCCTTTCCCTAAAGACGGAATTGAGGCGTAGTTTTCAAGCGGGCCGACCGCACCCAGACCGGGGCCTACATTTCCCATGGTGGAAACAGTAGCAGATAATGCCGTAACCGTATCCAACCCAAGCCCGCTCATTATAAGGAAGGCGGTTACGGCAACGGAGAAGTAGATAATGGACATACCGACGGTCTTTGTAACGATGCTCTCGGGGACGATATTTCCGCCCAGCTTCAACGGTATCACCGCACTGGGATTGAATGCCATTTTAATCTGCCGGTAGGCATATTTTGCCAGAACGAGCACACGGACGACTTTAAGCGCGCCGCTGGTCGAACCGGCGGAGGCTCCGGTTACCATCAGAAAGAGTAGTACTGCCTTTGAAAGAGGCGGCCAGGTGTTGAAATCGGCGGTGCAAAAACCGGTGGTGGTCATGATTGCCGCTGTCTGGAAGCTGCCGTATCTAATAGCATCCCCGATGGATGTTCCCATATTGATTATAAGGTCTAAATTAATAAGCAGCGCTGCTCCGAAAAGCAATAACAGGTAAAATCTGAACTCAGGGTTTTTAAAGAGCCTTCCCGGCTGCCGTTTCCACAACAGGAAGTAATATAAGCCGAAGTTGACGCCGGTGGCTACCATAAAAAAGAGCACTATTCCTTCGACCAGCAGGCTATTGTATGCTGCGATGCTGAGGTTGTATGCGGCGAATCCTCCGGAGGGAATTGTGCTTAATGTTACCACTATCGAATCGAAATTCGACAATCCGGCTATTTTAAGGAGTATAAACTCCAGGGCAGTCATCGAAAGATAGATCAGCCACAGGATTTTAGCCGTATCCCTCATGCGGGAGGTAAGGCGTTCTTCCTGCTGTCCCCCGGTCCATTCGGCTTCGGCAAGCCTGGCGGCGCCGATGCCCAGGAGCGGCAGCAGGGCGACGAACAGCATGATGATGCCCATACCGCCGAGCCACTGCGTTAACGAGCGCCATATCAGGAGCCCCTGATACTGGATATCTATATTTGTCAGTACGGTGGCTCCGGTCGTGGTAAAACCGGATACCGATTCGAAAAAGGCATCTATAAAGTTCGGCAGAGCTCCGCACAGTGTATACGGTATAGCTCCGAATAATGAAATGCAAACCCAGCCGACGGCAACCAGCGTAATAGCTTCACGGCGGCTGATATTTTTTTCCTTGATCTTTATAAATTGCCACAGGATTAACCCGACGATAATGCTGGCAGCCATCGATATGGTAAAGGCCGTTACCGCTTCTGTTTCCCCGTGAAAAAAGCTCCATAACAGGGGGAATATCATGGTCGCCCCTATTATAGTTATGATAAGTCCGAGATAATGCAGGACAGCTTTAATTCTCATTTGATTTTTTACTTAAAGAGTTTTTCAATCGCCTGTACCGATTCCGGTGGAGTGACTAGAACCACATGGTCGCCCGGTTTTATAATTTTATCTTCGGGTGGAATGAAAACTGTTTCATTATGCACTATTGCCACTACTGTCGATTCCCTGGGAAATCCGGCTTCGGCAATGCTTTTGTTGACTACCGGTGCTTGTGCGCTGGTAACGAATTCGATTGCTTCCAGTTGCTGCCCCTCGATAAGAGAGGCAGAAATCACGCCGCCGCGAAGCACAAAGCGGATAATCTTGTTGGCTGCCAGGATTGTCGGTACGGCGGCAATATCGATTCCGATGGCTTCGGCTAAAGGTATATATCCGGGTTTATTGAGTACGACCATGGCACGGGGAACCCCGAGCGTTTTTGCCAGTAATGCGCAGAGAATATTTATCTCCTCATTCTCGGATGCAGCCACGAAAGCATCCGCCGAGGATACCCCCTGTTCCAGGAGGAACGCGCGGTCGGTGCCGTCGCCCTGTAGTATGTCCACCTTTTCCAATTGAGTGGCAAGTTCCTGGCAGCGGACGGGGTCCTGCTCTATAATCTTTACTTTGACACCGCGTTTTTGAAGCCCGGCAGCGGTTAACACCCCGACGCGGCTTCCGCCTAAAATCACCACTTTTTTTGCCGGGCGTTTGCTCTGTATAAAAATCTTTCCCAGTTCGTCCATTTTTTCAGGGGTAACTGCAATATGCAAACTGTCTCCCTCGTTTAAAATAAGGTCTTTATCGGGTGCGGTTATCTCGCCCTGATTGACGGCGGCAACTATCATGCTTTGATTAGGCAGTGTCAGTTCGCCCAGTCTCGTTCCTGCCAATGGCTGGCTCTCTATTTTAAATTCCCTGATTTGTACCAGCCCGTTGGCAAAATTTTCGACCGGAGTTGAATAAAATCCTGAAAGGATTTCCATTATTTCCCTGGCGGCTTCCGCTTCAGGATTTATAAAAACATCGATGCCGAGGCTTTTTGGTCTGACTACCTTGCGCGGGGAGGTGGGCGATTTTGCCGGAGCTACGAAATAACCGGAATACTCTATATTGCGTATCCTGGCAGCCGTAGTTGTGACACCCATTTCTTTTGCCATAAAACAGGTTATCATATTGGTTTCATCGCTGTTGGTTACGGCAAGAACCAGGTCGGCGCGCTCTATTTCCGCCTCTTTCAGTGTCTTGGGCGTAGCGGCATTTCCCCTGATAGTTTTTATATCGAGCTGTCCCTGTAATTTCCTTAAAGCCGTTTCGGACTGTTCCAGAATGGTAACCTCATATCCCTCCTGAACCAGCAGTGAGGCGATATGCGAGCCGATAACTCCGCCGCCGGCGATTATAATATACATTCCATCCGCTCCTCGCGATTGTTATATTCCGTCCGGTATCTGTACAGCATTTATTTCAATTGTTGCATTCTATGCTCTTGTTTTACGCCTGTCAATAGGTGAGGCGGTTTTACATCGCAAGATTGATAAAAATTTGCAAGTGAAGTTTATTCAAATCACGGCTGTGGTGAATAATAATTCAGCTTCGCTTTCTTCTCTGGTTAATCGAAAAGGGTTAAACGCAGAAGCAATAAAGATTTATGAACATAAAAAATATTTACTTCACCGGATATCCCGACCATCGGATTTACCGCAAGTTAACAACGCAGGCTGTAATATTAACTCGGAATTTCAAGAAAATTTTTATTGACATCGGTAATATATTTTTATAAACTCTATGATGAGGAAATGTTAGTAATATAATTTTAAATCCAGTATATTAAGTTTAACCTGTGAAGAAGAGCCGGGAATTAAGCCGGAGTGAATATACTGGTGAAAGAGGTTGATACTTGGGGAAAATTTCACTTATCCCTCGCGAAAGCAAGTTTTTCGAACTTTTTACACAGAGCGCATCCAATATGTCGAAAGCCGCCCGGGCTTTGGAAGATTTATTAAAAAACTGGGAAAACGTAGATTATAAGGTTTCTTATATTACCGAGTTGGAGCACGAAGGCGATTCCCTGACTCACCAGGTTGCCGCCATGTTATACCGCACTTTTGTTACCCCTTTCGACCGTGAGGACATTGCCCAGCTATCGCATGTTATGGACGATGTCACCGATTTTATCCATGCCGCCGCAGAATCAATACATATATATAAGGTAGACGGTACTACGCAAAGGGCCAACGAGCTGGCTGAAATCATTGTTCAGGCTGCCGAGGAAGTAGAAAAAGCGGTAAAGTGTCTCGGGAACCGCTCCGATTTGAAGAAAGTCATCGAGCATTGCGTCGAAATCAACCGCCTCGAGAATAAGGCTGATGCCGTTTACCGGGCGGCGCTGGGAGAATTATTCGACGATAGCAAAGATACCAAGTACATTATCAAGTGGCGTGAGATCTACGACCACATGGAGAGCGCCACCGACCGCTGTGAAGACGTAGCCAATGTACTTGAAGGTGTAGCTCTGAAGAATGCCTGATTCCTCTTTACTGATTCTAATTCCCATAATAGTATTTGCTCTGGGTTTCGGTGTTGTAAACGGTTTCAACGATGCCGCCAACGCCATAGCTACCTCAATCGGCTCGAGAGCGCTTGCTCCCCGGCAAGCTCTTATAATAGCAGTTGTCTTTAACATGCTGGGAGCCGCTACCGGTACAGCTGTCGCCCAGACTGTAGGCAAGGGTGTTCTTATTCCGGAAGCAATTAGCTATCAGACCATTATCGCTGCGCTGGCGGCTGTAATTCTCTGGACGAGTGTTGCCACTTATCTCGGATTGCCGGTAAGTCTAACGCATGGTTTTGTTGCCGCTCTTGCCATGTCCGGCATCGCAGCCGTCGGTACCAATGCCGTCAACTGGGGAGTTATCGGCACGGTTTTGTCTGCCGTGATCACCGCTCCCGTGCTCGGGTTTATCGGCGGTTTCATTGTAATGACAATAATTTTCTGGGTGTTCAGGAAGAGCTTCCCTGCAAAACTGAGAACGGTTTTCAGCCGTTTACAGATACCGTCGACGGCATTTATGGCTTACAGTCATGGCAAAAATGACGGTCAGATGCCGATTGGTATCATTACTATGGCAATGGTGCTGTATACAGGTCAAACGGAAATTTGGCAAAGCATTCCCTGGTGGATAATCATAATATCGGCTTTATCTATCAGTTTCGGAACGGCTATAGGCGGCTGGAGGGTGATTAAGACGCTGGGGATGAGGATTACCAATCTGCGCCCGGAGCATGGCTTTGCCGCACAGACTGCCGCTGCTTCGGTTATCGAGGCTGCTTCGCATCTGGGAATTCCTGTAAGCACGACTCACAGCATCAGCGCCGCGGTTATGGGAGTCGGGGCTACAAAGCGTTTATCGGCGGTGCGCTGGGGGGTTGCCGGCAATATGGTAACCGCCTGGGTGATAACTTTCCCTGTTTGCGGCGGGTTGGGTTATCTTTTCTCCTGGATAATCGGATTGTTTTAAGAATCCCTAGAGATTATATGTCCTGGGAATAACACGCATCTTTTCAGCAGATATTATCGCCCTGATTTCATCTACGACACGGTCGATTTGACCGTGCTCGTTGACGGCGACATAATCAAACATATCAATTTTGGTCATCTCTTCCTTTACTGTATCGATTCGCAGCCTCAGGTTTTCCTCTGATTCCGTGTTGCGCATCGTCAAGCGGTCTATCAATTCCTGCATCGTCAGCGGCGCCAGGAATATGAAAATTGCCTGCGGAATGATTTTTTTTATGGTGGCGGCGCCCTGTACATCTATCTTGATGATGGTGTCTTTTCCGGCAGCCAGAGCTTCCCTAACCGCCTGTTTGGGAACTCCGTAGAAATTGCCGTAAACATTCGCCCATTCCAGCAGTTCGTTATCGTCGATTAACTTCTGAAATTGTTCTCTGTTTACAAAATTATAATCTATTCCATCTTTTTCCTTCGGGCGCCTGGGGCGCGTCGTCATTGTCGTGATATGCGCTATCGGGAAATGCACCATTTTCAGCCTGTTGAGAACGGCATCCTTGCCGGCTCCGGAAGGTCCCGAGAGAACCAGCAACAGGGTTTTTTTTGCCCCGTCCCATAGAACTTCGTTATTAGAGTTTGATTTTGTCATCGCCCAGCTCCGGTTTGATAACTGTGCCGCCCCGCAGTACCTGGAACCTGCCGGTGATTGTCTCGGGGGCCAGGGCTGCCAGTACGATATGCCCGCTATCCGTAAAGATTACGGCCTTGGTACGCCTGCCGCTTGTCATATCTATCAGCTGCCCCTTGTTGCGGGCTTCCTGTATGATGCGCTTGGTGGGGGCTGAGTTGGGCGAAGCGATGGCAATAACCCTGTTCATGGCAAGTATGTTGCCGAAGCCGATGTGAACCAATTCTCCGAACATGCTGTTTCCTTCCGGATAATTTAATAGAAGACTTTTATTTCCCGTAAACGGAATAAACTATATCTTACCCCTTTGAACTATTTCTGGCAATAGCGATTGGGGACAGAGATGAAAAAATTATACGTTATTATGATGTCCAGACCTGTCGTAGCAAATCACGACGTATCGGGATAAGACTTATCGAATGGCATTGAGCCTCTTCGCTGCGCTCGAAGTGTCAACCCCGCCCCGGATTCTTCATTCGTCCTTCACGAATTCAGAATGACAATTACATTTTCTGGCTTCCGAGAATGATATCACAAAAGCCGTTCGTGGTGAGCCTGTCGAACCATAACGGCGGTGAGTATTAAACCAGATTTCCGTTAAAATCCTTCGACACGCTCAGAGCTTGTGAATAAATTAAGTCTTTAGTCATTTTACTGTCTCTGTTAGCTTCAATATTCGCTCTATAATTCTCTAAATTATAATAAATTCACAAACTCTCAGGACGAGCGGAAATCTTATTTCCCTGTTACCATATATACCGATATGTCGGGATTCGTGAAAACTCAGGATGATAATAAGCCCCATAAACTTGTTACGGCGCTTTCCTATCGAACTATATCTGTGGTGTATGAAAAATTCTCAATTCCTACACATTGAACAGGAAGTTGATAATATCCCCGTCTTTTACAACGTAGGTTTTACCCTCGAGTCTTAATAGCCCGCGCTTCTTGCCTTCCGCCATGCTGCCGCAGTTAATCAGGTCTTCGTAGCTGATGATTTCGGCGCGTATGAATCCCCTCTCGATATCCGAGTGGATTTTACCGGCCGCTTTCTGTGCGACTGTTCCTTCCGTAATCGGCCAGGCGCGGCATTCGTCGGCGCCGGCTGTCAGAAATGAAATCAGTCCAAGCAGGGCATAGGATTGCTTAATTACTCGCTCCAAACCCGGTTCGTTCAGTCCGAAATCGCTGCGGAAGGATGCCGCCGATTCCTCGTCATCCAGTTGCGCCAGTTCCATTTCGAGGTTGCCGCAGAAGGCGATAACATGGTGGTTGGCGGTACCGAATTTGGCGTTCATCTCTTCTTCAATTTTTTGAGTGTCCGCAAGCTGGGCTTCCCCGATATTTATAATAGTCAATAGCGGTTTGGCGCTCAGGAACTGGTAGCCGGCAATTGCTTTCTTCTCTTCCTCGGTCAGGTTCTGCTCCCGGATGGGGATATCCTTTTCCAGTTCCGTTTTTATTTTGGCCAGTAAATCCTGCTCGTTTTTATACTGCTGCCTTTCATCGGGTTTGGCGCTTTTTAAGGAGTTGGTAATCCTCTCCATCCTTCTTTCCATGATGGTAAGGTCGGAAAAGCTCAGTTCCATGTTCATGTTGTTGATATCCCTGGCGGGGTCGATGCTGCATGAGGGGTGCGCGATGCTCTCATCGGCAAAGGAGCGCACGACGTTTATCAGCGCATCCACATTGCTCAACTGGGTCAGTAATTCACCGCTGATGGAAGAGTCTTTGCCTGCGCCTTTAATCGATGCGCCGATATCGAGATACTTGATTTCGGCCGGCACGATTTTTTTAGGGTTGAACATCCCGGCAAGCTTGATTAAGCGGGCATCCGGCACTTTGGATATGCCTATATGCGGCGCTTTTTGAGCCTGAATGCCGATGGCGGCGTTGCCTTTGGTTAGCGCATTAAAAACAGTTGTTCTGCCGCTTTCGGGCAATCCGATAATTCCGATCCCTACACTCATATTTCGATTATTACTCCTCTGTTTTTACCAGCATAATTATGGCTGCTTTAAACCTTGTATCCGAAGGTATTTTACTAAAGATGTTTAATCCCTTTTAATAATGTTTTTGGCGTATTTAAGCGCCAGTTCCCTGTCCTTTACGGTCAGGTTTTTGTCGGCGGCCAGGTCTAAAAGCACCAGCAGCGCTTCGTGATTGCCGATGTTGGCAATCGATTGCATCGCCTGGTGGCGGATTTTTTCGGTCAGTGTCATATCGGCTGCCAGTCCGCATAATTTTTGCAGTTCATTGTTAATCTGTTCCGGCATTTTTATCTCCTTTTTTCCGTATCAATTACGATTAAAGCGGGGAATTATCGCTCTGCATAATTCTACCCTATGGCATAGCGCACTGCAACAGAAGCGTCGAATTCTCCGCGCAAACCGTCAGGCATAAATCTTGACAATATTTAAAAAAGATATAAAATAATTAACTGAGATATAATATCAGATATAAAGAAATAAATTTTTTAAAATTATGGTATTATTCTTATGGTGAATTGTCTTTTGCCCTTAAGAATTTGTATGCTATCTTTTTGCGATTATTTTTAAAAGAAATATATTTGGAATCAAATAAAAAATATAAAATGCAAGGAGGATATTAAGAAGTATGTATCAAATTACGGTACAGAATCCCGAGAAAAAGGTTAAAAAAGGTGAGTATCTGATTTTTACGATTGCCAATTTCCCGCCGGACACCAAACTGGATTATAATATCGGGCAGCACAACGAATATAACTCCATCGGTCTGGGTACCATTACATCGGATGCCAACGGCGGCGGAACTTTCTCCACGCAGTTAAACAATAACGCCGGAAAATACAGAATAACCGTAAGAAACTTTACTTATGGTTCTGCAAACGATGATTTCATTATTGAAGAATAATTAACGATTCTGTAATTATTGATAAAATAGAGTGAAGCGGTGATATTTGATTATCACCTGAAAACGATACGAAAGGCAGCCGCCGGTTATCCGGATTGGCTGCTTTCGATTTTTTGTTTTTTTACCATTACATATCGGGCTTGTCTCCGATATCGCAGTCATCTTGAATAGTATGATACCACGAAGCAATTATTACTCGTTTCCCCGTTATGCTAAAATGGTTGCGCAATGCTGTATATTCTTGCCGGACCGGATGATTTTTCGCGCGCCGAAGCCCTCGCTGATATAAAAAAAGGGCTGGGCGATGCTTCCATGCTGGCTTCCAACACCAATGTTTTCGACGGTAAAAAAGTTTCCCCCGGTGAACTGGCTGCTGTGGCGCAGGCGATGCCGTTTCTTTCGGAAAAACGTCTTATTATAGTTGAAGGATTGCTCGAGAGATTCAACTCCGATGCCCCCAAAAGCAAGGGCGGCAGGACTACCAGGGCGTCTGCCAAACAAAACGATATCGAATCTTTTATAAACATATTTACCAACCTTCCGGAAAGTACGGTAGTGGTGCTTATCGATGCTGAAACAGGTAAAAACAATCTGCTCTTCGACGGAATATCATCGAAAGCAAAAGTCAGTTCTTTCCCTTTGTTGAAAGGTGAGAAGCTGATGCAGTGGATAAAGAAACGTGTGGCAAATGAAGGCGGCAAGATTTCTCCCGAGGCGGTCAAGCTGCTTGAAAAGCAGGTCGGCGGCGATTTATGGGTAATGTCCGGGGAAATCGCCAAGCTGGCAACCTATGCGCTCGGGCGGCAAATCGAGGAAGAGGATGTCAACCGGCTCGTTGGGTATACGCGCCAGGCGAACATCTTCAATATGGTGGATGCCGTACTCGGATTCAAAGCCGGGGCGGGGCAGCAAATGCTGCAGCAATTGATGTTTGAAGGTATGGCTCCGCCGCAAATCCTCTTCATGATATCGCGGCAGGTGCGCCTGCTGATACAGTTAAAAGCGATGCTCAAGGAAAGAAAAGCGCAGTCCGAAATTCAAACAAAACTGGGATTGTTTAATGAATTCGTCTGGCAGAAGACGCTGGAACAGACCAATATGTATTCCTTCGACAGGCTTAAAGAGTTGTATCACAAGTTACTGGAAACCGATATAGCCATCAAGACCGGCAAATACAACGACGAACTGGCTTTGAATATCCTGATTGCCGAGATGTGTACGACCAGGACGGGATAGAAATACCGGACCTCACCCCTGACCCCTCTCCGTTTACGGAGAGGGGAAAACGATATCAAATCAGCGTGTAACCCTCCCTCTATGCGTGCGGAGAGGGAGCCGGAGGGTGAGGTTTTAGATAGTAAGGTACATTCCTGAGGTCCCGATCTGTCGGGACTGAAGAATCTGGGGTGGGGAGAAATCTCGATAAATCGGGACTTCATTCGACCACCACGAACTCAGAGCTTGTGAATAAATTAAGTTTTTAGTCATTTTACTGTCTCTGTTAGCTTCAATATTCGCTCTATAATTCTCTAAATTATAATAAATTCACAAGCTCTCAGGATGACAAATAAAAAACGTAGGGACGACCATTGGTCGTCCGCATTTATGTTTCCGTCTGGCGGACGGGCATTGCCCGTCCCTACGGAAAACGTCCAGGCTATTCGAAAAAAATTTCTGCGTCGTCCCGACCTGTCGGAGTTTCCCCTTCGGGCAAGGTGGCATCCCGGTTAAGCGGGATAGAGGATGAGAGTCAATATGGTTTTATTTAAATTGTGTATTGACTTGTATAAATATCAGACTTATAATGTCCTCAATTTTAGAATCAAATAATTGTATACGATATAGTCAATATGAAAGTGTCTTTTGGGAAAATTTTTAAAGTATCGGGTTCCATAATCATATTACTTGGCTTATTGTGGGCGTTAGTTGATTTGTTTACATCATTATTTGCCCATCCGCGTGTTCATCCTACTGCCGGCACCGGAGATTTATTTCCGTATATAATAATCATAGGACTAATATTCATCGGTATCGGGGCTGTGATAAGTAAACTAAAATCTCCTCATAAATAACGATTACATTTTCTCAACTGACGACATCTCTATCCTAAATTGACAGAAACCAATCCTTAAATTACAATCATATTCTATTATGAATATGACAGGCGATAATATCAGGGAGAGCTTTTTACGTTACTTCGAGGAAAAAGGACATAAAATAATGCCCAGTTCCTCACTGGTGCCCCACGGCGACCCGACGCTTTTATTAACCAGCGCCGGTATGGTGCAGTTCAAACCATATTTCTTAGGCGAGAAACCGCCGGCCACCCGCATGACCTCCTGCCAGAAGTGTTTCCGCGTTACCGATATCGATTCGGTAGGGGATACCAAGCATCTCACTTTTTTCGAGATGCTGGGAAACTTCAGTATCGGAGACTACTTCAAGGAAGGCGCCATCAATTTTGCCTGGGAATACGTTATCGAACGCTTAAAACTTCCCAAAGAACGCATCTGGATAACCGTTTATAAGGATGACGACGAGGCTTTCGAAATCTGGAATAAAAAAATCGGCGTTCCGTCCGAGCGCATCGTGCGTTGCGGTGAAAAAGAGAACTTCTGGGGGCCTGCCGGCGATTCCGGCCCCTGCGGCCCGTGCAGCGAATTGCACTACGATTTCGGCGAGGATGCCGGATGCCGTGAAGCCAGTTGCTCCCCGGCCTGCACATGCGAGCGTTTTTCAGAAATCTGGAATCTTGTCTTTGTTCAATATAATCAGGATAAAACAGGCAAGCGCGTTCCTTTAGTCAAAGGCCATATCGATACCGGCATGGGGCTGGAGCGAATGACTGTTATCATGCAGAACAAGAACTCTGTCTATGAAACCGATTTATTTACTCCCTTACTGGATGTCTTATCACAGATTGCCGGAATGAAATACGGCTCTGGTGAGGTTTTAGATAACAACATGAGAGTGGTCGCCGAGCATGGCAGGGCAACTACCTTTTTAATTGCCGACGGGGTACTGCCCGGCAACGAGAAACAGAGCTATGTTTTAAGACGCTTGATGCGCCGCGCTATTTTCTTCGGGGAAAAGCTGGTTGCCGGCAAGTCGTTTTTAACGGAAATTGCCAGGGTCACTATTGAAAGAATGAAGCATGAGTACCCCGAACTGGGACAGAAGAAGGGTTTTATCCTGAAGGTAATACAGGAAGAAGAAACCCGCTTCCGCGATACTTTAAAGACGGGTACGCAGATGCTGGAAGGCATAATGGGCGAATTGTCTTCCGAGGGCAAAAAGGAAATCACCGGAGAGCAGGCTTTCAAGCTCTACGATACCTTCGGTTTCCCGGTCGATTTAACGCAGGAAGTAGCTTCCAGACAGGGCTTTACAGCGGATATGGCTGGGTTCGAAGCCGAGATGGAAAAACAGCGCGAAAAAGCAAAATCGGCTAACAGGTTCAAAAAGAGCCTGTCGCTGTCAGCCGATGTAGAAGTTATCAACGGCTGCGGTACATGTGTCTTTACCGGATATGAAAATATGTCGGATAAATCCGCAATCGCCGGTCTTTTATATGAAAATAAAAATGTAACTGAAATCACCGAAGGACAGGAAGCCGCTATCTTGCTGGATAAAACACCCTTCTATGCCGAAAAGGGCGGACAGGTGGGCGATACAGGCGAGATAATCGGTTCGGGTGGACGTTTTATTGTTAAAGATACCGTCAAAATAGGCGATAAAATCGTGGCGCATAAGGGTTATGTGTCACAGGGCATCTTCAAAACCGGTGATGCAGTCACGTCCGAAGTGGATATCGAGCGCAGGCTGGATATTGC
>CAYNQR010000012.1:0-43121 GCA_964399425.1 uncultured Dehalococcoidales bacterium | reverse complement strand
CCTGAATTTTACCGGATTTTATGTAACGCCTGATGGTCCTGGTGGATACCCCCAGTGTCTGGGCGGCTTCGTTGATATTCATCCCTTTCTTTCTCATAACCCTTGACAAGTCTATAGCCATTTTCGCATTTTGTCAAGGGGCAGTCTATCCTTTTCAAACACTGAGGCCGGACAAATCTTTATGATAAGTCCAGCCTCTAGTATTCTTTTTTCCGTTTTTGGTAAACTACTACGCTTTACCGATTTTGAACATCTTGGTGCCACAAACAGGGCATACACCCTGGGTTGCCGGGCGGCCGTTCTTCATGGTTATCGCTTTTGCATCTTTCATTTCTTTCTTGGCGCGACACTTCATACAATAGCCTTGCATTGGTTACCTCCCTTTTTGGTAGTTTGTAGCTAGAATAAACTATAGCCAGGCAGAATGTCAAGTATTTTAAGGGTAAATTATAAAAATATTATTTTTAAACGTAAGAATAGATGGATAATCAGTACTATTTAATGATGTAAGCGGATGAATTTTTCCGTTGAAAATCAGCTTCTGACAACCGGAGCCAGCGGTAACAGCAGTGTTTTTCCCGGCTTCCGCTTCAGATAGGACTTGGTATAGTTGACAGGGAAGGAATAGACCACCTGCGCTTTTGGATGCTCCAGGCAGAACAGGAAAATCCCCACCGTTTGCGACTTGGTGCCGAAAGGCCCGATTACCATGTTAAAAGAATCCCTGATTTCGTGGTATATCTCTTCCAGCACATCCCTTGCCGAATGCGGGTCGTCGGCGGGAACGTCTCTCAATTCCACCCCCGATTGGGATAGCAGGAAAGAATTGTTGCTCTTGGCATATTCCAAATATTCCTCAGCATTATTGCGGGGAGGATTGGTTATCAGCGCAATCGTTCTTACCGGGTTGAAATGCTTCCATACCGTAAGCGAGCGTTCCGGTTCGAAACCCAGGAATAACACGAGAACGGTCTGTTTATCGAAGGAAATGGTACCGAAGAAATTGTGAACCGTAGAAATCTGCTCCACACCGCGGGTAAGCTTGGTGGGAGAATAGCTTTGCGTGGTATGAATAATACGAGGTATGCCCAGATTCTGCTCCGCCACCAGGAAATACAGCAACTCCAGCAGGTAAATCTTGGTAAAACCGCTGATGTCAATCGTAATATAGGAATCATCCGAATCTTTCGGACGGCAGCGGTTCCAGATATTCTTAAGCTGACTGATGCCTTCGATGGGATTATCGCGCTGGCAGCGGATAACGAATACCCCTTCAGAAGTCCTCCTGCTGAGGTCGGATTGCAGCCTCAACATGTTGGTTTCGACCACCTGCTGATAAAAAGGTTCTTCGATTACAAAAATAATACTGAAACGTACACGATAGCTGGGACCGGCTTTAGCCGCCGACTGCAGGCACCTGTCTTCAAAACTGGCACAGCAGATGAACAAGTCATCGGGGCCATATTCATTCAGCCTGGTCAGATTCTCTATTTCGATCGGTTCTTCGTGTACCTTCATCTACTAAAAACCCCGCAATAAATTACGCCTGAGCAGGTCAATCTGATAAAAATAAACAGGTAAAGAAGATTCTAACATTCACTATAACTGCCTTGGATAATATTGTCAATTCTTACTACAAGATATCGATTAATACCAACATACCCCCTAGTCAGGTAAACAAAAAACTATTATAATAACCCGGTACTTAATAACTATTTTGCCGAATAAAAAAGGAGACGGGGCATGTTCGATATAACACCGCCGATTATAATAATAGCCGGAATAGTGACTGTCCTGTTCGGAATAATCGCTATGGTATGGTCGAAAAAAGCCGCTTATGCTATCGGTTTATGGATTATTGTTATCGGAGTACTCGCTATTTTATATGCGCTGGACTAAATTATGTATTATTTCGCTTACGCAATCAACTTAAACAAGAAACAGATGGCATCCACCTCGCCGCAAAGCCGCCCCCTGTACATCGCTACTCTCCATAATTACAGGTTGATGTTTACAGGCTGGACGCGCCAGTGGCGCGGCGGTATTGCCACTATTAAACGTTCTGCCGGCGATAAAGTACTAGGCGCCATTTACGATGTTCCGGATACGGACTGGGGCAAGCTCGACCGGGCAGAGGACTGCCCCGGAAATTTCGAACGCATCCGGGTACTGGTAAACAATGAAGACGGCGAGGCAACCGAAGCCGTTACCTATATTAAAAAAGGACAGCTTCAGGCAGACGAATCGAAAGCGTCTCCAGAATACCTCAAAATCATCCAGCAGGGCTATAAGGACTGGCGGCTTATTTAGCACCGGACTGATAACCCGTGGCCGCACTGACAGAGATACCGCTGACAACAGGGTAGACAACATTTGACAATGCATTGACACAACAGTTATACAGTAATAAACACACACCGACTGGTTTTACATAACAGTTTCGCTTTTTACTATCCGGCTATTGCTTTTTAATAAATTTCCTGTTTTAATTGATGTCAATATGTAGTAACACCTATAAAAATGAGGGAGAAATGGGTAATTTAAAGCTGAAAGCATCCAACAGGACGGTTTTCGGTAAAAGCACGGGTTCTCTGCGCAGACAGGGTATTACCCCTATACACTTATTCGGTAAAGGTATTGAATCCCTGTCCTTGCAGTGCGACAGCAACGAACTTAAGAAGCTTATTTTCCACCAGGGAGCTACACGGCTGATAGACATCGAGATTGAAAAGGAGAAGAAACCCCGCAGCGTCTTTATTCGGGAAATCCAGCGCGACGTCATTAACGGGCAACTGTTGCATGTAGATTTCTACCAGGTAAATAAAGCTGAAAAAATGAGCGCCGAAATTCCCATCGTCTTTACGGGAGACTCCCCGGCTATCAGGTCGAAAATTAATATGATCGAACACCTGTTGACTCACATCGAAATCGAGGCGTACCCGGAAAAAATGCCGCCTCACATCGAGGTCGATATCAGCAGTTTGAAGGAAGCCGGAGACGCCATTCATGTTAAAGATATTTCATTCGGCAAGGATATCTCGACCACAGCCGACCCCGAGTATATAGTTGTCAAGGTCAGCAGGATCAAGGTGGCTGTAGAAAAAGAAGTAATTGCAACCAAGGTCGAAGAAGAAAAAGCAGAGGAATCAGGGGAAGCTGAGCAACCCGGAGCGGAGACTGAAGTAAAAACCACAGAAGAGGAATAATTAAAAGATAAAGGTATATTTTTTAAACTATGAAGAATAGCAAGCAGTCAACATCCACAGCCGTACAGGTAAACAAGATCTATAAAACCTACGGTAAGAAAACGGTGGTATCAGACGTGTCCTTTACCGTGGAAAAAGGGGAAATCTTCGGGCTTATCGGCCCCAACGGCGCCGGAAAGACCACAACAATCCGCATGATGATGGATATCATCAAACCGGATTCGGGGGAGGTTTACATACTCGGTGAAAAATTCCGAGAGGAAACCAAGAATAAAATCGGTTATCTCCCCGAGGAAAGAGGTTTGTATAGAAAACAAACCGTTATGGATACCATAAGATATATGGCATCGCTTAAAGGGGTTGCCGTCAGCAACGAACGCATCGAAGAAATGCTGCAGCACGTGGGAATGCTTCCACACAGGAACAAGAAAATCGAGGAGATGAGCCGCGGCATGGGGCAGCTCATCCAGTTTCTGGTTACCACAATCCATAACCCCGACCTGGTTATACTGGACGAACCGTTTTCCGGACTCGACCCGGTAAATACGGAACTCCTGAAAGGTTTGATAAAAGAATTGAAGGACGAGGGGAAATCGATTATTTTCAGCACCCACCAGATGAACCAGGTCGAAGAGCTTTGCGACCGCCTTTTTATGATAAACAAGGGAGCACGGGTTTTATACGGCGGGCTGGATGAAATCAAGCATAAATACCGTGAAAACTCCGTTTTTATAACCTATGAAGGCAATATCGGCACGCTTAAAGGGGTAACCGACAGCCGCCAAAAAGACGGCTATACCGAATTTTTCCTCGATAACAAAACGGCTCCGCAGGATATCCTGCAACAGCTTATAGACAAAAGAGTGACGGTAACCCGCTTCGAAATCGGTACTCCCAGCCTCCACGAAATATTCATCCGCATTGCAGGGATAAACGGAGACGGAAATGAATAAAATCAAAACCATATTTAAATACGAATTGTTGACCACTATTAAGCGAAAGTCGTTTATCATAATGACGCTTGCTTTTCCGCTGTTGGGAATACTTGCTATCGGAGCCTACCAGATATTCCAGGGGACAGGAGAAACTCCTCCTGTCGCGGAAAAGGTAGCAGTCGGATACGTCGATAATACCGGACTTTTCAACGACTATACCAGTTACAACACTGTCAATCTGATTTCACAGCCGGATGAAACCACAGCCTTCAGTGCCATGACCGGCAAGGAAATCCAGCAGTATTTCGTTATCCCCGCGGATTATCTGTCCGGCGGCGTTATCGCCAGATACACACTCGAGAGAGAACTGGGCATCTCAGGTGAAGTGGCGTCTGCGATGACTGAATTTCTGGTCAATAATCTCCTGGCAGGGAAAGTGGACGATATCACAATCCAACGGGTGGTATATCCGCTCTCGATGAATAGTATCACCCTTGACAGCAGCGGGCAGATTGCCGAAAACCAGGGGGGATTTGCCAATTTTATCGTCCCCTATATTTTCAGCATCCTGTTGATTATGGCAATCTTTACTTCTTCGGGATTCCTGCTTCAGGGGTTGGGGGAGGAAAAAGAAAACCGCGTTATGGAAATACTGCTTTCATCGGTATCTCCCAGACAGCTTATTACCGGCAAGGTACTCGGACTGGGAGCCGCCGGACTGGTACAAATCATCATCTGGCTGGTATCCGCCAGATTCCTGGCAGATATGGCCTCCTCTACCATCGGCGGAATGTTAAGCTCGCTAAGTATAACGGGAGAATTTTTACTCGTCAGCCTGATTTATTTCATTCTCGGATATCTGCTCTTCGCCGTCATTATGGCGGGAGCCGGCTCTATCGGAGCTACCGCCCGCGAAAGCCAGCAGTTATCGGTGATATTTACACTTTCGGCTGTCGTTCCGTTCTATTTCATCAGCGTCATCATAGATAAACCCGACGGTGTGGTGGCACAGGTACTCACCTTTATTCCTTTTACCGCCCCGATAACCGTAATGATGCGAATGGGAATAGCCGAAATCCCCCTGTGGCAACTCGGAATAAGCGTTGTTTTGATTATAGCTACGATTATAGGACTTTTGTTCGTCGTAGCCAAGATATTCCGCACCTTCCTTTTGATGTACGGAAAAACACCCAAACTGGGCGAAATTATAAAGATGTTGAGACAGGCGTAAGATACTGGAATTCCAGACGATTCGGAAACGGGGATTGTGATTCAATCCCCGTTCTGCTATTATCATCACAATTATGATTATCGATTTTCATACACATATCTTCCCTCCGCAGGTAAAAGAGAATCGCCGGCGTTACGTGGACGGCGACTCCTGTTTTGCCGCGCTCTACGAAAACCCGAAGGCGAAACTGATTACCGCCGAGGAACTTATCGAAAGCATGGATGCATCCAAGGTGGATATCTCGGTGGTGCAGAATATCGGCTGGACAAGCCATGACCTATGTGTCGAAACCAACGACTACATTCTCGAAGCAATAAAGAGATATCCGAACAGGCTGGTAGGGTTTTGCAGTGTCCAGCCCCTGTCGATGACCGACGCCGTTAAAGAAATCGGGCGCTGTGCCGCCGCAGGCATCAGGGGGGTGGGGGAATTGAGGCCGGATATCCAGATGCTCAGACTCGACGATAAAGAGTTCATGCAACCGTTTGTCGATGCGCTGATAAAAAATAATATGATTCTGCTGACACACAGCTCAGAGCCGGTAGGACATCAGTATCCGGGTAAAGGAACCGTAACCCCTCATATGCTTTATTCCTTTATTTATAACCACCCGGAACTGACTGTTGTTTGCGCTCACTGGGGCGGGGGATTGCCGTTTTATGCGCTGATGCCGGAGGTGGAAAAAGTACTTGAGAACGTCTATTTTGACTCGGCAGCTTCACCTTTTCTCTATAAGCCGGAGATTTACCGGCAGGTTAGCGCACTTGTCGGGGAAGACAGGATACTCTTCGGCAGCGACTATCCTTTGATAGAACAATCACGCATCATAAAAGAAGTGCTGTTACAGGATTTGCCGGATATTACCAAGATGAAAATTCTGGGAGAAAACGCACGCAGACTGCTGGGGATTGCCTGAAGATGGAAAAAATCCGCTCATTTATTGCTATAGAATTGCCCGAGGGCTTAAAAACGGAACTGGCAAAATTACAGTCAAAATTAAAGGTGGAAAGACCCCGCGTCAAATGGGTTTCGCCTGACGGAATACACCTGACCCTGAAATTTCTCGGGGATATCGAGACGACAGCGGTAGACAGGATTATACAGGCTATGACAGAAGCTGTCAATGGCATCCAACCCTTCGATTTATGCATCGGGCAAATGGGAGTATTCCCCAACTATGAGCGTGTACAGGTGGTCTGGGTGGGGCTGGACGGACGGATTGACATGCTGGACAGGCTTTATAAACAGCTTGAAGACAGCTTGACAATAATCGGATTCCCGCCCGAAAAAAGAGGATTTAAACCCCACTTGACGCTGGCGCGTGTGGGGGATGAAGCGATGCCTGAAGAACGCAAAATTTTCGGTGATTTCATCGCCGGAAACAAGGCGGAAATAAGCTGTTCTATCAAAGCCGGCGGACTGAGCCTGATGAAAAGCTTACTGACGCCGCGCGGCGCTGTCTACAGCAGGCTGGCTTATGTCAATTTCAGCCGTATCAATGACATCGGATAAACAACCGCTAACGTTGTAAATAAATTGTTAACTGATGTATACTCATAGCAATAATTTCGGCCGGGAGGTGGACTTCGTGGAACAGGTTAATTTTCCTAAATGCCAAAAATGCGCCAGCGGAAGCCTGGTACCCCTTTCCGATTTCGGGGGACAGGGAGCATCTATTCATTATAAGGCATGGGTTTGTACCAATCCTGACTGCGGCTACAACCTGAAAATCAGGAACGGTGATATCTATATTAACGAACCTATCATGAACGGTGTGGGCGGTCGTTCCCGGCAAAGTTGACAGGTAATCGAGTCACCGATACCAATATAATACAGGATAATTAAATGCTGCCTGTCTTAGAGCAACTAAAAAAGACAGCGCTGGATTTGTTGTTCCCCCTGCGCTGTATCGAATGCGGTAAAGAGGGCAGCCTGATATGCCCCGCCTGCCGGAAAGGATTACCCTGGATATTGCCGCCTGTCTGTCCCTTTTGCGGCGTTGACAAACCTCTTGACACTCCCTGCACAAGCTGTCCGGCGTTCCGGCCTGTTATCGAGGGGGTGCGCGCGCCGTTCCGTTTCGAAGCGACAATTCGCTCCGCAGTGCACCGGTTAAAATACCGTAATCTGAGAGCCATTGCCGCACCACTTGCCGCAATGATGGCCGATTATCTGGGCGATAACCCGCTACCCTATGACATAATCATTCCCGTACCCCTGCACAACAAAAGACTGAGGGAACGCGGCTACAACCAATCGGAACTGCTGGCTAAAGAAATCGGGAAGTCGACCGGCGTTCAGGTTGAGGCGGGATGCCTGACACGCCATAGACATACCCCTGCACAGGCTATGACAAAATCGATACAGGAGAGGCACAGCAATCTTGCCGGCGCCTTTATATGCAAAAATGAGAGCGCCCGGGGAAAAAGGGTATTGTTGATCGATGACGTGGCGACATCCGGCGCCACGCTGGATGCCTGCGCGAAAGCCTTAAAATCAGCCGGAGCCGTCTCGGTTTGGGGATTGACGCTGGCAAGAGATATCCGTTGAATCAGAGGGGATAGAGTTCCTGACTCTCCTCTCAGACCGTTACCGGAGCCGCTGTAGCTTAAAATAAAAGGAATCGGAGTGCAATATATGGAATTATACTATACCGTTTTTAAAACTGCCGCCGGATGGATTGCAGTTCTTGCTTCCGCAGAGGGACTGCTTGAAAACTCTTTTCCCGTTATTTCCAAAGAAAATGCGCTGAACTCGCTTCATATCGCCAGATATAACGGTTTATTCTCTCCTTCACCAAACAGATTCTCGGATTTATCCCAACGCTTCAATGATTACTTCGACGGAAAGAAGACGGCTTTCGCCGACAGGCTGGATATTTCATCGGCCACCCCATTTCAGAGGAATGTCTGGGAAACGGCAAGAATGATTCCTTACGGTGAAACCAGAAGTTATCGATGGCTCGCTGAAAAGATCGGTAAACCGTATGCGGCAAGAGCGGTAGGGCAGGCGTTGGGTAAAAACCCGCTGCCGATTATTATTCCCTGCCACAGGGTAATCGGCAGTACCGGCAGCATCACCGGTTTTAGCGGCGGACTCGATGTAAAGAGACAACTACTCGGAATCGAAGGGATAGTTATTTAACTTCGACGCTGAAGACCATCCGTTCGACAGGCTCGCTTTCCCAGGCTCTCTTGTAATCCATGGTAATTTCGAAATCGCCGGCTTTCAAAGCTTTGAAGTGTAGATACTGGGTTCCTCCGGCGCCGACGACCATGCCTTCCGTTTCATTCTGTTCATAGTTGTCGGAAAGCAACTCGAACTGCGATTCTTCATAAACGGCTTTCCAGGAGTAACCGGTAGTCGGGTTGGAATCGAGGGCGATAGTAAACTCACCATTCGCTTTTACTTCTATCGTATCGCCGGCATCGCTGTATGTCTTCACGTCACCTCCGCCGCAGCCGGCTGCCATAATGGAAACCATCAGGACAAGAGCAATCAGTGCCACAATTTTCTTCATAACATCCTCCGGGGATTTAATTGCCACTTAATTCCGGTGATATTTTAAGGGTTTACCACTCGTTGTGCTTTTTTATTTTCTCCCCGAGAAAATCCGCCTCATAGCGCAGCGTCAAACCCTCACCGCTAAAACTATAATACTTATTATCCCCGATTACAATATGGTCCAATACCTTTAACCCGACTGCCCCGGCCGCCATAATAAGGTCGCGCGTCAGATCTTTATCGCTCTGGCTCGGAGCCGGGTTTCCGGAAGGATGATTATGAACGAATATCATGGAAACGGCTTTATGTTTGATAGCGCTTTCGATTACCTCGCGAATGTGCACCACGCTGCTGTCGACCGTCCCCTGGAATAAATCCTCGATTTCGATCACCTGGTTCTGGCTGTTGAGATAAATTACTTTAAAGATTTCCTTTTTCAGCCCCCGCATCGAATGATAGAGGTAATCGAATACCTCCTGCGACGAGGAAAAGACCTGTTTTTCGATAACGCATTGCTTTAGATATTCCCTGGCAACCTCCTGTACCAGGCTGATGCCAAAGGAATTGTGCGCGCCGATGCCTTCTATCTGCTGCAATTCTTCGGGAGCGGCTTCCAGCACGCCCCTAAGTGTCTTGAATTTTTTTACGGCTTCTTTCGCCTGCTGCTTGCAATCCCTTCTGGGAGAACCGAGCGTCAACAGCAATTCAACGATTTCGTAATCGGCAAAACCGGCAAGCCCGGATTCTATGTATCTTTCGCGTAGTCTTTTCCGGTGTCCCTCCCGGCTTTTATCATCCGTCATCTGCCTTTTCCCTTAGCGTATTTCGACATCCCATTCAACGCAAAAAATACGCAAGCCATCCTTCGAAGACCATTTAATGATTGTTTAGACATACTCGATTTTCGGTGAACAACCCCGTTTCATATCCAGCTTTAAGCGCATGTTTAAAAATTCGTCCCCGTATTTCTCTATCAATCCGGAACCGGCAAAACTGAAATACCTGTTCTCCCCGATAATGATATGGTCCAGTACTCCTATCTGGAGCACCTTGCCGATAAAAACCATGTCCCGGGTGATTTTTTCATCGTTATGACTGGGCATCGGGTCGCCCGAAGGATGATTGTGAACGAAAATAAGCTGATGCGCGTTATGCTTGATGGCTCTTTCCTGAATTTCCCTGGGATAGATATGTGTCTCGTTCAGAGTGCCTTCGAAGAGTATTTCGGTATCTATAATCCGGCTCTGATTGTCGAGATAAATTATCCTGAACACTTCTTTCTTTAAATCGCGCATGGAATAGTAGAGGTAATCGAATATTTCCTGCGAAGACGCGCAGAAAGGCTTTTGAATGATTTCTTCCTTTAAATATCTGGACGGTATATCCTGTATCATTTTTATAAAAATAATACAGCGCTCGTTCATTCCGGGAATTGTTCTCAGTTCTTCAACCGGGGCGTTGATAAATTCACGCAGGGTTTTATACCTCGACATAACCTCGGCAGTTATTGTTCGGCATTCATACTTACTGACCGTGCGGCAGACTATCAGTTCGATAATTTGTTTGTTATTCAATTCACTTATGCCGTGCCTGACAAAATGCTCTTCAAGCCCGCTTAATCCGCTGTTTTTTCCCATCTTTGTCATCTATACCTTGAGGGGCAATCATCCGGGTAGAACCCTGATGATTCACTTGGCGATATCATATATGATACACACAATCGATAAAACATTTTATCATACTTTTTATGACTTGCATATACATTTATGGACATTTTTTACCATTTCCCCGTAATTTTGTGGTTTTAAAACGGCTATCTGCCACAGGGAAAGACTGCCTGGAAGCGCAAAACAGCCCCTGCGCTTTCGGCACATTCTGTATATTATTTGACGGAAAAGTAGTTGCACACCACCCCATCAGCGGAACCAGATTCGCCAATATCATCAAAAAAGAGCTGGCAATTCCTTGAATTTATCCTGATGACGGGGTGAAAAGGACATCTATATTATATTTTTGATGGCATTTTTACATAAGATTACAGGGTGCGAGCCGCTGCAAATCCTGCATAATGGACTGATTTATTTTCCTGATTTACCTGCTAATTTGATTCCCAGCACCGCTCCTAGTGATGCGCCTAACACAGCGCCCAATATAGCGCCAATCATACCAACCGCCTCGTAGCCACGTACACCAGCAAACTCAAAATCAACAAAATAGTTGCCGCCAATATTCATACCGGTGATTAAACCAAAAACAAACCCGATAACAAGAAAAAGAGTACCGATTGTGATTCCGAATAGAATTTTACGTTTCATATCGTTGCTTACCATTGCAACAGCCATTCTCAGTACTTAAATGGACTGATAAATTTTTTCTGGTGGAGACGGGGGAGAATCGAACTCCCCGTCCAATAAAAGCTGCCCTGAATATGCTACAGGTTTAGCCGGCAGATTAATCTCGCCAAACTGACCTCTGCCAACCGGGTTCAGTCAGGCCAGCCGATAAATCTTTCATTATCCGTATCGGTATCCGGATAACGGCACCCCGACATTTCGTCACCCAAGCCTCACCCGCCGGGGTGGGGCAAGGTTGGATGCGCTAGCTGTTTTTAGCCAGCGAGAACCATTTCAGGTTCGCCATTTATGTTTTTGCCGCCTTTTTAATGAGGATTGCGACAAACTCAACCTGCAATCCAGCAACTAACCTTTATTGTCGAAACCATGCGTCCCCATATTCGATTGTTAAAATGCTTACCTGTTACGGCTCTTGATAGTGCGGTCCATCTCTCTCTCGGCATCGCGCTGCATAATCGTCTCACGCTTATCGTATTGCTTTTTGCCTTTCGCCAGCGCAATTTCCACCTTAGCCACATGCCCTTTGATATACAAACTCAGCGGCACCAGCGTCGAACCCTTCTCGCTGGTCTTGCTGATAAGAATTCTAATCTCCTTGCGATTCAGCAGCAGTTTTCTGGTGCGCGTCGGTTCATGACTCATATAACTGCCGGCTTCATAACGCGCGATATGAGCGTTTATCAGCCAGATTTCGCCGCCTTCCGGCCTGACGAAAGCCTGCCCCAGGTTCACCCTCCCCGAGCGGATGGATTTAATCTCGGTGCCGGTGAGCACTATTCCCGCCTCGTATTTATCCAGGATATGATAATCGTGATAGGCTCTGCGGTTGGTAGCTATCGTTTTTATTGTCATCTCTAATTATACCACGTTATACGGCTCGACGTGAATGCATACCGAATACAAAATGCGTTTGTATTTTGTCTAATGAGGAATTATAATTATCGAAAACCGCCGCGTCAATTTTCCATATGATATTATATAGAGATACTGCGATTATATGACCTATGGAAAGCGCGACAAGATTTTTAAATGCATATCACAGTTAACGATATGTTTTAAAATGGCCGGTTGGAATCGGCTTTCGTTAGCGGGAGGACAGCATTTTGGTTGAAAAAGAAGGTATTCAGAACCCCCAATCTGAAAACGCAAACGATTCAGAAAGCCTGGACGCCCTGTTGCTGAATTTCGAGGAAAGCTGCGGGGAGGGGTTGCCGTCTCCCGAAAAACTTGAGGAAATGGCACGCAAGGCGCCGGAGCCGGTGGCTAACGGCAATCAACAGGCAGAGATAGTATCGCATAATATCCTGTACAGAGGCGGTCAGGGTAGCCCTGGGAAAGGGGTTTCTTTAGGAATTAAGAACATCGCCGGCGCCGCTATCGGCAAGCTTGTACTGGAGGCGGTGTTATTCGATGGCAAGGGATATATCATCGACACTGTCGAAAAAACGGTGACCGATTTTGAGTCCGGTCAAACCCGAATAATTCGCATCGATACCCCGGCCGAAAAAGCCGATGTAAAGAGCTACGATGTAAAAATCAAAAGCACGATTGTCACTCCTGTCCCGGCGGCTAGCGGAGATGACAGGATTCTCATTTTGAAGCATAATTTCCAAGAAAACATAAATACAGATACCGATGAATCTAGGAGAGAGCTAGAAATTGCTATAAGGAACATTGCCGGTGAAACCGTTGTTACAGCCGTTTTCAATGCCGAAATTTATGATGCGGAGGGTAATTTACTGGGAACGGCAAGACATATGGAATCCGACATTAAAGCCGATACCAGCCGCGCCGTAATAATACAAATCGATAGTATACCAAAATACGATTCTGCCAGGAGTTACAAAGTCGACATAATAAAGACCATTGTTGCCGATACGCAAAAGGTGCTGTTGCGCCGGGATGAAAAAAGAGTGCTGCCGAACGGCGATGTAAATATCAGCGGTATTATAAAGAATGTCTCCGGCGTTAAAACCGATGCCGCCGTAGCCGCTTTTTTTCTGGACGCAAAAAAGGAAGAGCTGGGCACCAGTGTTTTGCCTGTGAAAGATATCGAACCCGGTGCAGTTAAAAACTTCAGCCTGGTTTTCCGTCCTCCGGACGGAGAAAAGGTAGCGGCATATACCGTAGATGTCGGGGAAACGGCTGAAGCTGCAGGATAGCATCTTGGATTACATGCCTGTCATATAATGTAATCCATAGTCATAGTGATATGAAAATATAATATCGGGAGGATTGAGTTGTCCGAAAAAGATAAGTTAAAAGAAAATAATTCGACATTGCTCGGGCAAAGCGAAGAAGATCTGGATTCGTTGCTGGAAAATTTCGATGAATGCTGCGGCGAGGGGACACCGTCTGCGGAAAAGCTTGCCGAAATGTCGCGCAAAGCGCCCGACCCCGTCGTCAGCGGCAATGAAAAAGTCGATATCCTGTCCCATGCGCTCATACTAAAAAAAGCAGCGGCGGGAGCAGCCGGCAAGGGTGTTACTTTCACTGTAAAGAATAATGCAGATGCCAGCATCGGCAAGCTGGTATTCGAGGCGGTATTGTTCGATGCCAAGGGTAATATTATCGATACCCTCGAACGCAATATCGTCGATTTCGAAGGCGGCGCGACATATAGTATGCGCATAGAGACCGGCAAAGCGGAGACAATCGATGTCGCAAGCTATGATGTGCGTATAAAGGAAATGGTCGTCACTCCCGTTCCGGAAGTCGAAGGCGACCAGAGGATAGTTATTTTAAGGCACAGTTTTCAGGATACGGGCTTGCTCGATGTCGGCATCACCCATATAAAAAGAGGCATAGAACTTGCCATCAGGAACGTTTCCGGACAGAGCATTGCCTCAGCGATATTCGCCGTCGACCTCTTCGATGCGGAAGGCAATTTCATAACGACGTTGAAGCATATCGAACCCGATATCCAGCCAGACTGCAGCCGCGCCTTTTTGATTCAGACTACCAGCGTCAAGGACGATATCGTCAGAAGCTATAATATCAAGGTAATAAAAACGGTAACCGCCGACCTCGAAAAAGTGCAGTTGCGCCGGAATGAGGTAAAGAAACTGCCGAACGGACGAGAGGAACTGAGCGGGCTGGTAAAGAATGTCGGCAGCGTCAATACCGGCGCCGTCGTGGTGGTAACCTACCTGGATGCCAACGAGGAGTCACTCGGCGTGCGCACACTGGAGTTGAAGGATATCAGCCCCGGCACCGTGCGTAAATTCGCGCTTGATTTCGTCTGCCCCGAGGGGCTGGCAGTCAAAAAACGCGACATCGATATCGGCGAGCTGACGGAGGCCGAAGCGGTCGCCGCAGCTTGAAACGGACATAATTAACCGAATCCGTGCGGACAATTATGACCCGCTGCGGTGCGGTTAAAAAATAAACGGGAGGACACTGAATTGTCTGAGAATGAAGAAATAAAAGAATCGATTTCAACGGGAGAAACGGCTGAGGAAAGCGTTCAGCCATGCGCTCCACCCGAACCCGCAGCTACAGGCAACGAACATCTTGAAATTATCAGCCATAGCCTTTACATCGGGGAAAATGGCGGTGGAAAGGGCGGCGGGGTAGTAATTACCATGAAGAACATCGCCGGTAGAGACATCGGCAAAATTGCGTTCAATATCATTTTCTACGGAGAAACGGGCGAAATTATCGATACCGTTGAAAAATATACAAAAGACCTCAGCAAAGACGGGATGAGGAACCTGCGCATAGAATACGATAAGGACGATGCCGATATCAAGAGCTATGCGGTAAGCGTCGTTAAAACAATACTCACTCCGGAACCGTCTGTTACAGAAAATGACAAAGTAAAAATAACGGCGCACAGCCTGGTGGAAGGCGACCCCTGTAATGAAGAGGGATTCAGGCGGTCCATCGATGTAACCGTTAAAAATGTTTTCAATAAGGCATTTGCTACGGTTGTCATCGAAGCTGTATTTCAGGACGGGGAAGGCAACGTGCTGGATACCGTCCGTCAAAAGGCAATCGAACTGAAGCCGGATAGCAGTTGTCAGATTTCCCTTGCCCCGGCGAATCCTGATGCGAATATGTTCAGGACATATAAGATTTCCGTATGCAAGGCGGTTACCACCGACTTCGAAAAGGTGCAGCTTAAAAGCCACGATATGAAACCGGTCGACGATGCCGTAGAGGTTTCCGGCGTGGTGAAAAATATCAGCAGCGGGAAAGCGGATGCCGCCGTGGTTACCCTATTTAAAGACGTAAAGGACGAAAAAATCGCCACCAGGGTGATTTACATCAGGGATATCGAACCCGGTACCAGCAAGCAGTTTCGCTTTAAATTCGCAGTACCCGCCGGTGAAGCCGTCAATTCGTATGCCATATCCGTCGGCAGTATCGCCGAAGAACCCGCCGCCCCTGCCGCATAATCAAGACAGCGGACGTAGCAGCGAATCACGATAGCCCGGGAATAAAACCCCGGGTTATTCTTTTGTTTAATGACCCTCATCCGGCGTCTCGATTATATCAAGACGCCACCTTCCCCCGAGGGAAGGCGTTTTTTAGGCTTCCCCTTGGGGAAGCTGTTGAGCGGAGCGAGACTGATGAGGGGGTGATAACCAATTTTAATTGCGTCTTTGCGAGGAGTCCCTCTACAAATGTCATTCTGAGGTAAAGCCGAATGAATCTCATATAAATCAGAGAGGGACGACGCGGCAATCTCTTTGCCTCAACTTAATATGTCGATAGCAGATAATATACAGCGGTAGAGATTGCTTCGCCTTCCCTGCGGGAATGGAATCGCAATGACAGTCCTTTACAGCTTGTAATTGATGCAGTGTTCCCGTAGCGTGTTCAAAGAGGCAAAGAAGTTGCGCATCATGATGCTGACGGAGAACATCCCCTTCTCGGTAACATAGACGTTTTCCTTGTCCTCGGTAAGCAGCCCGTAGAGCTTCATGGCAGCCAATTCTTTGAACAGGCGCACGTCGATGTTCTTGCCGAAGTCCTTTTTGAATTGCGCCTTGTTGACCTGCATGCCGAACAGCTTGGTCAGAAAGTAGTAGTAGATATGCTCGCGCTCGGAGAGATTGCGGTACCTGATGATGGGGAATTTATTCTCTTCGATTTTGCGGATATAGTTTTCGACGGCGAAGGCGTTGACATAGAAATTGCCGTTCACCAGCCCCACCGACCCCGCCCCGGCCCCGGCATAATCCGGCGAATCCACGATATATTCGTCGATCATGTGGTCGCCGCGCGAAAAGCACCAGGCGGTCGAAATGGAGTAGCCGTCGTTTTTCAACTTGTCCAGCAGGATCTTGTAAAATTGCGGCTCCCTCGAAAAGTCTACTTTGGCGAACTTCTTCTCCATGGCGGTCTTTTTCCTGGGAGAAGGCATCAGCGGATAGAATGTTGCCTGGTCGATCTTCATTTCCTTGAATATCCTGACATCGGAAATAAAGGTCTCGATGGGCTGATAGGGGAAGTTGAAGATGAAATCGCAGTTGACGGTATCGAACTGCCCCTGCGACCTTGCCAGCGCCTCCCGCGCCTCACTGCCCGAAGCAATCGTCCTTCCCATCGCCTCCAGCACCTTGTCGTCGAAGCTCTGGACGCCGACCGAAACGCGGTTGACGCCGCAGCTTTTGAGGATATCGATATTCTCCGCAGTCATCGCCGGGGGCGTCGTTTCCACCGAGACACTCTTGATGTCGTATGATTTGCGCAGGTAGGCGATCAGCGATTGCAGTTCATCCATCAAAATAGTGGGCGTCCCGCCGCCGATATAGACGTCCGAAAAGTTGAAGCCCCTGGCGGCATACATATCCAGCTCTTTCTTCAGGGCCGAAAAGTAAGCCCTTGCAACATCCTCTTGATACAAATACCTGTTAAAGCAGCAAAAAGGGCACAATTTGCGGCAGAAGGGCACGTGGACGTATATGGCGGGCACTTCGAGCGACTTCAAGTCCGATACGGGGGAGATGTCGTCCATCCCCTCGCCCGCCAGCTTCATGAACTTGGTGCCTTCGTACCTGGTGATTGTATCCAATAATTTATTTATCATTTTTACAAAAACTTTCCTGTATATTACCTGTCCGGGGGGATAAAACGCGAGGCAAGTTAATATATATTATACAGAATTGGGGGGAGAGGTGCTAACGGGGGGGGGATTAGATTGACTTAAAATAATTAAAGCGGTAATATGCGGGCATAAAGTAACATTTGGAGATATAACATTGTTTGAACAGACTTTTAAGAATATCGACGATGTCCTCTGGAAAGACCCCGGATGCAGCAGTGAACTGGATTATGTTGAACAGACTTCGTGGGTACTTTTTTTAAAATACCTGGATGACCTTGAAAAAGTGAAACAGTTGGAAGCGGAGTTAACGGGAAAAAATTATGAAAATATAATCAGACCCGAATATCGCTGGGAAAGTTGGGCTGCACCCAGGAACGGCAACGGCAAGATTGACCAGAATAAGGCTTTAACAGGCGATGACCTGAAGGAATTTGTAGATAAAGAACTATTCCCATACTTGAAAAAATTCAGGACAGAAGCTAAAGGCTCGGACACAGTAGAATATAAAATCGGGGAGATATTTACAGAACTTAAGAACAAAATACAGGTTGGCTATAATCTGCGTGCAGTTATCGATTTGGTTGATACACTCAGTTTCCGTTCCAGTACGGAAAAACACGAGCTGTCTGCTTTATATGAGAACAAGATAAAAAATATGGGCAACGCCGGACGCAACGGCGGTGAATATTACACACCGCGCCCGCTAATTAAAGCCATTGTTAGGGTGGTAGACCCGCATATCGGCGACAGGATTTACGATGGTGCTGTCGGTTCAGCAGGTTTCCTTGTCGAATCCCATGAATACCTGAAAAACAGCAGGCAGTTAAGCACTAAAGATATCGATATATTGCAAAAGCAGACATTCTACGGCAAGGAAAAGAAGTCGTTAGCCTATATTATCGGCATTATGAATATGATTTTGCATGGTATCGAAGCTCCCAATATTATTCATACCAATACTCTGGCTGAAAACCTTGAAGATATTCAGGAAAGAGACCGTTATGAAATAGTAATGGCTAATCCGCCCTTCGGCGGTAAGGAACGCGTTGAAGTAAAGCAAAATTTCCCAATCAAGACAGGGGAAACGGCATTCCTGTTCCTTCAGCATTTTGTTAAGATTCTAAAGGCAGGCGGTAAAGCAGGCATCGTTATAAAAAATACTTTTCTTTCTAACGCTGATAATGCAGCGGTAAGCCTGCGTAAAAAAATGCTGGATGAATGCAACCTGCACACTATACTGGATTTACCCGGCGGTGTATTCTTAGGCGCCGGCGTGAAAACAGTTGTGCTCTTTTTTGAAAAAGGAGCGCCGACACAAAAAGTATGGTATTACCAACTTAATCCCGGACGCAACCTCGGCAAGACCAATCCTTTAGACGAAGCCGATCTGGCAGACTTTGTGTCATTGCAGAAGACCAAAGTGGATTCGGAGAACTCATGGTCGGTTAATATTGCGGATTTAGATACTGCAACTTATGACCTTTCGGTTAAGAACCCTAATAAAAAGGATGATACAGTACTCAGAGAACCTTTTGAAATACTGGATGAGATAAAAAAACTTGATACGGAAAGCGCGGAAATCCTGAGCAAAATCAGGGGGATGTTATGAGTAAAGATATAGCCATTTTTGAAGAGCATCAGATACGCCGTCATTATAATGAAAAAACTGAAACATGGTATTTTTCAGTAGTGGATATCCTACAGGTTTTGATACAGCAGCCCGATTATCAAACTGCCAGAAAATACTGGAATAAACTCAAAGAACGACTCAGGAAAGAAGAAAGTGAGTCGGTGACAAATTGTCACCGACTGAAAATGGAAGCAGCTGACGGTAAAAAATATCTTACAGATGCAGCCGACCCTGAAACCCTCCTGCGCCTGATTCAATCTGTGCCCAGCCCCAAAGCCGAACCAATCAAGCTCTGGCTGGCAAAAGTAGGTTATGAACGCATGCAGGAGATGGCTGACCCTTCACGTTCATTAGACAGGGCTAGAGGAACATGGCAAAAACACGGGCGCAGTGATAAATGGATTCAGCAGCGCATGATGGGGCAGGAAACACGCAACAAGCTGACCGACTACTGGAAGGAACATGAAATCAAAGAAGGCGAGGAGTTTGCCATACTCACAAACATAATTCATCAGGAATGGGCAGGCGTATCGGTTAAAGAGCACAAAAATCTCAAAGGATTGGAGACGCAAAATCTGCGTGACCATATGAGCGAAGCGGAGTTGATTTTTACCGCTTTGGCAGAGCTTTCCACCCGGAAAATCGCCGAAAGCACGAATGCTACCGGAATGCCCGAAAACAAGGCTGCCGGGCAAAAAGGCGGCAGGATTGCCAAAAAAGCCAGGCTGGAACTGGAAGAAAAAACCGGTAGAAGCGTTGTTACGGGCGAAAATTACTTGCCGACGAAAACACGAAAAACACTGGATAATAAATAGCATGAAGAAAGACTGGGAAGTTAAAAAACTGGGAGAAGTTTACGACGTTCGAGATGGAACACATGATTCACCAAAATACCAAAAAACTGGGTTTGCATTAGTAACATCAAAAAATTTAAAAAGGAATGAAATAATCCTTGATGATATCCAATTCATATCTGAAGAAGATTACAAGAATATTAACCAAAGAAGTAAGGTTGATAAAGGTGATGTATTATTCGCTATGATTGGTACCATAGGCAATCCAGTTGTCATCAATATTGAGCCAAATTTCGCTATAAAAAACGTTGCCTTATTTAAAGTACCAAATAATCAATCAAGTTATTTTTTAAAATATTATTTAGATTCTAAATCTGTAATCGATAGAATGACACAAGAAGCAAAAGGGACAACCCAAAAATTTGTTGGATTGAGTTATCTTCGTGAATTTATAATCCCCCTCCCCCCACTCCCCACCCAACAGCACATTGTGGCTATTCTGGACGAGGCTTTTGATGCCATAGCCAAAGCTAAAGAGAATACCGAAAAGAACCTGAAAAACGCCCGCGAAGTTTTCGACTCCTATCTGAATAGTATCTTTGCCAATCCTAAAGAGGACTGGGTGGAGAAGCGGTTGGGGGAGATTTGTAAATTTGTCAGAGGCCCTTTCGGTGGAAGCCTTAAAAAAATTATTTTTAAAAAAGAGGGCTATGCAGTTTATGAACAAATGCATGCTATTTACGGTAATTTTGATAACGTTAGATATTTCATTGATAAAGAAAAGTTTAAAGAAATGGAGCGATTTGAACTGCATAGCGGTGAACTATTAATGAGTTGTTCTGGCACTATGGGAAAAGTTGTAATAGTTCCAGAACATATAAAAAGCGGGGTTATAAATCAAGCCTTATTAAAATTGACAACAAAAAAAGAAATAAATAATATATTTTTAAAATACTGGATGGAAAGTAAAGGATTTCAAAATCGCTTAAAAACATTTTCTCAGGGAGCAGCTATACAAAATATTACATCGGTAGCGGTATTGAAAGCTATTAATATTACAATTCCATCTATTTCCACCCAACAAGCCATCGTTGCTAAACTTGATGAACTATCAACCGAAACCAAAAGGCTGGAAGTGGTATATCAAAAGAAGCTTGAGGATTTGGAGGAATTGAAGAAGTCCCTTTTACAAAAAGCCTTTAACGGGGAATTGACGGATTAAAATGCTAACGAATATTGTCATCCTGAGCGCAGCGAAGGATCTAAGACTATTCGATGACTCTCAGATTCTTCGGTCGTTTCACTCTCTCAGAATGACAGGACGTTATTCTGTGTTAGAGGGAATTATTTAAATACGGCAAGCCGGTAAAATCGTAACGGCAAGAAAAAATAATTAAAAAGTTAATATAATTCTATTGACCTTATGCGTATAAACTGGCATACTTTGTTTAAAGCCCTTATCGCATAGGATGCGGTACAGGTTGAAAAGACAATGAACGAAACAGAGACCACAGCAGAACTTATCGACCCGCAGTTAAAAGCATGCGGCTGGGGTTTCGTCGAAGGCTCGAAAATCTTTCGAGAATACCCTATCACAATCGGTAAGCTCCAAACAGGCGGCGGCAGAGCTAGACCATTAAAAGCTGACTATGTTTTGGCATATAAAGGGCGTAAACTGGCAGTTATCGAAGCTAAAAGCGTCGAACTGGAAGTCGGCGAGGGCGTGGCTCAAGCCAAGAATTATGCCGAAAAAATGCACCTAAAATATACCTACGCCAGCAACGGCAGGGATATCTACCAGGTATGCATGGAAGACGGTAAAGAGGGCTTAGTCGCCTCGTTTCCCACTCCACAGGAACTTTGGAACAAGGTATTTCACAGCGAAAACGAGTGGCGGGATAAATTCAGTTCGGTTCCGTTCGAGGATATCGGCGGCAGCAAGAAATTGCGCTACTATCAGGAAATTGCCGTCGATAAAGCAATGTCGGCCATTGCCGAAGACAAGCAGCGGATTCTGCTCACTATGGCGACCGGCACGGGCAAAACATTTGTCGCCTTTCAGATTGCATGGAAACTCTATCAAACCCGTTGGAATCTGAAAAGAGACGGGGCGCGCCGCCCCCGCATTTTATTCCTTGCCGATAGAAATATTCTGGCAAACCAGGCATTTAACAATTTTTCGGCATTCCCCGAGGATGCGCTGATTCGTATTAAACCCGATGAAATCCGGAAAAAAGGCAGAGTTCCCACTAACGGCAGTATTTTCTTTACCATTTTCCAGACCTTTATGTGCGGGGAAAACAATACCCCGTATTTTGGGAACTATCCGCCCGACTTTTTCGATTTTATTATTATCGACGAATGCCATCGCGGCGGGGCTAACGATGAAAGCACGTGGCGCAGTATATTGGAGTATTTCACTCCGGCGGTGCAGCTGGGCTTGACAGCCACACCCAAGCGCGACGTAAATATCGATACATACAGATACTTCGGCGAGCCTGTATATATCTATTCGTTAAAAGAGGGTATAAACGATGGCTACCTGACGCCCTTTAAGGTTAAAAGGATAAAGACTACTCTTGATGACTATGTTTATACCTCGGATGATTATGTTATCGAAGGCGAAATAGAGGAAGGGAAACTTTACCAAGAACGGGACTTTAACCGGGTTATCGAAATCAAGGAACGCGAGGCAAAACGCGTAAAAATATTCCTCTCCGAGGTCAATCAGCAGGAAAAAAGCATTGTTTTTTGCGCAACACAGGAACATGCCGCTGCTGTAAGGGATTTAATCAACCAGTACAAAAAGAGCAAAGCCCCCAATTATTGTGTAAGGGTAACCGCCAATGACGGCGCGCTTGGTGACCAGTATTTACGTGAATTTCAGGATAACGAAAAAACCATACCGACTGTGCTTACAACTTCGCAGAAGCTATCTACAGGCGTAGATGCCAGGAATATACGCAATATCGCCCTTATGAGACCCATCAATTCGATGATCGAATTCAAACAAATAATCGGACGCGGCACGCGATTATTCGACGGCAAAGAATACTTTACCATATATGACTTTGTGGACGCTTATCATCACTTTTCCGACCCCGAATGGGATGGTGAACCAGTAGAACCTGCGCCACCTGAACCTAGAACTCCACCTATTACCAAAGAACCGGAAGTGGATTTTCTTCCTCCTGATGAAGGTGAAAATCCACGGTTGATAAAAGTAAAGGTTAAACTGGCCGATGGGAAAGAACGCGAAATTCAACACATGGTAGCTACATCATTCTGGAGCGCAGACGGGAAACCGATATCTGCACAGGAGCTGTTGGAAAGGATGTTCGGCACACTGCCGGAATTCTTTAAAAGCGAAGCTGAATTACGCGGAATTTGGTCTAATCCTATCACCCGCAAAGCCTTTCTTACAAAAATGGCTGAAACCGGTTACGGAAAAACCGAATTGAAGACAATCCAGACATTAATTGATGCGGAAAAGAGCGATTTATTCGATGTCCTTGAATATATCTCTTTTGCCATCAAACCGATAAGCAGGGAATTAAGGGTAGCCAGAGCGCAATCATTTATTTTCGATTCTTTGGATAGCAGGCAAAAAGAATTTCTGGAATTCGTGCTCTCGAAGTATATCGAAGACGGGGTGGAGGAATTAGACCAGGAAAAATTGCCCCATTTATTGACGCTAAAATATCAAGCTATCGACGATGCTATGAAAATATTGGGTGGGGTGGAAAAAGTAAAAAATACCTTTATCAATTTCCAGAAGCACCTTTACGCCGAATCTGTCGCCTAAAAAATGTCATTCTGAGTCCTGATGAAATTCTGACGAAGAATCTAAGGCTTATCGAATCGTCTTAGACCCTTCACTGCGTTCAGGGTGACACTTGCATGGTTTAAAATATGGCTGAATATTATGTTTATATAATGACCAACGGCAAACGCACCCTTTATACGGGTGTAACCAATAATCTCTATCGAAGGGTTTATGAACATAAAGAGAAACTGGTTCCGGGTTTTACGAAAAGGTACAACATCGATTACCTGGTGTATGTCGAAAACACCAACGACGTCATAGCGGCGATAACCCGCGAAAAGCAGATAAAGGGATGGACGAGGGCTAAAAAAATTTCATTGATAGAATCGTTAAATCCAGGTTGGCGAGACCTCAGTCTTGATTGGTAGGTCTTAGAACCTTCGCTCCGTTCAGGGTGACAGGACGCACCCTTTTCCCATATCTTTCATCAATCGTACTTCCAGAAAGTTTGTATACATCTTTTTGCAAATGTATACAAACCGGCATACTTTGTATACATTCCTTGAAGTGATTTTTAGGAAATTACATTAATCCAAGAGACGAGAAGGCAATCTCATCTCGCCCCCTAGATTTGTCGTTCCATTAAGAGTTAAGACTTATCTGAATAATCTCAAATAATCTTCGAAGCTGAAGATACGATTTCTTTTATCGCCTGTTATTTCCGTAATAATACCTGCCGAAAGAAAGGCCTGTGTCAGATCATTGGCAGCTTTTGTGGAAAGCCCTGTAATCTGCTGAACATCCTTTACCGTAATTACAGGACTTGAGAACAGCGCATGCAACAAGACGCCTCCCTGCTTTGCCCGTTTTCCCATTGCCAATATCTTGTCTTGTTCTATCTTATTTTTTAACTCGGTAATCTTGTGAAGCGTGTCTACGCCGTTTTCAGCCGTTTGTATTATGCCGGTAAGAAAAAATTTAATCCACTGCGCCATATCGTTTTTTGTACGAACAATTTCCAATTTATCGTAGTACAGAGACTTGTTCTTTTCGAAGAAGTCAGATAGGTACAGCAGCGGTTTGTCTAAAACACCGGAACTGACCAGATAAAGCGTAATCAATAATCTCCCGATTCTGCCGTTACCATCAAGAAATGGGTGAATTGTTTCGAATTGATAATGCGCTATAGCAATGCGTATTAAATGAGGTATTTTGATATCGGTATTATGCAGGAACTTTTCCAGGTCTGCCAGTAATTCGGGAAGCTCCGTATGTGCCGGCGGAATAAAGACCGCATCATTCAGGCTTACGCCTCCAATCCAGTTTTGCGACCTTCGGAATTCCCCCGGGGTTTTGTTTTCACCGCGTCCGCTGGAAAGTAATATCCTATGGGCATTTCTGATTAGTCGATTGGAAATCGGCAACTTAGACAGTTGTTCGATTGCATCGTTCATGGCTTCTATATAGTTGTTGACCTCCCGCCAGTCGTCTCTCTTTTCAGGATTAATTTCTTTTTCTTCAACGACGGCTTCATCAATGTTGGTATGCGTGCCTTCAATACGGCTTGAAGTAACGGCTTCCTTTACGACATGCATTTTGATAAACATATCCGTATCCGGCACAAATCTTGAAAAGGAGTTTAATTCACCAACCTTAAGGGATGCTTTTTCAAGCAACTCGTTTATCGTTTCATCACACCATACAAACGGATGATTGATTTTTTCCGGCAGAAAATATCTGTAATGATTACCTTTACGCCAAATTCCAGACTTAAATCCAGAGATATCCATTAATTACTTAACCTACATTATGATTTTATTTAATTTACTTTATTTTAATTAAGTAAATTATAAAGAACTGTAATTTACTTTGTCAATAGAATATTAGGAAAAATTCTTCACAAATGTATTCTAAATCCAGAAAATTTGGGATGTTGAGGGAAATCCCGAATAATCGGGAAAGGATTTCAACGGAAATCTGGGTCAAGATACGAACGCCGTTATGGTTCGATCCCGATCTGTCGGGATTTCGCTCCGTTTTACGGAGCTCAACATTCGGTATGTATCCATCTATTATTATCCGTGCATCCTGAGCAAGTCGAAGGACACGAACGACTATTATTAAGTTTACTCGTCGTCGGTGGCGATGCGGTCCTCCCCTACCTTATCCGCCAGCTTTGTCATCATCTTCGAGCAGATGCCGACGTGCAGGTTGGGCATTTTCATCTTGAATACCTTGCTTCCGTTATCAACAATGATGCTGACGCTATCGTCTCCCGGGTATTCGTTAAGGATATCCATCACATCATGCAATTGCTTTACATCGCCGGCCTCGTCCCCGGTCTGCTTCAAACGCACCGTCAGGCGGCGGATTTTGCCGGGTGTTTTCACTGTTTCCCCGTTTTCTTTCGGTGATTCGAAAAATTTGGGAGCTACCACTTTTTTCGCCAATGTCTTGTCCTCCAGGTCATAAATACGTACATGTTCGCAAACAAGCTGCGGCTTGTCCGCCCTGATTTTTACCTTGCCGTCCACCAGCAGGATGTTCCCCTCCACCCATAAATCCCTGGTGGAAGCGAAGACGCGCGCCCAGACCATCACTTCCAGCTTGCCGTTTAAGTCTTCCAGCGTCACGCTGGCGAAGGGCTGCCCGTCCCGGGTAGTCAGATAGTGCACCGCAGAGACCATGCCGGCCGCCACTACCGTCTGCCCGTCCATCTCCTCGTCCACCTGCCCGCAGAGTGTCGTGTTTTCCGCCATCGCTTTTTCGGCAAAGGGGCTGAAGGGATGCTCCGAGAGATAAACCCCTAAAAGCTCTTTCTCCCAATCCAGGATTTCCTTGCGCGAGACGTTGACGGATTCCAGTTCGAGGCTGGGCATGGGTACGCTGACGCTTTCTCCCCACAGGTCGAACATAGTGGATTGTCCGCTGCTTTTCAACTGCTGCTCGCGCTGGGCGGCCGACATAATGGCGCCGATGTTTCCCAGCAGAGTCCCCCGCTCTCCCAGCGAGTCCATCGCCCCGGCCTTGATGAGGCTTTCCATCACCCTTTTGTTGAGAGAGCAGATATCCACGCGGCGGCACAGGTCTTCGATGGATTTATATTCTCCGCCCGCTTTTCTCTCTTCGATAATAGGCTCGACGGCATTCTTTCCCACATTTTTGATGGCTTCCAGCCCGAAACGGATGCCCTGCCTGCCGTCTTCCAGATTCTCGATGGCAAAATCCAGTTCAGAGCGATTGATATCGGGCGGCAGCACCTTAATCCCCAGCCTCCTGCATTCATCCGTCGCCACGACTATCTTCTCGGATTGCCCGTCGGAGGCAATCAGCAGAGCAGTCAGGTATTCGACGGGGTAATGCGCCTTGAGATAGGCGGTCTGATAGGCAATCAGGGCATAGCTTACGGCGTGCGCCTTGTTAAAGGCATAGCCGGCAAACGGCTCGATTAAGGCATAGACCTTTTCGGCGATTTCCGCCGTATAACCGTTCTTTTCGGCGCCCTTGATGAAGTTGGCTTTCTCCTTTACCATCACCTCGGCTTTTTTCTTACCCATGGCCTTGCGGAAGATGTCCGCCTGCCCCAAGCTGTAGCCGCCGAAGGCGCGCACGATAAAGAGCACCTGCTCCTGGTAGACGATGACGCCGTAGGTTTCCTCCAGAAACTCCGCCAGGGCGGGGTGGGGATAGGTAATCGGCTCGATTCCGAACTTGGACCTGATGAACTTGGGTATCTGCTCCATCGGCCCCGGACGGTAGAGCGCTACCATAGCGGCGATGTCAGAGAAGACGCTCGGTTTCAGTTCTTTTATATAGCGGCGCATTCCGCTGCCTTCCAGCTGGAACACCCCGGTGGTTTCCCCCGCCGAGAGCAGTTCGAAGGTTCTTTTATCATCCATGGGAATGCTGTGCAGGTCTAAATCGACATTGCGATTTTTCTTAATCATTTCCCGGGTTTTGGAGAGGATGGTCAGGTTGGCCAGCCCCAAAAAGTCCATCTTTAAAAGCCCGATTCTGGCGATATCGTCCATCGGGTATTGAGTCATTACCAGCTGCGCTTCGGTTTCGCGGCTCAGTTTTTGCAGCGGCGTGTGTTTGGTGAGCGGCTCCTTGGAAATCACCACGCCGGCGGCGTGAGTGCTGGCATGGCGCGCCACGCCTTCCACTCCCCTGGCATAATCGACCAGGTTTTTAACGGTAGCTTCGGTATTATAGATGGCTTTGAACTCGGCATTCTCTTCCAGCGCCTTATCTATCGTCATTCCCACGGCAAAAGGAATCAGCTTTGCCACGCGGTCTACATCGCTGTAGGGCATACCTAAAGCGCGGCCGGAGTCCCTGATGGCAGCCTTGGCTCCTAAAGTTCCGAATGTGATAATCTGGGCGACATGGTCGAGCCCGTATTTCTGCGAAACATAGCCGATGACCTCCTCGCGGCGGTAATCTTCGAAGTCCATATCGATATCGGGCATTTCACGCCGTTCGATGTTCAAGAATCTTTCGAAGACCAGATTGTGCGGGATGGGGTCGACATCGGTGATACCCAGGCAGCGCAGCACGATGCTGGAAGCGGCGCTGCCCCTGACGTTTATCAGGATGCCGCTTTCGCGCGCAAACCTGACGATATCCCAGACGACCAGGAAATAGCGCGCGAACTCGGTCTTGTCGATGACATCCAGTTCGTATTTCAATCTCTCTTCTATCTCGGGAGTGGGTTCGGGATAGAATTTCGGCAATCCCTTCCGGCAGAGGTCTTCCAGATATTGGAAGGGAGTCATGCCTTCGGGTATCTCTATTTCCGGCAGATGCAAGCGCCCGAATTCCAGTTCGAGATTGCACATTTCGGCGATTTTATGCGAGTTTTCGATCGCCTGCGGCACATCCTTGAACATATCCGCCATTTCTTCGGGGCTTTTTAAGTAGAAACCGTCGTCGGACATCTTCTTTCTCTTGTCGTCGAGAATGGTGGTGTTAGTGCCGATGCAGAGCAGTAAATCCTGGAATTTGGCTTCTTCCTTCAGGATATAATGCACATCATTGGTGGCGACCAGCGGGATATCCAGTTCCCCGCTCATTTTAATCAGTTCCTGGTTGACCGGCTCCAGTTCGGGGATGGGATGGCGCTGGATTTCAAGGTAAAAGTTTCCTTCCCCGAAAGTCTTTTTATACCACAATGCCGCATCCCTGGCATCTTCTTTGCGTCCGTCTAAAATCAATCTGGGAATTTCTCCGGCAAGGCAGGCGGTGAGAGCAATCAATCCCTCGTGATGCTGTTCGAGGATTTCCTTATCCATCCTCGGACGGTAGTAGAATCCTTCCAGGTTGGCTTTGGTGATAAGCTGCATCAGATTCTGGTAGCCTTTGCGGTTTTTAACCAGCAATACCAGGTGATAGCTCTGTTTATCCGAAGGAGTACGGCTCAAGCGGCTGCCGGAAGCGATATAGGCTTCACAGCCGATGACGGGTTTAATGCCGGCATCCTTTGCCTCTTTATAAAACTGGATGGCTCCGTGCATAACGCCGTGGTCGGTTAACGCCAGCGTATCCATCCCCAGCTCTTTGGCGCGCTTAACCAGGTTCGGGATATGGCACATGGCGTCCAGCAGACTGTATTCGCTATGAACGTGCAGATGGGTAAACAAGCTAGAATCCTTTCGAATTTGAAATCCCGATAATTATAGCACAAGGGAGGCTTTTCAGACCTGCTTCTTTCAGGTTACGGGGGCACTTTTTGAGAGCGGATTTTAAGAAAAATATTTTTTCTTACTTTTACGGCTCACCCCCAGTCCCTCTCCGGCAGCGGAGAGAGGGCATGCAGACTAACGACAGTCAGGTCTTAATAATGTTTTTGCGAGTCCTGATTTAATCGGGACAAAGCAATCGCTACAATACCATCTAATTACCCCATCACGCAATTTATTTCGACGAAAATCTTTTAAAAATTACCAATTCGCCACCGTTTAGTAGTACAATTTAGCTTATGAACAAGACAGCTTTAAAATACATCCGGATAATCACCAAATGGCTTTTTATATTGTGCATCCCTTTCTTTTTGCTGACGGGCTTTATCGCAGCTGCCATCAACAGCCAGTGGCTCTACGAACACAGTTTTAATACCTATGACGTGGAGCAGACGACCGGCATCGAGAAAGTCGAACTGGAGAAGGCGGCGACGCAGATAATCCGCTATTTCAATTCATCCGAGGAGTATCTGTCCGTTACCGTTATAAAAGACGGCGTAGACTTCGTGCTTTTCAATGAAAAAGAAGTGGCTCACATGAAGGATGTGAAAGCGCTGGTAAGGCTGGATTATTATGTTTTGCTGGGTACGGGGCTTTTTATGCTGTCTTACATAGCTTTAAATATTTTCTATCGCCGGCGCGCATCCTGCCGCCCGCTGACTTCTGCCGTTTTTCGCGGCAGCAGCATCACAATCGGGTTGATTTTAATACTGGGAATACTGGCGGTTGCCGACTTCGATGTCTTTTTTACCGCCTTCCATCTCATCAGCTTCGCCAACGATTTCTGGCTGCTGGACCCGAATACCGATTACCTGATAATGCTGTTTCCCGGCGGTTTCTGGTACGATTGCGTAATCTATATTGCGGTTGCCATAGCTTTAAGCGCGCTTGTCGCCGGTATAGTATCGTGGTGGTATATGAAAAAAGTAAACGGCAATGATTCCTGTGTCTGCGGAGGATGAATGGAGGGAATGTCGGTCGTTTCGAAATGTCCCTTATGCAACGGAACGGGAAAAGTTAAAAAGGAATTGCCCCTGGGAGCGAATCCCAAGGCTACAATTACACGCGCCGACAAAGCCGCTTCGGTAACATGTCCCCGTTGCAAGGGGAGCGGCGTTGTCGGGTTGATTTAGCTTTTTACTGAAACCTGTCATAAGTGCCGGCAATCTAGTATCTCATACTCTCTCTGGTTCTGTTCCACAGGTAGGCATACCTTCTCTGCGGCCCCATAAAAAGCCACCTGATTTGAAATAACACCCTGTTGACTGAATCCCTCATGACGTCCTCCTTGTTTTTAAGTGCTTGCACTATATATAACGGGTTTTTCTGTGAAAAGTTAGGACTATGAGTATCAATCCGTTTGGAAAATAGTACCAAACATTAATCTACCATCAGAAACAGACGGTATTCACTGTCGGCTATCGGTTTATCCGAATAGGGATAGGGTTGGACTTTAAAGTTGTAGGTGTGTCCGTTGTATAGCAATTGGTTGTAGTCACCAGTTAATCCGGGATAGACAAAATCCACGAAAGATATTCCCCCGTCCTGTTTGATTTCCATCAGACAGGTAACCTCCCCCGCCCAAACGCATACCGCATCCGCAGGGCAGCGGCTGTCGCCCGATACTCCGGCAAAGGTAATTTTAAGGTCTTCGCCTTTAATTGCAACGGATTGACCGATGCGTAGAGTGACTTCCTCTCCCGGGCTTGCGGTATTCTGGCATCCGGGTAGAACGACAAAAAGCAAAATACCGATTCCTACCAGTAACAGCACTACGCTAAAAATTCTCCTGCCCATATCCCCTCCGAATATTAAGACCGAGATTTATTTTTATTGACCGCAGCTTCCGCAGTTGGTGGCGCTGCAACCCGAACAGCCGCTGCCGCCTACAGAAGAACTGATTCCACCCGAGTCTTTCTTGTAACAGGCGAATTTAGATAATATCCTGCCCGACGGAGTTTTGCACACAGGGCATTTTGCATCGGCGTCCACTTCGCTCATCTGGCGCAGCAATTCGAATTTCGATTTGCATTCCGGGCAGAAATATTCATATATAGGCATTTGATACCTCTGATAAAATTTTAGTCCGCATTCTTTCTAAAGTCAAAAATTGCGCGGCATTTTTTGACCGGACGCTTTGCAGGATATATACTGAATTATCGCAAATAAAGCAGGGGATTAATACAATGGATAATAAACAACTGGCTGATAAACTGGTTTTCTGGATAAAGGAAAAGGTGGCGGCTGCCGGATTGAAGGGCACGGTGTTCGGTATGAGCGGAGGCATCGATTCTTCCGTGATTGCCATACTCTCGAAACGGGCATTTCAGGATTCCTCTTTAGGGCTGGTCATGCCTTGCCACAGTATTGGACAGGATGAGCAGGATGCCATGTCTGTTGCCAAAGAATTTGCGATTGAAACAAAAAAAATAGCGCTTGACAGTGTCTATGACAGCCTTGTACAAATACTGTCCAACGGTATGGATGCGCCTCTCTCAAAATTAACGCAGGCCAATATCAAGGCAAGGCTGCGCATGATAACCCTGTATTCATATGCCAATCAGTTCGGTTATTTGGTGGTCGGTTCCGGCAACAGGAGCGAACTGGTCACCGGCTACTTTACCAAGTACGGAGACAGCGGCGTCGACATCCTGCCGCTGGGAAACCTGGTAAAAGCGCAGGTCAGAGACCTGGCTGCTTATCTCGGAATCCCCGAAGAGATAATCGTAAAACCACCCTCCGCCGGACTGTGGCATGGGCAGACCGATGAAACGGAGATGGGATTGACATATAAAGAAATTGACGAATACCTTCTTAACGATAATGCCACCGACGGTATCAGGCGGAAGCTGGAGTCGATGTTTGCGACGAGCGAGCATAAGAGAAAAGCCCCGCCCCTTCCCGATTTTTAGTTTTAAATCGTTCGTCGCTTTAACCGGTATAAGTGTACCGAAAGCAATCTGTCGTTGACACTTAACCACATCACAAGTATAATTTATGTGTATTTCGGGCCGAAGTGGCGGAATGGCAGACGCGCTACGTTCAGGGCGTAGTGTCCGTACGGGCGTGAGAGTTCAAATCTCTCCTTCGGCACCATGATGCGCTTGTAGCTCAACTGGATAGAGCGCAGCCCTGCGGAGGCTGAGGTCGTGGGTTCAAATCCCACCAAGCGCGCCATTTAACAAGGGGGCGGTTAGCTCAGTTGGTTAGAGCACCTGCTTTACACGCAGGTGGTCATAGGTTCGAGTCCTATACCGCCCACCATTTACTTCCTATTTATTACTACTGCTTTTCTATATCCATTATAGGTATTGACGATGGTAATACCAACTGTTATACTGATTAAAATGCGAGGTGAATCTAATATGCCTAATATAAAAACAGCCATATCGATTGAAAAGCCTCTATTCGAGGAAATAGAAGCATTAGCCGAAGAGATGGAGGTCTCGCGGAGTTCCCTGTTTTCGATAGCTGCCCGTGAGTTTATTCAGCAGCGTAAAAACCGCAAACTGCTGGAATCTATTAACGAAGCCTGCGACGATACGTCTGACTCCATTGAAACCAACGTCAAGGTCAAAATGAAATCCAAACATCGTCAACTGGTAAATGACCAGTGGTAATCAACCAGGGGGATATCTTTTGGGTCGATCTCGGTTCTCCGACAGGTTCCGAACCTGCGTATCGGCATCCGCATTTGGTCATTCAAAACAATGTGTTCAATAAAAGCAGGATAAATACAGTTGTCGTCTGTTCGTTGACATCCAATTTGCAGAGGGCGAGTTCCCCGGGTAACGTTCTACTGGAAGAGGGGGAGGCGAACCTTTCGAAAGCAAGCGTTGTTAACATTACGCAAATATTTACGGTGGATAAACAGGATTTGGCCGAAAAAATCGGGACGTTATCTCATAAAAGATTTAGTCAGGTATTGGAAGGGATTAACCTTTTAATCCAGCCGAATGATATTAAAGAAGATTGAGATTCTGCGTGTAAAGCAGATAGACATCCCGTTTCTATTAGGATGCCCACCATTTAACTAAATATACTCTTTATATTTCATATATTTTTTCAAATCGATGTCGCGATTAATCAGTCTTATAAAATCTTCATTATCTTCCGGCCTGAGAAAAAAATTTATGCCTGTAACCCAAACCGATTCCAAGCATTTTCCAGCATTAACGTATCTTTTGTTTCCAATCGTTTAATATATCCCAGAATAGAAACCGATTGAAATCAGCATTGAGGTTCCTTACAGTCACTTTGAAAGCGGAAAGTCAGTTCAATAGCACTAATTTGGCGCTATGCAAGTTGAATCACTCTAATCGTCCACGAACCGTCGGAAGGAATACCTTCGATCTTAACATACATATTTTCACCGGTCTTGTTGTAGACATACGTGTGATAAGTCTCCCATGCCGTAACCGATGCGGATACTATAGCGCCGTAAGCCGCGCCCCAATCATAAATCAGATAAGCCGTAAAATCGCCGCTCCAATCTGTTGTATATTGAAATACCCAGGGTGATTTTAATATCGTAAAAGGCAGGGTGCTAACTTCGCCCTTGCCAGAATATTCGAAAACAACACTGCCGTCTACGGTATTGGTAGTTATCGAAGGTGTTGCCGTAACTGTTTTTGTTTCCGTTTTGGTACTTGTAAAGGTCATTGTCGTTCCTGCCCCGGTAACTGTGACTGTATCAGCAGGCAAGGTGGTAATAACCGTTTCGGTTATCACAGGGAGGGTTACCGCAGGAAGAGTCGATGTAGACGTACTCGTTTGAGTAATCGTATTGTTAGATACGACGGTCTTCGTGGAAACCACAGTCTCGGTGACACTGCCTTTGCAACCGGATAACACCAGCAAAATAACCGACAGAACACTTGCTAAAACCAGAAATATTTTTCTCATAAGAACTACCTCTTTATATCAGGCAACTCCTTCTATTATTCTAATTATCAGCCGTGCATAATGCAATAGTTTTTTGCTTGTTTAATGAAAAATCAGAGATAAAAAAAGGAGCGGCTTTCAAAACAAAAATATTGTTACAAGCTCTTGGAGAGTTCCTGCAACATATTATATAATCATTAAAAAGCAGCAAAATCAGATTTATAATCACCGGAGGGTACGGGCTTTTCTCAACGGCATAACCAAATCCGCGCACATAATGAATAAAATAGCTATATATCCGTAATTTCTTTTGACCGGTTTCTGAAAGGAGAGCTTATTCAAAATGAGTAAGAAGGTCGGGCATCGCCCTGTCGCAGCCTGGGTGCTTATCGTTCTGTTATTATTTATCGGCGTCGGCGCCGTAATCAGCGGAGCTATGCTTTTCCTGGCTCCGGATGGACATCTGATGCAGTGGTCGACAAACGACCTGGCGGGAACGCCTTTCCCGAATTACCTGATTCCGGGAATAATTCTCTTTTCTTTAATAGGAATCTTTCCGCTTCTCGCCGGATACAGTCTGATAAAACGCCCCGGCTGGAGATGGCCGGATGCTTTAAATCCTGTCAAGAAGAAGCATTGGGCATGGACGGCTTCCTGGGCAGCCGGAATCATAATGCTGATATGGATTAGCGTCGAAACAATCATGCTCGGATATATCAGCTTCCTGCAGCCGGTTATCGCAGTCTACGGGATTTTAATTATATTGCTGACCTTGCTGCCGAATGTAAGCAGGTTCTATATGCGTTGAAGCCTACCGTTTCTAAAACTTAAGGCTTATTTAACCGGCGCTGATTGTTTTAAAATGAACTATTTTGATACAAAGAGATTATCGAAATTTAATTACCGAGCATTTTGATAATGTGTTTTGCCAGACTGTCGGCAATTTCGTTATGTCTGGGGACGGGTTGTGAAATTTTGGTGTTGGGGTTTTGGTACCAATCATGCTTGCTACCGTGACGGATTAAAACACAGCCATTCTGACGGACTATTTTGATTAGCTCGTTTCGTTTCATCCGATTGCAATTTCACCGTATTTTCGGACGCAGGGGATTTTACCGGAAGTAAGTTCATCATAGACATCCTTGAGGTTCTCTTTTAATTCATCCAGCGTTTCACCCTGACTCTTATAATCGGGATACTCTTCAAGCCAGCCGACCCATACGTTGTCTTCCTGATAATAAATAAATTTCATTTTTTCCATTTCCAACCTTCTCGTAGAATCCTTTTACTTCCAATTACTTAAAATTATAGCAGAAATATCGATGCAAAAATATATTATAAAGCAGCACTGATAAGAGGAATTACATATCGGCAGGAATTGACATATCAATCTCACGGTTGGATATTAAATAATTCCTGAAGTAATTTTTTAAAACCGGACGACGGAAATATCTATCTTATGGCAGCAGCTTTTTATCGCTTCCCCTCGATTTTAATTGGACGATATACATAGCCGCCAGCATAAATACCGCTCCGAGTACGATGCGCCATGTGAGGGGTTCATTGCCGACGAGAACACCGAATAACCCGGCAAATAAAGGCTCGAGCGTCAAAATCACTGCCACGTGAGTCGGCGCCAGGATGGATTGTGCCCATGTTTGCACGAAAAAGGCCAGCGATGTAGCAAAAACAGCGGTTATGATTATAACAAACCAGATTTGCGGGTCGGTCGGTATAAATATTCCACCCGGTAGAGCAATCAGCAACAGTATTACTGCCATGGTAAGCATTTGAAGTGTAGTCAGGCTGTAGGAATTACATCCGGGCGACCATTTGCCCAGTCCTACAGTATACAAAGCCAGGGTGACAGCGCATAGAATAGTCAGCATTTCACCCGGGCCGACTCCCACACCGTTATAGCTGATAAATATCAATCCGGCAGATGCCAGAATTACCGCCAGCCAGACATTTCCGTTTATTTTCTTCTTAATCCAGAGCCACGCCAGAAACGGAGTGATTACTATATAGAGCCCTGTAATAAAACCGACAACAGTTGCGGAAGCATAAACCAGGGCATATGTTTGCGTAATATAGCTTAAACCGAGAAAGATACCGAGTACCACCCCGTGTTTCAATACCGGGCTTGTAATCTTAGAAAGGCTTCGCGGGCGTAGAATAACCATTATAATGGCAGCAACTGCAAATCGCAGCGCTAAAAAGTCGATTACCGGCATCTGGGCTACCGCCTGCTTTACGATAACAAATGACCAGCCCCAGATAGCCGCGATAAAAATGAGGGCAATTATTGCCAACCTGGTAGATTTTTTCAGATTATCGAACATATAAATATATTAAGACACTTCTTTCTAAGAATAATAGTTAAACGAGTTTTGCCAAAGCGAAAATTAAAAAATAACAGCCTGCAAATTCCACGGAAAGGACTAAATCATATTTGCAACACTTTACTGAGGAAATCCTGGGTACGTTTATGAGCGGGAGAAGTAAAAAAGAGTTGCGGAGTATTTTCTTCAACAATAACGCCTTCGTCCATAAATATAATGCGGTCGGCAGCCGCCCGCGCAAATCCCATTTCATGGGAAACAACAATCATGGTCATACCATCCCTGGCCAATTGAGACATAACGTCCACCACTTCCTTAATCATCTCCGGGTCGAGAGCGCTGGTGGGTTCGTCGAAAAGCATTATTTTAGGATTCATCGCCAGTGCGCGGGCAATAGCCACGCGTTGCTGCTGTCCGCCGGAAAGCTGCCCCGGGAAGGCTTCGGCTTTTTCTGGAATGCCCACTTTATTCAATAGCTGCATGCCGATTTCAATCGCCTGTTCCTTTTCACGGTTACGAACTATCCGCTGCGCCAGCGTCAGATTATCGATAACTTTCAGATGCGGGAAGAGGTTGAATGACTGGAACACCATGCCTACTTCGCAGCGTACCGCATTAATATTATGCGGATTGTTCAAATCAATCCCGTCGACGATAATGGAACCCTTATCGTATTCTTCCAGGCGGTTAATGCATCTCAGCATAGTCGATTTACCCGAACCGGAAGGGCCGATAACCACCACTACTTCGCCTTCGTTTACATCCAGATTGACTCCGCGCAAAGCCTCAATTCTGCCGAAATGCTTATGAACGTCATGTATGTTTATAATTGGCTCAGGCATTTTATCTATCGACCTTCGAACGTTTTTCAATATATGATACAATTCTGGCAGCAATCAGGGTCATTATCAGGTACAGCAGGGCAACCATTAACCAGGTTTCTATCGGATTGAAATGAGCCGACATAAACTCACGCCCCCTGCGCGTTAAATCCGCCACTGCCACAACGCTGACCAGAGAGGAATCTTTAAGCAGTGCAATGAATTCGTTACCCATAGGAGGTAAAATTACCCTGAAAGCCTGAGGCAATACTACGTGCCTCATTGCTTGAAAATAGCTCATACCCAGCGAACGGGCTGCTTCCATCTGACCGCGCGGAATACTGCTGATACCGGCGCGGACGATTTCGCTCATATATGCCCCGTAACATACAGTTATAGCTATTATAGCAGTTATAATCGGGTTAGCCCGGTATTGAATGAGTGCTTCGATACCCGTCCACAGCCCCAGTTTCTGAATAATTACCGGAGATGCAAAATACCAGCCGATAAGCTGTACCAATAGCGGGATACCGCGTACTACTTCTACATAGAGCGACGATATACCGAAAAAAATTTTGTTCTTGGAAAGACGGCCCAAGCCGCCGAAAAGCCCCAGAATCAGCATCAGGAAATAAGAAACGACGGTTACCAGTATGGTAACCAGTATTCCGTCTTTGGCAAAGACGACAATATCCTTAAAAGGAACCGGCTGCAGCATAACCAGCAGTATGATTACTGCGGCTACAACTACTACCAGCCACCACCAGGGGTCCTGGCGAATATTAACTTCTCCGCCGGTAACAAAGCTTAGCTCCCGGTTCGGAGCATCTTTTTTTTCTTTCTCCATTAATCAAAACCTTGGGGGGCTTTAAGCCCCCCTAAAACTATTTATTATTAATCAACCAGCCATTTCTGTACCAACTGGTCGATGACGCCATCGGCTTTTACCTGAGCCAGAGCAGCATTGATTTTTTGTATCAGTTCGTCGCTGCCCTTGGGGAAGGCAATTCCGTATTCTTCAATGGTGGGGAATTCAGCGACGGTTTTAAGATTGCTGTACTTGGAGACATAACCTGAAGCTACCGGAGTATCGCAGACAACGGCATCGATCTGTCCGCCGAGCAGCGCTACAAATGCCATTCCGATTTCATCGAATCCGGTTACGTTAACACCCGCTACATCGCTGGCCTCTATGTCGCCGGTTGTGCCGGTCTGTACGCCGACTTTTTTACCGACCAGGTCGGATATGCCCGCTATAGTGCTGTCGGTTTTGGTAACAATAATTTGTTTGGCTACAAAATACGGGTCTGAAAAAGACATATCAGCCATACGGTCTTCTCTAATGGTGATGGATGAAATGGCCGCATCATAAGTGCCCTGGGCAACGCCGGCAAGCAGGGGGTCCCATTCGACATTGATGAATTCGAATTCGATACCCGCTTTTTCGGCAATAGCTGTAAAGAGGTCGATGTCGAATCCGACAATCTTATTGGTGGTTGTATCAACATATTCAAAGGGAGGCCAGGTGGCATCGGTGGCAACGCGGATTTTCCCGGAATCGGTACCGCATGCCGTAAACAGCAGACTGCAAAACAAAGCCATGATAATTGCCAGAGGAACTAATTTCTTCATACATATCTCCTTTTTAGGCTACCAGTTTGATACATAATAGCAGACTTAACAGCAGTTTAAAAGTAGTTTTGAATAATAAAGCAGATAATAATTTGATATTCAAAAAACACAAAGGAGAGTATTTTAATTAATATCCAACCTGCCGCTTTTATAAAGATAGAAACTGATGTCGATTATTGAATAAGTTACGGCATATACGGTTAAATTTCATCCAGTTTTTTCAGGAATTGCTCGGGGGTTAATGCTATTTCGCGAAGGATTTCATATATCAGGGGACGGGACAAATCTCTGCCTTTATGATTGGGAAGAGTGGTTGTTCTGCCATCGGGATGGCGATAGAAAAAATGCGAACCTTTGATGCGTGTATTGTTGAAACCTAAAAGTAAGAGTACTTTTTCCATCGTCTTGAAATCGACAATGGGAAGCCGTGTCACGCAGCCACCTCTATTTGCTGTAATCCTATGAACTTGGGCGGCTTTTCATTTTTTCCTTTATTTTCCTCAAGACAAAGTTCCAGCACTTCTTTCAGATTTTCCCGAAGTTCATCCAGAGTGGCTGCCTGGGTATGTGCTCCGGGGATTCCGGGGACAGTGCCGATATATAAATTGGTTTCAGCGTCCAACTCCACGTAAGCGGTGAACGTTCTCATATAACACTTCCTTGTATCATTTTCAATTGAATATTATATCATATTATAGAATGTAATTTGTTAACCGGCATTAATAAATCCGTTATTTGTTTAATACTTCCCGAGCTTGTATTGTTCGATTGCGTATGATACTGTTCCGGAAGCTCCGGTAAATACATAAATCCCGGCTTTAGATAAAATTGCGGCTGCATTGCCGCCGATCTCTCCGGTTAAAACCCCGGCGACACCGGTGCCGATGATCAATTCCGCCGCCGCTTTTCCCGCCCCCGTCTCAAGGCTTGGAGAGACCCCTTCAATAGCTTCGAATTCCATTGTCTCCGTGTTTATGATAATAAACCACTCGGCTCTGCCGAAATTAGGGTCGACTTCCGAATCCAGGGTATTACCCGTAGAGGAAACAGCGATATAAGATGGATAAACAAAAGTACAACTCGAGAAAATCATCGCTCCAACCGGCAACAGCATCAATAATAAGAATACGGCTGATTTTAAAGCATTTTTCTTCAATTTATTTATCGCCTCCTCTGAATTATAAAACCTTGAAAATGTTAATTGTATCAATCTCATTCAGACCTATCGTGTGTCAGCCTGTCTTAGGGAACAATAGATAACAGGGATGGGATATAATCCATAATCGTCTCATACATTCAATTTTACTTTATTCTCTCAAACATTCATAATTCTTAATAATCAAATTGAAAGTTAAGCGGAGAGTACTGCAAATATGACCTTCCGCCAAGAAAGTATAAAATACATGGAAAATAACATAACCCGCCTGGATTACAATGGTAAGGAAATTATTTTAATCGCCACTGCACACGTATCGGAGCAAAGCGCGCAACTCGTAAAAAAGGTTATCGAAGAAGAGCGGCCCGACAGCGTCTGCGTAGAGCTTGACGAAGGACGCTATAAAAGTATTTCAAATCCCAAGGCGTGGGAAAATACCAATATCGTGCAGGTAATTAAGGAAAAGAAGATCGGCTTTATGCTTGCCAATCTCTTCCTGAGCGCATATCAGAAGAAGATGGCCAGGCAACTGAATACCATTGTCGGCAGGGAGATGCTGCAGGCGATAGAAAGCGCCAGGGAAAGCAGCGCCGAACTGGTTTTGGCAGACCGCCAGATTCAAATAACCTTCCGCCGCATTTGGAAAAAACTGGGTTTATGGGGTAAGTTAAAGCTTTTTTACGGTTTTCTTTTTTCGTTTGTCGATGAGACCAAAATAACCGAAGAAGATATAAACGAAATGCTGGAGAAGGATCTCCTGGAATCGGCAATTTTTGAAGTGCGTAACGAGTTTCCCGCCATCGGGGAAGTTCTTATCAGTGAAAGAGACCAGTACCTGGCATATAAAATCAGGGAAGCGCCGGGGAAAAAGGTTGTTGCCGTGCTTGGCGGCGCGCATGTTCCCGGGGTTAAGGAAGAAATTTTTAAAACGCAGGATATCGAAAAAATCACGACCGTATCCAAAGGCAGCCCCGTATTTAAGATAATCGGCTGGGCGATTCCGGTGGTTATTGTCGGGTTGATTGCTTATGGATTTATTACCAATATTCAAACAGGGATACAACAGCTGTCGGTCTGGTTTTTATGGAACAGCCTCTTTGCCGGACTTTTCACCACGCTGGCGCTGGGGCATCCGCTCAGCATCCTCACTTCGATTGTCGCCGCTCCTTTTACGTCACTGAATCCGATGGTGGCATGCGGGTGGTTGACAGGTTTGGTGGAAGCTACTTTAAGAAAACCGACGGTGCATGACATAAACAATATTCCGGAAGACATCTTCAGTTTTAAAGGCTTTTTTAAAAATCGATTTCTGAGGGTATTTCTCATCATAGTTATGACGAACCTGGGCAGTTCGCTGGGAACCTTTGTAGCCGGGGCGGATATCATCAAAAATCTGTTTTAAAGCATGATTTCCCAGCCGCGAGGTTACGGGAAGTATACCGGTATTATATTATGATATGAAAAAGATAATCATACCTTTAATTCTATTACTGGCTGCCGCAGTTATCGCGCTGTATGCGGTTAATTATGAAAAAGACCCTCCGCCCGTTACTGGATTAATAAGCGTGCACTTTATAGACGTCGGGCAGGGTGATGCCATACTTATCGATTACGGAACGACCGAAATCCTGATAGACGGAGGAGATAAATCGTCAGGGATTGCCGACTACATCGATAAATACATTGACGGCAACCTGGAAATCATAATCGCTACTCACGCCCATGCCGACCATATCGGGGGGCTGGTTTCGGTACTGGAAAAATACACAGTAGAGCAAATATGGTATGACGGCTACGAATATTCTTCGAAGACATTTAGCGATTTTATATCGGCAAGCGAGGCGGAAAATGCCGTAATACACATCGCCAGGCGCGGCGATGTTATCAGCGCCGGAGGATTGACACTTCTGGTCTTGCATCCGGATATCACTTCAAGCGATTTAAACAACAACAGCATCGTACTCTGGTTCAGCTACGGCACGGTGGATTTTCTTTTTACGGGAGATGCCGAACATAAATCCGAAACATCGATGCTGTTATCGACGATAATCTCCGTTCCCGACATAGAGATACTTAAAGCAGGACACCATGGTTCGAGAACGGCTTCTTCAGTAGAATTTCTCTCTGTTTTAACGCCGGAGGCTGCTATTTACATGGCTAAAACCGGCAACAGCTACGGACATCCGCACCAGGAAGCTATAGAAGCCCTGCTTGGTATCGAAGCGCAGGTTTACGGAACGGACACCTGCGGTACCATCATCATTACGACTGATGGAGAGACCTATCAAATCAAAACCGAAAAACAAGGTGACAGCATAACTGCAACACCATAAACCTTCGCTAAAGCATCTACAATTATCGAACAGGTCGTGTTCTCATCGACAAACGCCGGAAAATGTCTGCCAAATCAACATAAGAGCTATTGACTTTAGGACTGTTTGGGGCTTTAATTTACAGTGTATTTACTGTATCTTTATAAGACACGATAATTGGGAGGAGCTTTATGAAAAACAAGATATTCGGATTGATAATATGCGCTCTCTTGGTTGCAATTCCTGTTCTCTCATCCTGCAATAGCGGCGACGGTACGACAACAAGTTCGACTACTCCGCAATCTACTACCGCAACGACCTCGCAAACAACAACGGCTGCCACACAAACGACCACTCCGACAAGCAGCCAGACGACATCTACTCCTGCGATTACAACTACTTCAACCCCGGCAACTACCGCTACTTCGACGCCTGTCACTACCACCTCTCCAACCACGACTTCCCCAACAACCACAACAACGACAACACCCACAACAACAGGAGAGAGCCTTGAAGATATACTTGGGAAGGCATCGGGAATAAACTCTGTCTATTATGAAATGGTAACAACCGGTGGCGGTATGCCAGCCCAAACAAGCAAAGTCTGGATCAAGGGAAATAAAATGAAGGTGGAAACGGTTATCGATGGAGAAAAGATGATAACCATCCTTGACGACGACGCTCATACTATGAAGGTTTATTACGAATCTGATGGTATGGTACTGGTAATGACTTACCAGCCGCAGGATTCCGCCCTC
>CAYNQR010000011.1:0-50579 GCA_964399425.1 uncultured Dehalococcoidales bacterium | reverse complement strand
AAGAGCAGCCAGGGTGGTTAAAAACCTGCTGGTTTTTGCCCGCAAGCATCCGAATAAAGCGCAGTTAGCGAGCGTTAATCAGGCTGTCGAAAAAATACTCGAGCTGCGGGCATACGACCAGAAGGTTAACAATATACAGGTTATCAGGGATTTCGCCCCGGACCTGCCCCAGATATTAATGGATTACTTCCAGATACAGCAGGTTTTCCTGAACATTATCATTAATGCGGAATTTGCCATGATTGAAGCGCATAAAGAAGGAACGCTTATTATAAAAACGGAGAGAGCGGGAGAAATGGTGAGAGTATCTTTAAAGGACGACGGTCCTGGTATTACCAAGGAGAATCTGAAACACATATTCGACCCCTTTTTCACCACCAAGGATGTGGGTAAAGGCACCGGTTTGGGGCTGAGCATCTGTCATGGTATAATTTTGCAGCACGGCGGAAACATCTATGCGGAGAGCGAACCGGGAAACGGCGCTAAGTTCGTGGTTGAATTGCCCATAAATTCGCCGGAAGAAATAGAAGGAACAGACGATGGAGAAAAGCAGTAACGATTCCTGGACAATCCTGGTAGTCGATGATGAAGATGTTATCAGGCGTCTTCTGTGCCAGAAATTGAGAGCGGAAGGCTATACCTGTGTAGAAGCGGGAAGTGCGCGGCAGGCAATGGAAAAGATGCGTGAAAAAGCAGCCGATCTGGCAATCCTGGATATCATGATGCCCGGCGGTTCCGGCGTCGAACTGCTGCCTGAACTAAAGAAAAACTATCCGGATACCGTAGTTATAATGGCGACCGCTGTCGGCGATGCCGAAACCGCTATCAAATGCGTCAGGCTGGGGGCTTACGATTATTTTACCAAGCCGTATAACCTCGATGAAGTAGCATTGAGCGTCGCCCGCGCGCTGAATACGCGCAGGCTGGAACTGGAAGTCCTCGATTACCAGCAGCACCTGGAAGAGAAAGTAAAAGTGCAGGCGGATAAAATCCGCGACTCTTTCATGAATGCGGTTACGGCGCTGGCGCTGGCTCTGGATGCCAAAGACGAATACACCAGCGGGCACTCGGGGCGTGTTTCCGAGATTTCCGTGGTTATCGCAAAGGAACTGGGGATGCATGACGGCGCCCTTGAGAATATCAGGTTAGCCGGGCTGATTCACGATATCGGCAAAATCGGGGTAAAGGAAGCGGTACTTAACAAACCGGGTATGCTTACTCCCGAGGAATTCGAGCATATCAAGACGCATCCGGCTATCGGCGAGCGTATCTTGAAACCGATTGTTGAAGAGCAGGAAATCCTCGATATGGTGCGCCTGCACCACGAGCGTTTCGACGGGCGCGGTTATCCCGACGGTTTATCCGGCGAGCAAATTCCGGTAGGGGCGGCAATTATGGCACTGGCGGATGCCTACGATGCCATGACCAGCGACCGCCCGTACCGTAAATCGCTGGGGAATGCCGTAGCAGTCGAGGAAATTAAAAAGGGTTCCGGAACCCAGTTTACCCCCAGTGTAGTCGAGGCGTTCCTGAGGGTGGAAAGAATAATTGCAGCGGATGATGTCATTTCCTGATTATCCGTTTGTCAGCCCGGCTGTATTTTTAAAAAAAAGATTCCATCTCCATCCGGCAAAATTTCCCCCAACCTGCTTTTAGATTGTATAATCTATCATGCTTTTCATTATAGTTATTTCGGGTAAATATGCTGAATATAAGTAACCTTGCCAAATCGTTCGGTCTGCGCACGCTTTTTTCGGATTTGTCACTAAGCGTAGCTGAACGCGACCGTATCGCCGTACTCGGTCCTAACGGCTCGGGCAAAACGACGCTTTTCGAAATGATAGCGGGAAGTATTGCCCCCGATGAAGGCGTAATCACGCGTCAAAGAGGAATGACGGTTGGCTATCTGAAGCAGGATGTGGAGCCTTTTTCACAGAAACTTCTGCTGGAAGAGGTGGCCGGCAGCTGCGAAAAAACAAAAGCGGTCAAAGCGCGCATCGATGCCATCGTCCTGCAACTGGAAGGCATCTCCGAAAACGATAAAAAGCCGGCACTGCTCGATGAACTGGGGGAATTGCAGCACCGTTACGAACTTCTGGGCGGGAACGATATCGAGCATTATGCCAGGGTGATTCTCTGCGGCCTCGGTTTTTGCGAAAAAGATTTTTTCCGTCCGTTGAACCAGTTCAGCGGCGGCTGGCTGATGCGGGCCTCTTTAGCCCGGCTGCTTGTCGTAAATCCCGACCTGCTCCTTCTGGATGAGCCTACCAATCACCTCGACCTGGAATCATGCATCTGGTTCGAGAACTACCTGATGCGCTACGAGGGTGCAGTGCTTTTAACATCTCACGACAGGTCTTTTTTAAACAAGGTAACAAACAAAATACTGGCAATCGAAAACGGCAAGCCGGTGCGTTTCAACGGCAACTATAACGCATACATCGAAATGCGGCAGAAAGAGGCGGAAAAACTGGAAGCAGCCGCCGAGCGGCAGGAAAAGAAAATCGCCAAAGAGATGGAGTTTGTCGACCGTTTCCGCTACAAGGCAACCAAGGCGCGCCAGGCGCAAAGCCGCCTTAAAATGCTGGCTAAAATAGACCGAATCGAAGTCCCCCGCGTCACCAAAAAAGTGAATTTCAGCTTTGCCGAACCGGAGCCGGGCGGACGGGAAGTCATCGTCCTCAAAAATATTCGCAAGTCATACGGAGAAAAAACCGTTTATGCGGGAATCGACCTGACCATCGAGCGCGGCGACAAGGTGGCGCTGGTGGGGCCCAACGGAGCCGGAAAAACTACGCTTTTAAAAATCCTTGCAGGAGCGCTGCCTTTCGACAGCGGCGAAAGGTTGTTGGGCTATAAAGTTGAAACAGGCTATTATGCCCAGCACCAGCTGGAGCTTTTAAATCCGCCGAACGATTTGTTGACCGAACTGAGGCGGGTATCCTCCGAGCCGTCCGACCAGCAACTGCGTTCTCTTCTGGGAGCATTTCTTTTTGCCGGCGACGATGTTTTTAAAACGGTATCGGTGCTATCCGGCGGCGAGAAAGCGCGCCTGGCCATAGCCAAAATGCTTTTAAAACCGGCTAATTTCATACTGATGGACGAGCCTACCAACCATCTTGATATCGCCTCGCGCGAGGTCTTGACCGATGCGCTGGAAGAATACCGTGGCACGCTGTGTTTTATCACCCACGACCGGCTGCTGATTAACCAGATAGCTAACAAGATAATCGAGGTAAAAAACGGACGTCTGACGGTCTACCTCGGCGATTATGATTATTATACGGAAAAAAGGGAAGAAAACGAATCCCCTGTTACTGCGTCGGGAGACAGCAGATCGAAGTCCGCTTCGGATGATATAAAACGGCGCAAGAACGAGGAAGCCAGGTTGCGCAACGACTATTTTCGCAGGTCTAAACCGGTAAAGGACGAAATCGAAAAGGTCGAGAATGAAATCTCTCGACTCGAAGATGAAAAAGCCGACCTCGAAGCCCTGTATGCCGATGAGACGAAATGCGGTGATGGTACAGTCATGGTCGAAGCGACAAAAAGGCATCAGCAGGTACTGGAACGCATTAAGGTTCTGGAATGCCGCTGGGAGGAGTTGGGCCGGCAGGACGAAAATATGAAGCAGGAACTGGCGGAAGCTTTGGACTCTCTGCAGTAGTGTGGAATTATGAATCATAAAAGACGCATAATATTAGCCTCTTCTTCCCCGCGCAGGAAGGAATTGCTGGAAAATATCGGGCTTTCTTTCGAGGTGGATGCCGGGAACTGCCGGGAAAACCTGTCCCCGGATTTGGAGCCGCATGAACTGGCGACGCAAATCTCGCTGGAAAAAGCCCGCTCGGTAGCCGGAAAGTATCCGGATGCCGTGATCATCGGGGCGGATACCTTCGGGGTTCTCGATGGCAGGATAATCGGCAAGCCGGGGACGGAGCAAGAAGCCCGCAAAATGCTGAAAGCCATCGGCGGCAAATGCCACCTGGTAATTACTGGGTTTAGCATCATTGATACCGCAAGCGGCAAAACCGTATCCGCTACGGTGGAAACAAAGGTATATATCAAGAAGCTGACGCTCGAGGAAATCGATGCTTATGTAAAGACGGAGGAGTCGCTGGATAAAGCCGGAGCCTACGCCATACAGGGGTTGGGGGCGTTCTTCGTGGAAAGAATCGAAGGCGATTACAATAACGTGGTCGGACTTCCAATATATGCGCTTGTGAATGCCCTGAAGGAATTCGGCATCCGGGTAATTTAGTACTGGCACTATTTTAAGGACTTCCCTCCGGGGAAGGTGTCAGCCCGATTCATCGGGACTTCGTTCGTCCGTTACGAACTCAGAGACATGGGAAATAAAATTTCCGCTCGTCCTGAGTTTATCGAAGGATTTTAACGGAAATCTGGTTAGAGCTACGAATGCCGTTATGGTTCGACAGGCTCACCACGAACGGCTCTAATATTACCCGTGCATCCTGAGCCTGACGAAGGAAACGAACGGTTTTAATTTTTATACCCCTCATCCCATACCCCCAACGAAAGAAGCGGCGCTTTCACCCGCCACGTATCCGGTTGAAAAAGCCGCTTGTAAATTATAGCCGCCGGTTTCGGCATCGATGTCCATCACCTCTCCGCAAAAATACAACCCCTGCACCAGTTTCGAACCCATCGTTCTCGGGTCGATTTCTTTCAGGGATACCCCTCCGGCAGTCACCATCGCCGTGGAGAGCGGCAGGGTCGATTTTATATTGAAGCGCAGCGATTTTAGAAGCAAAAGCAGCTTTTCCCTTTCCGCAGCGTTGATCTGGTTGCCGCATTTTTCGGGTTGAATGCCGCACAGTTTTACAAATGGCTCAATCAGTTTTTGAGGCAATAATTCCCTCAAAATATTATGAAAGCTGCGCTTGCTGTAAGTGTCGAAATCGCGCTGCAGCCTTTCGCTCAACTCTCTGAAACTCAAGGCCGGCTTCAAATCTATAGCCACACTGACAGGGGTTTTTTCCAGAGCTTCGGCAACGGCAAGGCTCATCAGCAGCGTAACCGGGCCGCCGATGCCGAAATGAGTCATCATCATATCGCCCATGCGGCTTTCGATAACCGGCGGTTTGGGGCTTTTACCGGGAATCCCGCGTCCGCAGTCTTTTAACGGGGCAAGAGCAGGGTCTATTTCACCGGATGCACACCTGTAAGCGGTAAGCCGCACGTTTTTCAGCGTTACCCCCTGCATGCTTTTTGCCAGTTCGACCTCTTCCACCACCAGCGGCACCAGCGCCGGCCGCAACGGTACGATGGTATGATTCACTGCCGCCGCCAAACGGTAGCCGTCTCCGGCAGAACCGGTTGCCGGGAAAGACGCCCCTCCGGAAGCGATGATTACCGCCTTTGCCGGATATATCTTTGTCTCGCTTCTGACGCCATTGATTTGCCCGTCTGCCGTGATGATGCCGGTCACTTTAACACCGGTCTGCATGCTAACCCCGTTATCCGAAACGTATTTCGTTAGAGCATTGACTATATCCTCTGCATTATCGGATACCGGAAAAACTCTGCCGCCGCGTTCGGTCTTGGTTTCGACACCGTAACGTTTCAGCATCGCCAGCAGTTCTTCCCTGAAATATCTGCCGAAGGCATTGTAGAGAAACCTGCCGTTTACTCCGTACATGGGAATAAATTCTTCGAGGTCTTTCGAATTGGTGATATTGCAGCGCGTCTTGCCGCTGATGAGGATTTTATTGCCGGGGGAAGCGTTTTTTTCCAGCAGCAGCACCTTTGCCCCTGCTTCCGCCGCCCTGCCGGCTGCCAGCAGTCCGCTTGCTCCGGCTCCGATAACTATTATCTGTTTATTATCCATCTGGTATATTAGTGTACAGATTTTTTATTTTTATAACAATAACTGGTTGCCGGATATCCGGTTTATTACCTGTTTAAACATACAGTAACACTTTTGTAGGTTTTTAGTTGAAAATATAAGAGAGACCAACAGATAATTAATCAGGTTGTCAAACCGAAAAACTAAATGGAGGTCTCTCTTGGAAACCAGTTTAAGCAATTCAGCTGCGGATTTCAACACTCTTCTTGCCGATTTGGAAAATATTATTTACCAGAAAGCCATTGAATGGGCAAAAGAAACATATGGCGATATCCTTAAATATCTGGACGACGAAATCAAGGAAAAGAGAAGCAGGAATTATGCTATCGTTCGAACCGGTGAAGCATGGCATGTTACGAAATTTGGGGCGGTCAGGATTAAAAGAAGATATTACAGGAACAAGGATGGCACTTATCACTTTCTATTGGATGAATTGATGGGAATGGATAAACACCGGCACACAACGCAATATGTTAAAAAATTAGCGCTGGATATGGCCGGGGTAATGCCTTACAGGCGCAGCTCCGAGATAATCGACAAGACAACCCCAATCAGTCTTTCGCATCAAAGCATACACCGTATTGTTGCCAGGGTTGCCGATGAATGCCTGATAAAGCAGGATGCTGCGCTGAACCGCTTCAAGAACACAGGAGAACTCCCCGATTGCGAAAACAATGTCAATGACCGTATTGTTATCGAAGCCGATGGCGTTATGCTCTCTTTGCAGAGGGAAAACAAGAGGAAAGTCGAAGCCAAACTGGGTATCGCATATGAAGGATGGAAAAAGGTGGGGAAAAACCGTTACAAGACTGACAATAAATCAGTCCATGGTGATATCGTAAGCAGTGATACTTTTTGGTCGGCCATGACGCTTAAACTAAGCCGTAAATATGAATTTTCCTGTGTAAATCATATGATACTTGGTGGAGATGGCGCAGGATGGATAAGGGAAGGCGCAGAATACTTCGGCGGCTGTTATCAATTATGCCGTTTCCATCTGAACAGGGCATTGACTCGCACTCTCGGATACGATAGCGAAGTATTAAAATCAATCAGGAACTCTTTAACCGGAGAGGATACTGCTGCCATATTCAGTTTGCTTGATAATGCCGCAAATTCGGCAAAAGGAGACAAACGTACTGATATCAAGAAGCTGTCAAACTATTTATCTTCAAATCTATCGGGACTTAAGATTTATCCCAAAGTGGACAATGAATGGAGAGGTACGGGAGCTATCGAAGGGAATATCGATAAGTTTATCGCCAGGCGAATGAAGAACCAGGGAATGAGCTGGTCGGTTCAAGGGATTAGACGCATGCTATGGCTGCGTATAGCCATATACGAAAACAAATTGGACGAATACCTGGCTGCTAAACCCGATACCGTAAGCCCTTACAAGCTGCCGAATAAAACGATTCGCAAGGTGGTAGATAAAAAATTAAAACGGGATTACTCCCAATATTTTAATGCCGGTTTGCCTGCTGTTACCGGCCCTGATGCATCAAAGCCCTGGGTGAAGATATTAAAAAATATGGTCGAAGGGCATATGATATAATTATTTGGGTCTCTCTACCTAAAACCTACAATTCTGAGACAGTAACCTGTTTAAATCTGCCTTTGTAATTATTATTGTCTTGGTGTACAATTAAAGGAGTTTAAGTTGAGGTTATTACAGGAATTCAGAATCATGGTATATTCTCCTCCCCATTGGATGACTCAGACTCTGAACTAAAAAAATTTAAGAGAGGAGGTCATCCAGATGAGTTTTAAAGACAAATCCATCCAGTGTTCCGATTGCGGGGCAACATTTACTTTCAGCGCTGAAGACCAGGAATTTTTCCAGTCTAAGGGTTATACCAATGAACCTAAACGCTGTCAGTCATGCCGTCAGGCGAGAAAGACCGAACGCGGCGGAGGCGACAGAGGCTATTCCGCACCGCGCCAGATGCATCCCGCTACCTGCGGCAGCTGCGGTAAATCTACCGAAGTTCCCTTTCAACCGCGCGGCGACAAGCCTGTCTATTGCAGCGATTGCTACAGAAGAATAGGCCGCTAAACCTATCGTTTAAAAGCGACTCAAAATGGGCTGGGTTCCAGCCCATTTTTGTTTTTATGCCAACATCAAACAGTACCGGCTAAAAGGTGACAAAAAGGAGCCCGATGATGAGACGTCAATTAATGGATTCCCCTCGAAGGTCAAACAGGATTAATTTATATGTGGGCAACCTGGCGCTCTCTGTCACCGAAATCGAGTTGAAGCAGGTATTTTCGGCTTTCGGAGCGGTGATTGATGTAAGTATAATGAACGATGAGTATATAGGCAGCGGCCAATCTCGAAAATATGCCTATGTAAAGATGGAAGAAAGAACCCAGGGAGAGGCTGCAATCCTCAATCTCAACGGCAAATCGTTAAGTAACCGTGTTATCGGTGTTATCGAAGCCCTGCCGCTTTCTCCTGCCAATGTCACTCCTCCCTGTAATAAATACAGGCACAGAAGCTAGAGGGATAAAAATCGCTTTTTATCTTTATAAAAAGTTTTTCCTCTGCTATCATAATAGCCATGAAAGAAAAAGAATACGTTCACGGTTATTCGCAGTCGGAATCCCGGCGGCTTTGCGACCAGGCATGTACTTTAAGTCAACTCCTTCATTGCGATTCTGTTTTCAAACCTGCCGGTCTGGTACTGGAAGCCGGATGCGGAACCGGTGCGCAGACCGTGATCATCGCCCCGCAGAATCCCGCTTGCAGCTTTATATCCGTCGATATTTCGGAAGACTCGCTTCGTGAAGCGCAGGAAAGAATAGAAAAAGCGAATATAGATAACGTATATTTTCAGCATGCCGATGTATTTGCTCTCCCTTTCGAGGAAGAATCATTCGACCATATCTTTATCTGCTTTGTGTTGGAACACCTCGAAAAACCGATGCAGGCGCTCGAATCGTTGAAAAGGGTGCTTAAAAATGGCGGTACGATTACAGTAATCGAGGGAGACCACGGCTCCGCTTATTACCACCCGCGCAGCCCTTTCGCTCAAGCTGCAATACAGTGTCTTATCGACCTGCAAGCGCAGATGGGAGGCAATTCGCTTATCGGCCGTGAACTCTATCCCCTGCTGACCGGCGCCGGATTCGAAGATGTGAGTGTTTCGCCGAGGGTGGTATATGCCGATGCCTCGCGCCCCGAAATGGTAGACGGTTTTACCCGCAAGACCTTTATCGCTATGGTAGAAGGAGTAAGAGAACAGGCAATCGCCAACAAGTTAATCAACGAATCGGATTGGAACCGGGGAATCGCCGACCTTAAACTTTCTGCCGAAGCAAACGGCACTTTTAACTACACCTTTTTCAAGGCAGTCGGAAGGAAACTGTAAACTAACTAATTCAAAGATTTCAATATATATGGAAATTTTATTAACTACATGTTAGAATATCGACAGTTGATAGTCATAATTGTAAAGCTATTGATAATAATTGAATTTAGTAGTTAATTTATAAAGATAATAATAACTAAGGTGGAATAATATGCCTACTAGACAAGAAGCACCAGTTAATCATGCTATCTTGGAATGGGCTAGAAAACAAGCTGATTTTACTATTGAACAAGTAGTAGAACGGGCGGGCATCAAGGATTTAAAGAGTAGGGGTTTAACAGCTAAAGATAGGCTAGTTATATGGGAAAGTGGGCAGGAGAGACCTACACTTAACGAACTAGAATTGATTGCTAAGGCCTATAGAAGGCCTTTGCTTACATTTTTTTTATCCGAGCCTCCTCTAATAGAAACACGTCTTCAGGATTTTCGTACTATTGGTGATCAACCAATAGCTAAAAGTTCTCCCGAATTTTCTGCTTTAAGAAGACAAGTAGAATCCTTACAAAAAAACGTACGTAAATTGGTTGAAGAAGAAGGGGGGAAACCGCTTAGTTTTATCAATAGTTTTACGATTAGAAAGTCTCCATTTGAAATTGCACATGCTATTCGCAACGAATTAAAGTTTACATTACAAGATCAAAAACAAATTCAAAGCAGTGAGGAGTTATTTAATACCCTTCGAAATAAGGCAGGAGAGGCGGGTATCTTTATTTTACGTAAAGCTGATTTGGGTAGCGGTTACTCGAAAATATCTGTAGAAGAATTTCGTGGATTAGTAATAAGTGACAAGATTGCGCCTTTTATCGTTGTAAACCCAAATGATGCAAGGCCAGCAATACTATTTACTCTCATACATGAATTAGCACATCTTTGGTTGGGTGAATCCGGGATTTCTAATTATGATTCATTCAGAATTGGTGCCTTAAAACATCAAGATAAAGAAACATTTTGTAATGAAGTTGCAGCCGAATTTTTAGTTCCTCAAGCAACGTTACTCAATGAATGGCGAAAGGTAGAAAATAAAGAATTAGAAACTTCAATTGCATATCTTTCTGATGTATTTAAAGTAAGTCGCATAGTTATTGCACGACGACTGCTGGCTTTTAATGAAATTAAAAGTGATGATTATTGGGAATTATATAATCAATGGCGAGATGAATGGAGTATTTGGCGTGAACATCAAAAAGAAAATGAGGGAGGGCCTGGATACTTCATCGTTACAAAGAGTAAGTTAGGGAGTAAGTTATTAAATACAGTTATTGGTGCTGCCTATGATGGCAGACTATCTTTTACCAACGCATCTAAATTACTCGGAATAAAAGTTGATTATTTCAGTAGATTTTATGAGGGATAAGTATAAAAAATGTATCTCTTTGATGCAAGTTCATTAATACTAGCCAATAGGCATGATTTTCCTATTGGAAAAGACCCAGGAACTTTTTGGGATTTTTTAGAGGAAATGGGAAATCAAAAGCAGTTGCTAATACCGGAAGCCGTTTTTAATGAGATAGAGCGGGGAGATGACATACTCTCTGATTGGCTTTCAGCTCGTAAGCATATATTTCTAATACCAATGGCTGATGCTTTAACAAATATAGGTCAAGTACTTAAAAAATATGGCCCAATGACAGATATAGATTTGGAGGAGCTAAACGGGAAAGCTGATCCTTATATAATCGCACATGCAATGGCTCTTAATGCAATAGTTGTAACTGGTGAAATTAGTCGTCCTTCAGCAACAAACTCCCTGAAGAAAAAAATTCCAGATATTTGTACTTGTTTTAATGTCCTATGCATTACATATCCTCGTTTTCTATGGGAAATGAAACCCTAGGTTTTTATAATTATTATATTTAGTAAATCCATTTAAACCCACTATAACTTTAAATAAGACAGTGCTATAATACTCCTCAGAGGTGGTAATCATACGCTGTCTCTGAATTCAAAATCGAAAACGCTTCAGATATACAAAGTAGACGAAGGCATCTTCGCCGCGCATTATTTCGGCCGCTGCATGGATTATAACTGCAAGGATTGCTGCTGCGCTCACGGTTGTTCCGTCGATATCGCCGAAATAGACCGCATCATGTCATATAAAGACGAACTGGAAAAGCGGTTGGGAATAAGCTCAGCGAAATGGTTTACAGATAAAGTAATAGCCGATGTCGATTATCCATCGAAATATTACAGGCGCACCAAGCCCGTTAACGGATTCTGTGTTTTTCACAATAACAATGCGCGCGGCTGCCTGTTGCACACAATGGCACTGGAAAAAGGTATCGACCCGCATCTTGTCAAGCCGATGGTTTGCTTTTTATTCCCGGTAACCTGGGATAAAGACTACCTGCTGCTGGCCGATTTTTTAAATGAGCTTCCCTGCAAAAAAGACGGGGATTCCGTGGTCGATGCAGTCATGCCTGAACTCAGGTATTACCTGGGGGAAGAGATGGCTGCCGAACTGGAAAATTTGAATAACAGCCGGAAATAGCTGCCTTTCTAAAAACCTTTCGTCAATTTCAATCTTTTTTTCACTGTTTATTATCATATCTCTATATTTTTTAATAATCGGTCAAGCTATAGTGACACGGAATAAAAACTGTATTATCATTTGTAACAGCAGAATAACGTCACTGAGGAGGCACACATGATTGAGTTGCCCGAAGCTTTAACCATCTCCGGACAGATTGGCAGGAACTTATCCGGCAGGCGGATTGCTGCCGTAACTGCCGGGCATACCCCTCACAAGCTGGCATGGTTCTACGGAAATAAGGATGGTTATTCCGCCCTGCTTACAGGAAAATCCGTTGAAAAAGCGCAGGCTTACGGCGGTTTGGTCGAAATAGCAGCCGGAAATGTCAATATCCTGTTCGGCGACGGGGTGATAGCCAGAATGCACGCTAAAGGAGAGCCACGCCCCCAAAAACACCAGATGCTGATCGAATTCGAAGACGGCAGTGCCCTGAGCCTGATAGTGCAGATGTACGGCGGCATGGGCGCCTTTCGCGACGGAGAGATGGATAACGTTTATTACAGGGTAGCTAAGGAAAAACCGTCGCCTTTGTCTGCGGCATTCGATAAAAAGTATTTCGATGCGTTGATTTCTCCTCCCGAGCTTCAGAAATTAAGTCTTAAAGCTCTGATTGCCACCGAACAGAGAATCCCCGGGCTGGGTAACGGCGTCCTGCAGGATATCCTCTTCAATGCCAAAATGCATCCGAAAAAGAAGGCGGGTACTCTGTCGGCGCAGGATAAAGAAGCTCTTTTCAATTCGATAAAGAATACCCTTGCTGCGATGGTTAAGATGGGCGGCAGGGATACCGAAACCGATTTATTAGGGAATCCGGGCGGTTATGAATCAATCCTCAGCAAGAATACGGTCGGTAAACCCTGTCACGTATGCGGTACGGTAATCGGAAAAGAGGCTTACATGGGCGGCAGTGTCTATTACTGCGAAAAGTGCCAGGTTTTATAGCTTTGCAGTCTTTATCCGGTCATCTTTCTTGGCGACTTTTACTGGTATTGGAATTTCAGCGAAGACGGTGATATATTATATGGCAGAGGTGGTTATTTTACGTTATCTCTTATAAGCCCGGTAAAAACTCTGCCTGTACATAATATAGACACCGATATTTTTTCGTCTTGCTATAATACCCGCTGTATGGAATGCGGCTGCAGGGACGGTTGTTGCAGTTATGGCTGCCCGGTGGATATCGTTGAAGTCGAGCGCATATTAGCATACAAAGACGAACTGGAAAAGCGGTTGGAAATCAGCGCTTCCAAATGGTTCGCAGGTGAAGTCGAATTCAACCCCGATTATCCCTCAAAACAGGTCAGGCGTACCAGCGTCTTCAACGGCAATTGTATTTTCCACGATTGGACATCCCGCGGCTGCCTTTTGCACCGCATGGCGCTGGAAAAAGGCATCGACCCTCATCTTATCAAGCCGATGGTTTGTTTTTTATTCCCGATAACCTGGGATGGCGATTGCCTGCACGTGGCAGAATTCCTGGAGGAACTGCCCTGCAAACAACAGGGAGACGTTATTATCGACTCAATGTTATCTGAAATACGGTATTATCTCGGTGAAGAAGCCGCCAATGAAATAAAACATATCAGGGACAATTTATTACAAAGTACTGCAAAGCCTGTTGTATAAAATTACCGTATTCTCAATCTTTAAAACAGGAAGACCGTCCTGATTAAAATCATATAGCACAACGTTCCGCTGCTAATACTCCAGAAGATATTTCTCTTCCAGATGTGAATTGCGGCGACAACAATCACGGAAAGCAGTTCCGCCAGCCCGAACGGGAACTCAGTGAGGTCGATTAACCTCAGGCAGTAGATTACGAGAGTCGCCATAATTGCTCCTGGCAGCACTTTACCCAGATAGCTTATTAATTTGGGGACTCCTTTTTTGTTGCCGAATAGCGCAAAAGGCAATGCCCTGGTTATCCAGGTCGCGACTGCGATGACGGCAAATATGGCTATGGCATTCCAAATACTAATAGTCATCAGGCGACACCTGCTTCCATTTTTTCAAGGCGTTCTTTCAGTATTGCCAGGATTAATACGGTAAAAGACAATGACGGCAAGATAAAATTGGCGGGTCCGAGTAACAGGAGGAAAAATATCGAAGAACAGAACCCGATGAAGGCGGGAATACGCGAAGCGGACTGTTTCATCTGGTTGATGAACAGGACGACAAAAAGAGCTGTCATACAGAAATCGATACCCGTGAGGTCGAATGGTATCATTGTGCCAACCATGACACCGAGCACGGAACCCGTAATCCACCAGCAGTGATTGAATAAAGCAATAAAAAACATCGCCCGGTCTTTATCCACGTCGGCGGGATATTTGCAGGTGCTCAGCACGGCGTATGTTTCATCCGTTAAAGACAATACCATATAGGGGTATTTAAACCCCATTCTGCGGAATGTATCGATAAACCCCAAACCGTAAAAAATATGCCTGGAGTTTATCAAAAACGTCATCACGGCTACTGTTACAAGCGGTGCGCCGGTGACCAGAAGCGGAACCATGACAAATTGCATCGAACCGGCATAAATGAATAAACTGCCTCCCAACGCCCAAAGCGCCCCATAGCCTGCTTCTTGAAGAAGCACGCCGAATGCAACCCCCAGGAATATATATCCGAAGGCTATCGGTATCGATTTTTTTAACGCAAACAGCAATGTTCTTTTAATTTTACGTTTAAACCTCAATTATTATCGGTTGCCTTCTTATTAGATATGGACGTACGGGCAGCGGTCTGAAGTAATAAGAAGTTATCATTATAACACCGAAGAGACAACCAGATAAACAGGCAAGAGCAGCAAGGCTGAGTTCCGGATATTTCGGGTGCGGTTGAAGCAGCTATTGACAAACCGGGAAAAATCTGTAAAATAAATCTTGTAAATCATATAAATAAATTAAACAAGGAATACAAGTGATGAAAAACATTGAAGAGGCTCCCGAAGGCAAGAAATTCTACGGTTCGGTAACGGTCAGCGAAAGAGGGCAGATAGTCATTCCCGCCGAAGCCAGGAGAGACTTCAAGATAAATGCCGGTGATAAACTGCTGGTGCTGGGAGACCTAGACCAGGGCATCGCTATCGTGACCATGGAAAGCATCCGGAGAATGATGTCCAATTCGGCTTATTTTATACAGATGATGCAGTCGGAATTCGGCGGTCAGGGACAACCCGATAAATAATGACGGGAATTTAAAAAATCCATTTAGAGGATGTTGATATGGACACGGCAATACACATTGATAACGTCAGTAAAAAGCTCGGCAGTCGCCAGGTGCTGAAAAATGTCACATTCGATGTCAATACAGGTGATATCTTCGGCTACCTAGGCCCCAACGGCGCCGGCAAGACCACCACCATCCGCATCATCCTCGGTCTTTTGGAGGCGGACTCCGGCAATCTCAATGTTCTCGGACAGGATATCCGCCTGGCTTCCACGCGTATGAAAATCGGTTTTGCCCTCGACCCGGATGGCCTTTACAATGCCATGACCGCCGTGGAAAACCTGCAATATTATGCCGATATCTATGACGTCCTCGACTCCGCGGCGCGTATCAGCAAAGTCCTGGAAATGGTGGGACTTTCCGACCGCGCCGACGACCGCGCCGGCACCTATTCCAAGGGTATGCGGCAGCGGCTTTCGCTGGCGCGCGCTATGGTGCACAATCCTGAAGTTCTGGTCTTGGACGAGCCTACTGCCGGCGTCGACCCGACCGGGCAAATCGAAATCAGGAAAATCCTTCTGGATATCGCGCGGGTCGAAAAGAAAACGGTGCTGTTAAGTTCTCACAATCTGGATGAAGTGCAGCGTATCTGCAACCGCATTGCTTTAATCGACCGCGGCGAGATAAAAATGTACGGCGAATTGAAAGACCTGCGGCAGCAGATGGGCAGGAGCAGCATTGTCGTCGAATTGAGCAGTCCAGTCCCGGCGTCCCTTATCGATAGTCTGAAAAAACAACCGCAACTGGGATTCTTCGATTCAAACGATAAAAATCTCTTCTTCGAGAGCGGCGAAGGGGCTGCCGAAGTCTCCGATATTATAGGCTATCTCGGCAGTCAGGGCGCTAAAATCGAAAAGGTAGGCAGGCACGAAGCATCGTTGGAAGACCTCTATTCCACTATCCTGAAAGAGGTGGAAGGCGCATGAACAAGACGGCGCTGGTAATGAAGTTCGCCGTAAAAAACCAGTTAAGGATGACGGCTACCACCGTCATTACCTTAACCATAATATTTATCTGTGTCGCCGGAACCATCGCAATTCTGGCAGCGCTGATTCTGAATCCGGAAATGGAGAAAGCGGCACCCGATATGCCGGTTCTGCAGAATGCCATGGGAGTTACCCTGTTCTGCTCCAGTTTTATCTCCATCGGCATCTATACAAGCGTGTTTTCCTATCAATCGCTGGTGAGGGAAAAGTCCAGGGGCAATATTCAGGCACTATTGGCAACTCCCGTATCCCCTAGGGAACTGTGGCTCGGTAAAAGCCTGGGGGTGTTTTTCCCGGGGCTGATATTCACCGTTATTATGACCATAGCGGCATTCCTGATATTGAATATTATCTATTTTAGCGGCGATACCGGATTCGTCTTCACTCCCTGGATGTTTATAAGCAATCTCTTAGCAGTGCCGCTTATGTATCTTGCCGTAACTATGTTCGTGCACATCGTCGGGCTGGTCGGCAAGCCGGTAACGGCGAACGTAATCGGGCAAATCTTTCTGCCTGTAATGGCCAATGTCATGATTCAGCTTGCCGTACGCACTTCACTGGGCGCCGGTTCGATTTTATTTGCAGTCATACTGCTGGGAACGGCTGCCGTGATTCTTATGGGAATGTTCCCCATGTACCGTAATCTAAAAAGCGAAACTATAATGCTGTCGATTTAAGGGAGCACGTTGAATAAATTATTCCTGGTTATCAGGCGCGATTACCGTGAAATGGTTTTAACAGCCGCTTTCCGCATTATGCTGATTGCGGCGGCGGTTATCACCGTCGCTGCTGCCGCCGGTATCTCTATCGCACTGCATCTTCAGCAGTGGTACGGGGTTTCGGAAGCCCTTCCTGTCGCGGATTTTATCATCGGTCTGACAGTGTATTTTATTACTCTGATGGTACTGCTGGCATTTGTGTGGGGCTTTTCCGGCTTGCAGATTACCAAAGAAAAGGTGGACGGAAATATCGAAAGCCTGATGGCGACGCCGCTGGGGCCGAAAACGCTGTGGATTGGCAAATGCCTGGCGGTTTTTATTCCCGGTTTTATTATTTCGCTGGCTGCTGCCTTGATAGTCCTGCTGGCAGTGAATCTGGCTGCGATTTTACCGGGGTGGGGGACTTTTGCCTTCCCGGAACAATCGCTTGTTGCCGCTCTTGTATGCAATCCGCTATTATTTTTAGCTGTTCTCGGCTTTATTGTCCTTTTCTCGCTCGCCGGCAACCCGGATGTGGCAATCGCTCCCTCTTTCCTGGTCGGTTTCGGCCTGATGATAGGCATTCCGGCCGGTCTGGCTACCGGAATAATAGATATTACCTCATGGTCTTTCGTTCTGTGGTACACAGCCGGAGCAGCGGTCATCTGGCTTATCGTCATCTTTATGATGCGCATGCTGACTCGGCAGAACATCGTTCTTTCCAGCAAGGGGAGCTGATTTTCCTCAGCAGATATCTATGGCAATTTCCTGTTTTTAAAAAAGTATGATAAAATATCGTACTAGTGGAGTATGATATGCCTAAAGAAAAGATAGCGATAACATTAGAGGAATGGTCTGTGGAGGAATTAGACCGCTTGGTTGATAAAAAAGTCTTCCCAAACCGCAGCCAGGCTATTCAGGAAGCAGTCAATGAAAAACTTTCACGGATTAAAAAGACCCGCCTGTTGAAAGAGTGCAGCAAACTCGATGTCTCTTTTGAAAGAGCTATAGCTGAAGAAGGGTTTGCAGAGGATGTCGAACAGTGGCCCGGATATTAAGGGGCGAGATCCGCTGGGCTGATTTCAGTTCAGCGATAGGACACGAGCAATCCGGATTACGTCCGGTGCTGATACTCAGCCATGATATTTTCAATGAACGTTCTGGAACAGCCATAGTTGTTGCGATTACCAGCCAGTCCCAGAAAGCCGGTTTTCCTTTGACCCTTGAGCTAAAAAGCGGCGGATTGCCTAATCAATCGTGGGTAAAAATCAGCCAGATACGAACGTTCTCTACTGAAAGAATAGGGTCACTTGTCGGTCGTCTGTCCGAAGAAGAACTTCTTCAGATTATCGAAGGACTGAACGAGATAATAGCCTGACGTTTTTTATGACATGCTCATTCTTCATTAAAAGCAGTTGATTCCGGTTTATGGAAATAAAAAGCAGGATGCCGGTTATTTTTCTAAGCCAAAATCCGCAATTCAATCCCTTATCCGAAGTCGTTTCTCTCTGCCGGTTATACGGTTTCGGCATAGAAGTGGCGGCATTCTCGGATATCGCCGTTTTAAATGACGATCAGCAGGTACCTCTGTACAAGTCGGCCTTATCCGGCATTAACGCACGCGCAATTCACGCTCCCTATCTCGAACTGTATCCCGGAAGCCCAGATAAGAATATCAGGGAGGAAACTTTTGCCTGTTTTCAACGTATATATAAAGTAGCGTCGCATCTCGATGCTGCTCATATCATCTTCCATCACAATTACGACCCTTCGATGTGCAGCGAGCCTGAATGGCTGGGAAATTCCTGCGCATTCTGGCAAAAGTATCTTGAAGAGAATTCATCAGGTATCAAAATCCATCTCGAAAATATACTGGATAAAAATCCCGAACTACTGTCCGAACTGGTACGCCGCATAGGCAGTCCTCTGCTGGATATTGCGCTGGATATCGGGCATGCCCATGCCTATTCCAGAGTTTCGCTTTTAAACTGGGTAGAATTACTTAAAACGCAGATTGGGTACGTTCACCTGCACGACAACCATGGACTTGAGGACGAGCACCTGGCACTGGGCGATGGAAATATTTCTTTAATCGAAACATTCGATGCCCTGTGCAATCATGCTCCCGCTGCTATCTGGTCACTCGAATCGGGAGGCGACAGGATGTATCGCTCGATTGCGTGGCTGAAAGCCAACGGCTATCCGGAAAACATGTCGGGGTGATTTTTACGCCCGACTTTTTTTTGCAGTTCGGCGGTTATAATTTCCAGGTGACCGGGTTTATCCACATCCATACCGGCTTCGGCATAGGGGCAGATGACGGCTCTTCCGCTGATTTTTAACTGTCTCGATGCATTTCTTTCGACTCTTTTAAGTGTCAACTGCCTGATTAAGTAGAGGAAAATGGTATCGAGACCGATCAGCGCCGCCTGTTTTATGGGGCTTTTACGGGCGTCCGCCAGTTTTTTACGGATGCCCTTATCGTCGTCCAAAAAAATACGCAGACTGAACACATGCAGGTCTGCGCCGCAGAGCTCGATATCTTTAAACCTGATATATGTCCTGCCGGCATGCGGGAATTTCTGCTCCATAACGCTGCGGGAAATCACGTTGTAAAACACATCCCCGTCTTCACCGCCGGCGGAGTTTATTATCCAGTCGACCATTTCACCGGTGACTGCCGGAATATCGGAGGATGAGAAAAGAGCGTGAGTCGCCTTCCCATTTATTTCAACTGCTTTTTTAGCGCCGGCCGCTAAATTTTCCATCAGCCCGGCATGGTCCGGTATAAAGTACATTTCCTTTTTGCAGTGAATGCCGCTGTCTTCTGGCAAGCCTACGATGATAATATTATCTATAAAGGCGGAAGCCGATAAAGCATCCAGTACCCACTGTATCATCGGTTTTTCGCAGATTTCCAGCATGGCTTTGGGCATGCCCTTTGTGTAGATATAGAGCGGTTCTCCCGGCCGGGGAGTGCCGCCTGCTGTAACTATTGCATTCATAATTTTAATGCTCCCGGGAGAAATTATATTAATTGAGTTTTCTTACAGTCGATTTAAAGCCTATTCTATCCAGCATATCTTCGCATTCCGCCATTTCCAGCTTGCGTCCTTTTCCCGAAAGGGCGATGAGGGTGGCTTCGATGACATTGGTTCCGAAAGAGCGTTCGTTGAGCACCGGCATGGTGGTAACCAGGTATTTAACGCCGCATTTGCGGAATAGTTCGACGTCCTGCGGTGTGGTGGTATTGGTGACAATGATTTTTCCTGTCATATCGTCCGGCATATAACGCTTAATGTAATGGCAATCGCCGGCGATTACAGTCGCCCATTTGAAATATTTAACATGCTTGGGTTTGCGTTCTTCCTGTTTCTCCCCGGTGGGATATATCCATTTAAACGGCAAACGTCCCGCTATCGGCATCAATAAGGAAGCAAGTAGTTTAAGCTGTTTTTTCGAATGAAGCGCAATAGGGATGCCTAATGAGAACATCAAATCACCGAAAACACAGTCATATCCTGCTCTTGTAAAACTCTGAGTCAGCCCCCAGCGGTCGGAGCCGGTCATTATAAAGACCTTTTTCCCGCCTGCCTCCGTGATGTATTCACCCAGTTCGCATTCCAAAACCGCGCCTACCCTGTCTTCCAGCGTGTTTTTCAACCCTGTTCCGTCTGCTACAGGTGTCTTTTTTATGTAACGGATGAGAGACATTGCCGAATAAAGCGGGTACCATTTGCCGTCGACCAGTAATCCCAGGTCGGCGCCGCCGACCCCTAAAGCATCCACCTTGCCGTCAAGTTCGGCAAATTTTAAAGCAGCCGCTTTCATATCGCCGTCGGTGCCGATGCGTTCGATACTGATTTCTTCACCGAGCAAATTGATAACGACCTTTTTATCGCGTTTCGATGAACCGATGCTGACGCTTACCGCTCTTTTCAATTTTTTAAACCTTTCTGATATCTGATATTAATTTTAAACTGCTTTTCTTATGCTCGCCAAGGGACCGCCGAGCAGAACAAACGGATTGGTTATCCTGCCATGAATTGTTCCTCTTTTTAATGCACTTAAAAAGTCCTGTTTGTCCGAAAATTCCGGCATCTCAATATTGGTCGAGCCGATTTCTCTTATCGTATGCGCATCGCTGCCGGCGCTTTTCGCTTTATGATGTTTATCGGCAAATGCGAGTGATGTTTTTGAGAACCAGGGGAGAGGGCTGCGGGCATTGAATACCTCGATTATATCTATATCATCGATAAAGCGTTCCAGTATTTTTCTTCCCAAACCGTGGCGGTTGGGTTTGTCGAAGGGGTGGGGAATGCAGACCAGCCCGTCCTGCTCCCGAATGCGGCATACGGCCTCGGCGAAGGGGATTTTATTGGGAATTGTTTCTTTAAGAAACAAGCCCATTACTTCGCCGCAGGGCGTCAATATTTCTTCAGCTGCTATTACCGGGAAGGGCGCTATTTTTTGTATTAGCAATGCGCCTTCGGCGGTGCCGTGGTCGGCTACGGCGATACAGTTAATCCCCGTTTCCAGACAACGTTTAATTATATCCTCCGGTTTGTTCAGGCAATCATAAGAATAACTGGTATGAACGTGCAAATCGGCTTTTAACATAATTTTTCCCGCATCCTCAAATACAATCTTAACCGAGCTTGATATTGGATGGCAGGAAAGATTAAATCAATGCTCAGGCTATAACCGGTGAAATCTGTGGCAGAACTGAGGGGGTTGAAAACTCTACTCCGGCAAAGCAATGCTACAATGTTTCAGCTACAACCACTATCGCGAAATTATAACATATAATGTTGAATGTATCGAATGATGTTGAAAAACTATTCTAATCAATTTCGATTGCTTCTGCTCACAGACCCTTTCCCGATACATCGGGACTCAGGGTGAACGGAAGAGAATTATTGCCGTTCGCGGAGCCTGTCGAACCATAGCGGCATCGAATTGTTATCCATAACAACCATGATTGACAAGAACCGAAAGAGCCGGCTGATAGCATTACTGCTGCTGTTCCCCCCAGCGGTATTTTTTATTCTGTTTCAGTTTGTCGAGGTCGCAGTTCAAGCACAATCCATTGTGGCAGCAGATTACACCGTCACAGTCGGGGCAGTTCCATTTTTCCCCTTGTTTTTCCAGAAACTTTTCGATTCCGTAATCCCTGATGAATTCGAGGTTTTCAATCATACTCAAATGGTATTTCGTGCGATAGCGTTTATCGAGGGCTTTTAAACGGGTGCAGGGAAAATCCTTGCATTCGTAGCAAAATCTTATAAGTCCTTTGCCGACAAGCTCGCAATGGCTGCTCATAAAGATGCAGTTCTTGCCGCGCGGTATGCAACCCTGGCAATACATCCTCTTGAAACCGTGTTTATCAAGGTCGTTTTTCATTGCCAGGTAGTTGACGCATAATCCGCAGTTCATGCCGCAGGGGGCAATCAGTTTTTCTTCCATATCCATTGTTATTATTACCTATTAAGTCAACCTGTTTACTTTAAAGATTCTTTTATGCAAAAACAGGAGATTCATTATTTTGATTTATATTAACCATTATCAGGTATCTGAGAATTATCTTTACCTGTGTCTTTGTTGATGGGCAGTTCGATTATAAACGTAGCACCTTCCCCCTGTTTGCTTTCAGCCCGTATACTGCCTCCGTGTTCGGTTATTATGCCGTGGCAGATGCTCAAGCCGAGCCCGGTGCCTTCACCTACGTCTTTGGTAGTGAAAAAAGGATTGAAAATATGGTTCAAATCCTTCTTGGAAATACCGGGGCCGTCATCCGTGATTTTAATTCGAATAAAATCACCCCCCTGCTCTGTGACGATAGTAAGGGTGCCTTTATTATGAGCTTTCAACATAAAATATTCGGCATTGATAATGATATTGAGAAAAACCTGTTGCAACTGGAAACTGTTCGCCAGTAATTCAGGCAGGTCTGCAGCTAAATGGGTGATTGTCTTTATATTGTTTAATTTTTGTTCGCCGGTGCGTAATGCCAGTGTCTTCCTGATTATCTCATTGATGTCGGCAGGTGATTTCCCCTCGCGATGTTTCCTGGCAAAAATAAGCAGGTTATTTACTATCCTGGCGGCGCGCTCAGCCTCATTATTGATTATAATTATGTCTTCTTTTATATCGGCAGGCAGGTCGCGTTCGCGCAGCAGTCCCGAGTAGCCTATCAAACTGGTAAGGGGATTATTCAGTTCGTGCGCAACCCCTGCGGTAAGTTCTCCTATGGAAACCAGGCGGTCCTGCGCTATCAGTTGTTCGTGCATTTTCTTGCGCTCGGTGATATCCCGGATAAACAGCATCATTCTACCGCCGGCGCCTTCGAGATAGTTTGCGCTTACCTCGACATCGATAATACTGCCGTCCTTGTGACGATGACGGGTTTCAAAGCGGTCTTTGCCTTCATCCGTTATCCTGGCAATATGCGTTAATATCTGTTGCGGGGTATCATTCGCTTCGATATCCGCAATGCTCATCTTCAATAGTTCATCGTGGCTGTAACCGATCATTTTACAATAAGAGCTGTTCACTTCCAGAAAACGTCCTTGCGTGTCGGTAAGCCAAAAGCCGTCTACCGCTGTTTTGATGATGGTCTTGTATTCCAGCTCCCGGCGCTTGCGTTCGGTGATATCACGCAGAATTGCCAGCCATCCCACATGCCGGTCGATATTATCGTGCATCGGTACCGTCTCGAGTTCGTAGTAACGTTCCTCTTTCGAGACTTCGAGCGTCAGTTCAGCACTGTCGGGTTTGCCGGAGGATATTTGTTTTATGACAGGGGATAAAGGAGATGAATTGTCTATTTTCTGTCCGATGATATTATTGTCCAGTGCCAATATGGAAAGCGCTGCCGGATTTGCCTCCAGCAGGCGGTTATGCAGGTCGAAAGCCAGTATTCCGTCGTGCAGGTGCTGAATAAGAAATTTGCGGGCGAACGGCACTGCCGCCAGCAATTGAAAGCGCATCAGCCCCAGTATGATAAGCAATCCGGAAATGGCAAACATCACCGGTGTCAGGTCTTTACGGGGAAATGAAAATAAATCGAATACATAAATAACATTCCATAGCAGCGGCAAAGCGGCTGCTATTATTAGTGAAACAGCCTGTCCTTTATATAAGGGGGTGCCGATAAAAAGCCTGCGTATCAGGATTATAGCCCCCGTTATCATAAGAAGGTAATTATAGGCGAGCATTATCCAGAAGGGAATACCGTAGGTTTTAACCGTAATCGTAAAATATCCCGATTGAACCAGGTGTTCACCCGACCACATCAAATGATGCCAGTTGTTGGTCCAGATCAATATCAAAGCAAGCAGCGGGATTATGCATAAAGGGACGATTTCCCGTGCGGTCAGCCTTATATTATTGGCGGTATAATGCAGGGCGAAAAGAAACCATGCTACTGGTGCGCTCATCGACCCTATGTAGGCAATGCCGGTAAAAAATAATTGCTGTTCCAGAGTGCCGCTGTTGGCTTCACAGTAATAGCCCAATGCCCAGACAAACGTAGAAATAGCCAGCGCTATCATTGCCCGTGCCCCGGGTACACCACGTCGCTGCCATGCCAATACGGTGAGGAAAAAGGTACTCAGCAATGAAAGTATCATCGCCGAATGGTAGAAGATATAAAATGCCTCGTCCACAAAAGTTCCTCAGTGCCATATTAACGCAATATAATAACCTCAGTCAATTGATATTTAGTAAGGATGCCTCGCCATTAGTACTGGTAATTATGGAAGGAAGCATTATTGCTATAGTAATTTCGCTTGTTACAAAGCGCATTTTTTTACGGCGTTGCGATGTACGATAGTACGGAGGTCTCTAAACAATGATGGTTTGTAATCATGTTAAATTTCCGGCTTAAATAACCAAGAGTACAGTGTGTCTGGTGAACAGTCGAGACTTTGCCTGCAAATTAATATGATGCCAAGCCTTAAAAATGTATTGTCATCATTTCCCTTTTTATGATATTCTCATTAAAATAATGCTATAACTGTCTATCGGTAAATTAATAATTTAAGGGGAGTCGGCTATGATAAGCATTGAAAAGATTATCCAATCACTCGGAAATCGCATCAAGTGGCTTTTTACAAAGGAAGGCATCCCTTTTCTGATTACAATCCTTGCAGGAATAATCTTCGGTTCAATTTTTAACGGCGCCTTGGGTATTATTGTGGCTACTATCTTCGGTCTTGCGATTTTGAAACTTTTAAATCGATTACCTGTAAAATTTTCCCCCTGGCAATCCCTGGTTTCATTTATCACGCCGGTAATAGCCAGAATCTGTTTCTTTATGGTTTTCCTGCTGCCGGTAGCGGACTTTCTCGCCCTGCCCACCGGACAAACCCCGGATACCATTCCGAATTATTTAAGCGTCGTATTGCTTAAACCGGAAAACCTGTTTTCCCGTCCCGATATCGTCTTTCCGGGATTTGTTATTCTTGTCATTATCAGCATAGTATTGATGTTCTGGGGAGGAATGAACCTCTCCAGGAAACGCAACTTGATACTGGCTCTTTCGGGGCTGTTGTTGTTTACCCTGTCGCCGACGATTACTTCCATTTTGGGCGGGGATTTCAGATTCCGTTTCAGCATCGACGTCTTCAGTGCCGGTTATTTATTCGCATGGATAGGGCTGCTGCTCGCTGCCTTGAATATGGCGCTTCCCCGCTTTCTTAAGCAGCAACCCGCTGGCGCATATAATCAGGGGGCATTTTTAAATGTAATCCCGGCAGCACTGGCAATCGGTTTTGTAAGCCAGCTTAATACAATAGACCTATCGGGTTATGTTCAGTCGTTTACCTCTTTTGGTTTTTTTGAACATACCCACCATTTCATCGGTGCTGTTTTTACCGGGGGGGCGGCCGCCACCGGAGCTGCGGTTATCGTGAATGATGCCGATACATTCACTACATCTGAAATACCTTACCAGTACCAGCCACCTCCTCCTTTACCGGAACTTTCGCTGGAACCCGATGATGAATCCGTAACGACAGACTCTGATGACCCGCCGGGTACAACAATCCAGCATAATCCCGACGGCACGATTACTAAAACCCTGCCGGATGGCACAGTCGGTACCTATTACAGTGATGGTACAATCTATGCCGAGTCTCCGGAAGGGACAATAGCAGTCGTTTATCCCGACGGCACAACCAAAACGTGGGACCCTGAAGAGGGGTCTTCGGTCAAATATCCCAACGGTAGTATGGAAGTAATAACAAAAGACGGCGTAAAAATCAGCGGTACCTTTAACGATGACGGAAGCATAGATATAGTATCCGGTTACGGAGGCAGTTTGCATATCCCGAAGGAAGGCTTCCCCGAAGGCAGCTTGACTGACAGCGCGGGAAATGTCGTCACATACCATAATGACCAATCCATAAGTTACCAAACGGAATATGGAACAATCAGTATAGATAAAGACGGCAATATCACGGGGTCTATAAAGGACGAAGAAGGAAATTCGTTTACTTTTAACCCCGGTGGCCCTATAGAAATCGTAACGTCGGATGGAGATAACCTTACCATTGACGCAGACGGTTTGAAGGCCAAATTTGCCGACGGTACTTTTGTGAATATGGATCCCGATGGCAATATTATCAGCTGTCATTTGAAGGATGAGCTCGGCTCGATTTTTGTCGATACCGATAAAAACGGAACGATGCATATCAAGGATGACCAGGGAAATTCGGGATTCGTCAATAAAGACGGGTCGGGTGAGTTGAAGGGTTCGGACGGAAGTATAGCTACGATGGATTCTGAAGGTAATGCCACTCTAACCAATGCGGAAGGCATCACATGGACAGCCAAAAACGACGGTAGCGGTACTATCGAAGACAAACTGGGAAACAAGATAGACCTGGCGCAGGATGGAACGGTTACAATAAAAAATGCAGACGGGGAGACAGGCGTGTTTACACCCGACCAGATTAAGCAGATGCAGTTAGAGGGAGGCAGTTAAAATGGGAAATCAAAATAATGAGGAAATCGTTAAAAAACTGCTGGAAAGCAAGAATTCGATGGAAAAAAGTTTTGATTTTGCTTCGACCTCGATAAATAGAGCACAGAAGATGAATCCGGTAAGAAAGATACGTACGCTGCAATTATTTCAGGTAGTCCAGGAACTTAATAATACGCAGGGAGATGCGCGGAAAAAGGCGGCTGCCGAACTGGTAAAATCGCTGAACGTTAAATCCGTATCGAAGAAATGCGGGCAATGCGGAACCGAAGTCGAAGCCAGTGCGAAGTTCTGTAAAAATTGCGGAGCGCAGCTGTAAATTCCCGTGTAATATCGAATGCTTAGGTAAGATATAAAAGATATTATTTAAGAGAAATCTTTTAGTTGCGTTGATATTTCTGTGTGAAATATTGATAAAAAAAACCTTCTACTAAGGTAATTACTACTTACCTTAAATCTAACAATCCTTTCATTTTATGCTGATATGACAGTAAAGCTTTTCTTCCCATATCAGTCAACTTTAAAACCGTATGAGGCTTTTTCCCAACGAATTTTTTAATGACATCTATGTATCCTGCTTCCTGTAACTTGGTTATATTTATAGAGAGATTACCCCAGGTCAATCCGGTTTGATTCTGCAGATAGACTGCATCGCCCTCTTCGACTACAGAAAGATAAGTTATAATAGCCAATCTTGCAGGAGCATGCACCAGCCGGTCGATATTCATAATATCGGAGAAGGTTTCGCTTGTTTGTTTTTTCCCATCTTCTTTCATTATCTATACTCTAACAGATGATTTTCTAAAGAACGAGAGAAATATACAAATAGCAACAATAAAGAATATCCCCGCTGCACCAAGCGTAATTACAGGCAAGACGGACGGCGATATAATTATAGTTTCAAGAAATTTTCCCATCGGAATAATAAGCGCTATTAATACCGAATATAAATACAATCTTTTCATATCCAGATAATAGGCGGCAGCACTAAACAGGACGAGCGGGGATATAAATATCGGTAGTTGAGCTAAAACAACTTGTTTGTTATCGGGATTATCGAGGAAAACAAGACTTATTATTATCCCTGCAATAAGAAAGGCGCTTGGAATAATGATGAGCTTGCTGAGTTTACGACGCCTTTGCGGTAAAAACTTAACGCTCCCAAGGCGAGGTATTACAACAAGTTTTCTTATGATAAAAACTGTAGCGATTAGTACCAGGGCAATCGCTAATGCGATTAAGCCGCTTTGCAAGTCTCCGAATGAATACCTGCTGAGTAAAATAGAAAGCCCTGTTATGAGCAGAAAAATACCGGTGAATGCTTCAAGCGAGCCATCCAACAAAAAGGAAGTAAAAATCCTGCGCTCTATTTCTTTTTGGTCATTACTATACATCTTATATGCCTACTTTGTTTTTTAAAGTACTTTAATATTACAATATTTTTTATTCAATGTCAATAAGGTAATAATCAATAATTGAAATTTGTAATATACAGACACGACGTCATAGGTAGCGGTTATTTTATCGTTGTATTTAACCCGGTTTGCCGGAAATCGTATTCTACCGGGAGGTTTCCCGAACCCGGAAAGCGACAATCCTTTTGACCAGTTCTAAAGGGACAGGTTTGTCCAGCGGGAATTGCACCGCGCCCTTCGACCATTTATACTGCGATAATTCCGTCTTGAACTTTTCGATTCCCGAGGGCGATGGATAAAACCCGATGTGGTTTTTAAACGCCGCGAAATGAACCAGGTTTCCGTTCAGTTTAAATGTCGGCATTTGATAGCTGATAGCTTCTGTAGCTTCAGGCGCCGCTTCGTGTATGGTCTGCCTCATTTTTTGCAGAATGGATTGGATGTTCGCCGGAAAAGAGTCTATATATTCATCTATATTCTTATATTGTTCGTTCATTCAAAGCTCCAGTGGTTAATTAAACATTGATTAAATCTAATCGCTTTTTTTGTTTCGCTCGGTATCTGACTGGCTGCCATACCTGAACCGTCAATGTCTTTTGGCTTCGATATTTTCGCCGATTTAAATCCTCGACGCAATAAATTATATATCAAAACAAGTCCGAATATTTAGCCAGCATTATCGGATACTACCCATAACAGAAATTATAATATGATTTGAAAAAGCCTACAGATAGTTGATGCTAAACAATTGATAAATAGTGTAGAATAGCAGTGAGAGTTTGCATAATAGCTATAATTATAATAATAAATGCCAATTATTTTCATATATAGTTAATGGTTTTGCCTGATAATTCTTAAGGGGGTTATTTTCTTGAAAAGAATAATGTTACCAGTGGTTTTATTAGGACTAGTCAGCCTGTTTAGTTTATCCCCTCATATGGTAGCCGGACAAACGGTTCCCATAGCTGGTGAATATGTTTGGAAACTTGTAGATATCATAGATTTTGACTACGCTGAATACTGGAAAGTACCAGAAACCGAATATTGGCAGCTTTCAGCCAGTTACTCACGGGGCAGTTATACAGCAAAAATCTGGCACGAGGATAAAGACACCCATTTTGTATATGGCGCTACTGCCAGATGGGATGAACCGCCGATAGTTCTCAAAGCCGGTGAAAAAGTGGTGCTTGGTGCTATGCTGGCAGAAACGGCAAATACTCATAAATGGAATACCTCGGCAGCATCTACATGGGCAGATTTCTCACCTCCGGAAAGGGGGCCGGGCCAAAGGGGCAGCATCGCCTTTACTACTGTTGAAGGGCTTGGGGATATCTCCATCAATGGGGCGGTGAACGCTTCGACTACTGCTTCTTTCAGTGCAGTGGTTCCGGAAGGAAGAGAAGGGGAACGCCTGGCACTCAGGCTGGGTTTTTACATGGGCAATCTGATGAGCACTTATTATGTGTATGAATGGCAGTTGACAACAGTAACGGTAACAACTACCCCGGTACCAACGAGCACGCTTACGCCCACAACTCCATTAACTACCCTGCCAACTACTACCAACCCAGTTACAGCTACTGTGTTCATTGATCCTGACCGAATCGATTCCACAGTAAGGTTTGCCGGGCTTTCCGGTCAGGTGGAGGTAAGACCAGGCAATGATGAAGATGCCTGGGATTTTGCTAAGATGGGTATGGTGCTTTATTGTGAAGACCATATTAAAACTGGGCCAAGAAGCTCAGCCATAATTTCTTTTAGAGAACTGGGCACCTTTGTGGTAGGACCCAACACGGAAATAGTACTTGCCACTCCCCCTGAAAAGGAAAGTAAGTTAGAATTGGTTATAGGTAATATCTGGGCTAATATCAGGCAATTGGCTAAAGATGGTACGATAGAAATAACCATGAACCAGGCTGTCGCAGGGATCAAAGGAACGACCTTTGTTTGTGAGGCTACCTCTATGACCTCTACTATTAAGGTTATCGAAGGTAGCGTTGAGTTCAGAGATATATCAGGTAAAATGATATTGGTTAACGAAGGCCAAAAAGTAAGCGCTACCAGCATAGGTATGGGACCCATAGAAGTATTTGATGTATCTATGGAGAAACAGCAGTGGGAAGGATTGATAAAAACCAGTCCGCTCAATTGGGGTTTGATAATTGGTATTATAGCAGCATTAGCTGCTTCCGCAGTGATAGTATTGTTCTTATTTAAAAAGAAGAGGTAAAATCAGGTTTAAGTTTTAGGATTCATTGATAAGCCTTGTCTTGATTTCCTTAAAGGAATAGTCCTCATCTCTTATAGTTGCATCCAGATGCGATTATATGCAATAATATAAAAAATCAGGTGCGACAAATTGCAATCATAATTATGTAATTACAAAAATGCATTGCTGTAATCTGATATATTGTAAATGTTGGAAAACGTAAATAACGTTGATTTCGATACAGAATAGGATTTACGAAAGCGCACGGCAGTTAAAGTATTGAGAGAGAGATATTACCTGCCGATTAATTTAAGGCGAGTGGTCGTGGGGAAACTCTGTGATGGCCGCAGTAAAATAACCTGAAATAAACAAATAGCGGTATATTTTTTTAACCTGATAATGCAAATAGTTGCAAAAAGGAATAAATGCAACAGTAAGGGTTTTTAGCTGCGAAAAAAGATTGTAAAGGAGCATGTTTTATGGGACAAAGCGGGGAAACAATCAAAGACACACCGGAATCCATACAATTAAAGCCGATAGGTATTGTCAAGAATCAAAACCGCAAGGCAAGCTGGGGGGCGGAATTACAGGCTTTAACCTGGCAGGAAAGAGTAGCCGAAATGCATGAGCAAAGGCAGTCCGTTTCCGAAATTGTCGTTAGTCCTGAATTCGAAGATATGCTTGCCGGCACCGAAGAATTTTCTCATCTTGCGGTTATTTACTGGGCGCATTTAATACCGGAAGAAAAATGGAATGAGGCTATAATTTACCCTTTTGGAGATAAGAATAACTTCCCCCCGGTCGGCATTTTTGCTACTCACAGTCCGGCGAGACCGAACGGCATTTTAGTTACGGTAGTGCGTTTGCTCGAGCGCAATGGCAACGTTCTTAAGGTAACCGGACTGGATGCTTTGAACGGCAGTCCGGTACTGGATATCAAATCCCATGTTCCCGAACAGGCCGATGAAGTGGTAAGGACGCCTGAATGGCACAAGAAGATGCGGGAAGCGTTTAAATAGGACGGAATCCGCATGCGTTTATGCGGAGAAATAATATAAATGTCATTTATCGGAAAATTCGGGAAATAAGGAGAAGAATATATGGACAAAACCTTGTGGGAAAAAGCGGTTGCTTTTCACGGACATGAGTGCCCCGGGCTGGCAATCGGGTTTAAAGCATGCGAAGCGGCTTTCGAAAAAATGGGCATCGGAACCTCGGACGATGAACAAATCGTTTGCATAACGGAAAACGACGCCTGCGGCGTAGACGCCGTGCAGGCGCTCCTAAGCTGCACTCTTGGCAAGGGAAACCTGATTTATCGCGGCACCGGCAAACAGGCTTTCTCTTTTTATAACCGCACCGACGGCAAAAAGCTGCGAGTCTGCCTGAAAGCCCCTAAAAGGGATGATATGGACCGGACGCAGTGGAAAATACATCTTTTAAACGCTCCGGTCGATGAAATATTCGCTTTCTCGGAACCCAAATATGAACTGCCGGAAAAGGCCAGACTTTTCAAAAGTCTGAAGTGTTCGGTCTGCGGCGAAAATGCGGCTGAGCACAAGATGCGGTTCCATGAGGAAAAACCGGTCTGTATCGATTGTTTTAAGACGTATGACAGAGGTTGGTAACCAGAAGGATGGCTATAGGGATAAAGAATGATGGCATCCGGTAATTTTTTTATTTACAAAAAAAATAAAAAGGAAAGGGAAGACTCTGATGAAAAAATTTATGCTACTGCTTCTGATGTTTGTACTTGTAGCACCCATGTTAATCGGTTGTGCAACAGGGGAAGGAAACGGAACCGATAAAACAAGAACGATTACAGACGCTGCCGGACGAACGGTTGAGATACCTGCTACGGTAGAAAGGATTGTCCCACTCGGCAACGCCCCCCGCATGATTACATATCTCGGGCTGGCAAATAAGGTGGTAGGATACAGCGGTTCGGACCCGGCTAATGTGACGCCTGTTACCGCCTATGCTTATGCCAACAGAGAAACATGGGCAAATATACCCATCGTCGGCACGGACTCAGCCGGCGCCACCGCTTATTATGCTGAAGAAATTATCGCCGTTAATCCTGACGTGATTATATGCTCATACACCAGGGAACTGGCGGATGAAATCCAGACTAAAACAGGCACCCCGGTGGTAGTAGTGGCACAGGGTACTTTATTCGGGGAAGACTACGAACAGGCGCTTCGTCTCATAGGCGATGTCTGCGGAGCTGATGAAAGAGCAGAGGCAGTGATTGCTTTCATAAACGACTGTCTTGCCGACCTCGAAACCAGGGCATCCGCGGTTGCGGATACCGACAAACCTACCGTGCTGGCAGCCGCCGCAACGTTCAAAGGCTCTCATGGTATAGAGGGAGTTTATTGCAAATCGGCTGTACTGGGAGCGATACTGGCGAATGATGTTACCGAAGGTCTTTCCGACACAGCCAGCGGTGTTTTAATCGATAAGGAACAAGTCATCGGCTGGAACCCCCTGTATATATTCTTCGATAGCGGCGGTGTGGGGCTTGTTAAAGCGGATTATGAAAAAACACCCGCTTTTTATGCTCAACTCATAGCTGTAGAGAATGGCGACCTTTACCAGTATCCCAGTTCTACTTCCTACTATTCGAATGTTGAAATCCCTATCGTTAACGCCTATTATGTGGCAAGCCTGCTTTATCCGGAGCAGTTCGCGGATATCGACTTCGAAGCAAAAGCCAATGAGGTATTCAAATTCTTTCTTGGTATCGATAACTATCTCGATAAACTTGAAGCAGCCGGAGCCGGCTACGGTAAAGTTACTCTTGGATAATGATTAATGGCAGATAACCGTATCACTCAATTCCAGTTATACAGCGCCTTTTTAAGAAGGAAAAGGCTGGTATTAATTATCGGCATTGCCGCCACTGTCGTTACAGCGCTTTTTGCGGTCAGCGCCGGCTCGCTAAATATTCCCCTGTCCGAAGTGATTAAAACCCTTTTCGGGCAGGGAACGGATTTGTCTCAACTGGTGGTTATGAACATAAGACTGCCGCGTGTCGTAGCGGCAATCCTCGTCGGCGCTATCCTGGCAGTCTCCGGCGCCGTTATGCAATGCGTGCTGCGAAACCCGCTGGCATCACCGTCGACGCTCGGCGTATCTCACGGCGCCGCATTCGGTGCAGCATTGGGCATTATCGTGTTCGGCGGCGGTGTCGTCAATAGCAGTTCCGCCGCTACGGCGGTTACAATCAATAATCCTTATATCGTAACCTTGTGCGCTTTCTTCTTCGGTTCATTATCTACTATCGTTGTTATTGTCCTGTCACAGTTCAAGAGAGATCTGGGTCCCGCAGGACTGATATTGGCCGGCGTGGCCTTGAGTTCTTTGTTTACCGGAGGTACCACTTTACTCCAGTATTTTGCGGATGAAACTAAAATCAGCACTGTTGTATTCTGGACTTTCGGGAATATGGGAGCGGCAGGCTGGACTGAGCTTTTAATTCTTGCCGTAGTATTTACCGCTGCGATGGCATATTTTTTACTGAACCGCTGGAATTACAATGCCATGGTAAGCGGAGCGGATACGGCCAAAAGTCTCGGTGTAAATACCAGGGCTGTCATGCTGATAAGCATGTGTATCGGCACTCTGGCGGCGGCGGTCGCCGTGTCTTTTGTCGGTATCATCAGCTTTGTCGGACTGGTGGCGCCGCATATAATGCGCCGCTTTGTCGGAAACGATTACCGCTATCTGATACCGTGTTCGGCAGTTGCCGGGGCGCTGCTGCTGATTCTGGCAGATACATTCGGCAGGCTGGTTATTGCGCCGGTTATCCTTCCTATCGGAGCGATTACTTCGTTTTTAGGCGCTCCCCTGTTCCTTTTCCTGTTATTCAGGGGGTTGAAGTCCAATGATTGAGATAAATGACATCAGTTTCGCATATAACAAAAACTCAAGAAATGTGCTGGAGAATATCAGCTTCGATATACAGGAGAATCGTTGTATCGCTATTTTGGGGAATAACGGGGCAGGTAAAAGCACCCTTCTAAAATGCATCGACCGCATATGTCCCGCTCAGAAAGGCGTAGTGCTGATCGAAAAAGAAAATGTGTTTAAGATGAGCAGCAACATCATAGCGCAGAACATTGCTTATGTGCCGCAAGGCAACAAGGCTATCGGCATGACGGTGTTCGATATGATACTTCTCGGAAGAAAGCCGTATATCAAGTGGGATGCGACATCGGAGGACAGGCAGATTGCATTCGATATAATGCACAAAATGAAACTGGATGATTTTGCGCTGCGAAACGTATCGGAGCTTTCGGGCGGGGAATTGCAGAAGGTGATGCTTGCCAGGGCGCTGACACAGGAACCGAAGCTCTTAATGCTCGACGAACCGACCAGCAACCTCGACCCGCACAATCAGCATGAAGTGCTTCAAATAGTGAAAAAAATTGCGCAGGAACACAATACCTGCGTGGCTATCGTTATTCACGACCTTAACCTGGCAATCCGCTACTGCGACCGTTTCGTATTTCTCAAAAACTCTCAGATTTATTCATACGGCGGGTTGGAAACAATGACCCCTGAAAATATCGAAGCGGTGTATAAGATCCATGTTCATATCATCGAATACATGGGCGTTCCGGTTATCGTTCCTTTCCCCGACGAACCGGTTGCGCTGGATGACAGCGAGGAAAAAGTCCGTGAACCTGTAAATGAAACATGAATCGTAAATCGAGATAGACGTTAGACAAGAATAAAGACGCCCCGGATTTAAACAGCAGTAAGTCTGTGATTCCGGGGTGTTGCTTTATTTAATACTCTCAAGACATAATATCGACGATGGATTACGGATAAAATTACTTAACAGATTGTTAAAATCCACAAATATTTATTGACAACGGATATTTACCGGAATATACTAGATATATCGTATATGAATATTAAGCCTTTAATAATATCAGGAATTGTTTTACTGTTTTTATGTTCATTCCTTGTTACGGGATGTGGTAAAGCAGAGTTTGAAAAAGCGTTGGAGATATCCAATGTTCAGCATGACACTTTCATTGCTTCATATGTCATGGATAACGGAAGAAGTTACAGTATCAGCGGCAGAGGCGATGCCATGCCCGGCGAGCAGTTGGATTATATGCTTAATATAATCAATAACGATGAACCCTGGCATCTGGAATACTACGTTTTCCTGGTTGACAGCGAATCGGTTATCCAGGAGGACTGCCACGAAATCTTCGATATTCAAAGCCAGGGCGGGATGGGCAAACCCTTCCGGGTGACGATTCCCGAGAGTTTCAATGGCGCTATGGGACTTTATTTCATAATTCCGCAGGAATCGCTCATGATAGTAACAATATCGGACGGAATCACCACCGGCTGGCCTGATCTAAGCGATTATTATTAATCAGGGCTCCCTTAACATCTCCCACATCGGTACATCGATTAGCGGAAGACTGATTTGCTGGAGTACCTTGAATCCGAAATGTTCATACATCTTTACATTCCCTTCGGTTTCGGTTTCGAGATAAACGGGTATTTTTTCAGCCTCCGCTTTTTCTATTGCCGCTGATATCAACCTGCCGCCGAATCCCCGGCCATGCAGTTCCGGGTGTACACCTACTATCAATATGTATAGGTACTTCCTGCCAGCCATATATCTGTGCCTGTCGTCAGAAATAGGTTTGAAAACCGGCAGCATTTTTTTGGAAACACTGGCTCCCATTCTCATGGCGGCATTCATTCCCCCGCCGGTCAAGACTCTCCACATGGTCATATCGTCGAATTGCCCCGGAACCCAGCCGATAACTCCTTCCAGCTTTTCCGAAGGGGCATAAAGTCCGCCGTATTTCCGGCAGTGCCAGGCAGATACTTCAAGGGCATAGCTCAGTTTTTTCTTATAATCTGTTTCGCCTTCGTAGAGTTTCGACCAAATAGGGTCTTTCTCGAAGGCGTCAGCCAAAACTACGGATGCCTGCCTGATATCTTTCTTTTGAACACTGTATAGCACCGGCGTAAACCTCCCTGTTTCTGAAATCAATCTTTAATATCAGTGCTTATACTAGCATCCGGAAGGGTTAAAAACAATAAGCTGATGATTAGGGTAACGTCAAATATTTTGTGTAAAATTGAGTAAGGGTTTATCCTTCCAACTATTATTCAAATGATTCATTACGCCAAAGATTATCCGGTCTACACTTTGTGAATGATTAATAGTCAGGTGAGGTTCTTTGAAAGTTGGTGGAGCTGAGGTATCAATAGGCAGAACATATTGCCGGTATATTAAAACAAATTGGGCTTGACAGGCCAGGAGTCCGATATTATAATGACTGTATGACTGATATAGATATTTCGGTCATTATAAATACCAATTAACATGTAGTTAAGAGGAACCGCATGCCGAAAACTTTTTCAGCAGAACAACGTGAACGTGTCAGGCAACTACTTAAAGAAAAAGGGAAAGCCCTATTCGAGATATACGGTTTAAGGAAAACTACCATTGAAGAAATAACCAGAGAATGTGGTATAGCTAAGGGTACGTTTTACGCATTTTTCCGGTCAAAGGAAGACCTGTTCCTGAGCGTTGCCGATGATATACAGGATGATTTCTGGGAAAGAGCGATTGAGTGGATAAAATCCACCGATGAGAATCCAAGAGAGGTATTCAAAGATTTTTACGGCGGAAAGGGATTTTTTAAGGTTCTCGATGAGAATCCGATACTGAATATTTTTTTAAACGAGGAAGAATTCTCTCATCTGACCCTGAATCTTTCACCCGAACAGATTCAGGGAATCGATACCAAAGTCGATAATAACTTTCGCAGGGTGTTCAGTTATTGGCGGGAGAAAGGTTATATTGAAAACTCTTTAACGGACGATATTATCATCGGAATGATTGACGGGTTTTATTATATGCATTTACACCGGGATGATATCGGAAAAGGGGTGTTTCCCGAGGTACAAGACAGAATGATTGATATGTTAGCCAGGGAGATATTTACTACTCCATGAGACCTTTTGTTTACTGGGCTACCGAATTTAAATTGGAGGATACATGATTAAAGCCCGTTCTATAAAACCATCCCTTAACGATAAAGGGATGAATGCTATCGAAATTGAAAGATTAACTAAATCATTCGGCAGCACTCTGGCTGTCAATGAAGTTGATTTGGTGGTGCCAGCCGGAATGATATACGGATTTCTAGGGCCGAACGGCGCCGGTAAAACGACACTTATACGTATGCTTGCTACCCTGCTTCGTCCGGATTCGGGCGTTGCCAGGATTTACGGATACGACATGGTTCGTGATGCCGACAAAGTGCGTTCGCTGGTGAGTCTGACCGGACAATTCGCCTCCCTTGATGAAGATATTACCGGTTTCGAAAACATCGTGCTTCTGGCTCGCTTACGTGGTTTCTCCTGGTCTCAAGCTAAGCAAAGAGCGAACGAATTATTCGAGTTTTTTGATTTAGTAGACGCCGCTGATCGCCAGGTGAAAAAATATTCAGGTGGTATGCGTCGTCGCATTGATATCGCCGCCAGCCTGGTAGTTCAGCCGGACTTGCTATTCCTGGATGAGCCGACTACCGGATTAGACCCGCGTAACCGTAGCCTGATATGGGACATCGTCCGTACGTTGGTGTCCGATGGTATCACGGTTTTTCTGACTACTCAGTACCTCGATGAGGCGGACCAGTTGGCTGACCGTATTGCGGTTATTAATAACGGAAGAATTATTGCGGAAGGAACTGCCGGCGAACTGAAATCCCGGGTCGGAATGCAATCGTTACGCCTTCGTATTAATGATGCTGAAAGAAGACCGGATGCTGAAACGATACTGACACACGAACTCGGCCTTACTGTTAATCTGCAATCTGACCCAAAGGAACTTTCAGCACGGATATCCGAATCAGAAAAAGCTATAGAAGCGTTGATACGGTTGTCCCAATCCGGTATAGGTGTTAACAGTTATTCTTTCGGGCAACCAAGTTTAGATGAAGTGTTTTTAACCTTGACCGGTCATAACACGAAAAATGTATCTGAGGAGAATCAAACTTAAATGAAATCAAAAACAGATATATCCCTGGCTTTAAGCAATCGCACAATATATTCCGCCAACGCTATTCCCGGGAAGCCGTCTAATTTGTCACTGGTGTTAACATTCTGCTGGAGGGCAATACTTAAAATCAAGCATGTTCCTGAGCAGTTGATTGATGTAACCGCTTCGCCGGTGATATTCCTGTTGCTTTTTACATATCTTTTCGGCGGCGCTCTGGCAGGGTCTACGCAAGAATATCTTAATTTTGTGCTTCCCGGCATCATGGCGATGACGGTAATTATGATAACGATATATACCGGGGTCGGCATTAACAATGATATAAAGAAAGGTATCTTCGACAGGTTCCGGTCAATGCCCATATGGCGCCCGAGTGTTATAATCGGGGGGCTGCTTGCAGATACTGCAAGGTATGCACTCGCCGCGATGGTAATGATTGTTTTGGGAGTGATATTAGGCTACCGTCCGGAAAGTGATTTCTTGGGATTGATACTTGGTGTTTTGTTGCTTATGGTATTTGCTTCCTGTCTTTCATGGATATGGATTTGCCTGGGGTTGCTGATGAGGACACCGGAATCTCTGATGGCGGTAAGCATGTTAATATTGTATCCTTTGACGTTTGCCAGTAATGTGTTTGTGATGCCGCAGACCATGCCACCGTGGCTGGAAACGTTTGTTAACATTAATCCGATCACGCACCTGGTCACAGCTATCAGGGGGTTGGCAGCTGGAACAAATCCATCAACGGAAATCGGCTGGGTAATACTGACCAGTGCCATCCTGTTGGTTATATTCCTGCCGCTGGCGATGTATATCTTCCGGAAAAAATAATAACTTGGGACAATTGTTTCATGTCTTCGGATTGGTAATCCTATTGCGAAATCATCAATAATACAGAAGGTACCCGATATGGACGCCGTATATATTGAGGTACCCTTTGATGTCAAGGCGGAATTTGGAAAAGGGCGGGTGCCAGTTACTGCTATCTTTGACGGAGTGTCCTACGATGGCAATTTAGTAAGCATGGGAACCCCTTGTCACATTATCGGGATAAGGAAAGACATCCGCAATGTAATAGGCAAACAAGCAGGTGATATAATAAAAGTTACTGTAACTGAGCGAGAGGGAAAGGGTAAAAGTAAATAGCTCGGTTTAATATATAAATAGTGGACTTGGGGCATCGATAGTTAGTCCTGAAGGCAGGGATTGTCAGCTCTGATAAAGTAAGTTCCCGTCAGGGTTTCAGTGTTTCCGCACCCTTGAGCATAATATAATCGAGCATGTTGCCATCGGCCTGTTTAATTTCAAGAGTATCCACAAGTTGCCGGTATCGGCCATTCATAAGCCCTTCCGCGAGAATAAACGCTCCTTCGGCGGCTTCCTTAGCGGTTTTTGCCTGTCTTCCTACCGCACGGATTCCTCCGCTTTCAGAAAAGCGCTCGTTTAACGCCTGAAAAATTTCGGGGATTCTCGATAGTCTTCCCGAAAGCAGAATCTCCCGCGGTTGATTTACTGAAACAGTCATAGCGGCAATACTTTTCAATATACTCTCCAGCATCATATTCCAGGCGGATGAATATTTGTTGCGGTTGTGTGCCAGTTCCTCGGGAGTCAGGTCATCTTTATCGCTGGCATCTTTCACGCCGCCGCTGAAAAGCGTCGCTCCCGGGAAATTCCCCAGACGCACGGCCAGTTCGGAATCCATACAACCCAGGGTGATAAAGCCCGGTCCGCCCGATGTGCCTCCTATTCCATCGACTATTTTTCCGCCGTCGACGGCCATTACTGCACTGAAAGCGTAGCCTATTTCAGCCAATATGAAAGAGGTTTCCGAATACGGAATGTCGTAATATTCGGACTGGTCTTTGATTGCCAGCGCGACGCAGCATACCTTGTCGGCGGTTCCCATATCTATCTTGTTAGCCTTGCGGTAGGATGGTACCGTAGGTAAATGTATAACGCCGGGTGTAAAAAAGACCGGCAATCCCTCCTGTTTCATTATGCGAAGAACCATGCGAATGCCGTCATATAGCGGGATGCTTTTATCGTCCGGCACCATCATGTCCAGGTCTTTCTCCCCTATCTCGCTGATAGGTGTTACCGGCAATCCGTAACCCGATGGTCCGACGATAACATCCAGGGGCAAGATATCCTTGATAGTATCTATAAGAACCAGCGGGTTTTCCGCAATTACCGGTACCGGTATGGTTGTATCGATAATTACTTTTTGACCGTCCATTCCAAAGAAATCGAAACTTCCCGTTCCCGGGTCTATACCGATAGCTCTCATACTGCGCTCCTGTTGAATTATTTTGCTGTCTTTACGCCGATTAACGGGCAGCAAGGGTCTGATGCAAACCAGTCCTCGGTAAGCAGGTAAGTCCTGGAGCGGCACCCTTTGCAGTCGGTTAAATAGCGGCAGCTGCGGCAGGCGCCGCTTCTGCTGGCCGGCTCTTTGATATCTTTGAAAAATGGCGAATTCACCGCTTCATTCCAGATTTCATCGAGCCTTCTTTCGTTAACGTTACCAATGACCATCGACGCAAAGCTGCATGGTTTTACATCGCCGTTAGTATCGATAAAGAGATATTCGCCGAAGATGCAGGCCGGGGTTGTGGACGTTACGATACCGGCCTCCGTAACCGGTTTACAGGCAGCAAATCCTTTTTCTTGGACGACGGCCTGAAAGAAAGGCTCATCGAAAAAGAGCCCGATACCTGTTTTTTGAGACGCCTCACAGGATAATTTAATGGCTTCTATATATTCTTCAGGTGTGAGCAACTCATTGCGGTAACCGTGACAAGGCTTGAATCCGATTATATTTATTTGTTTTACGTTCAGGGAATGCGCAATTTCAAAAATGCCGGGTATTTCGCAGTAATTGTTCTTCATCGCGGTAAAATTCAGCGATTCGAGGATTCCTTCCCCGGCGCAGTCTTCGGCTTGTTCTATTACTTTCTTGAAGCTGGCGCCGTTTCTAATCGATTCATAGGTTGCTGCGCTTGCGCCATCGATACTTATCATCACTTTTATCCCGAGAGACTTAAGGGAACTCACTATTCGTGGGGTTAAGAGAGTTCCGTTAGTAATCAGGTGAACATCGATGTTTTTCAGAAGAAGCAGATTCAATATCTCGAATAAATCGTTCCTTAGCAGGGGTTCCCCGCCTTCGATGATAACCCATCCGGGCTGCAATGCGGCAATTTCACTGACGAGGCTTACGGCTCTTCGATGTCCCATTTCTCCGGGAGCCATACCGCGGCAGTGCCGGCAACTCAAATTGCATTTCGGGGTAATTGCCCAATCTATCAGATAAGGAGGTTTTATAGCCAAGAGTTACTCCGGTGCGATATATTTGCAGGATATGAATATAGAAAATGATGGTGGAGCTGAGGGGATTCGAACCCCTGACCCCTGCGATGCGAACGCAATGCTCTCCCAGCTGAGCTACAGCCCCAGGACACTCAATTATAGCATATTTTATATAAATATTTTTCATTCCAAGTCTTGGGTATGAAACACGTCTATTTTCAATACGAAGATACAATCTACCACTCCAAAACCCAAAAACAGTCTTCGGACCATGTTCTCTATCCACTTGCGCCCTGCCGTGTTTGATTTGCCGTTTTGCGTTCTTTTAGGACATATTGAGAGGTCTATTAACAAAAAAAGAAAGCTTTCGTCCTTATTCCATACATATGTTATTCTCCGGATTGCCTTGTCAGTTAATCGCAATGTTGTTATACTGAATAGGTTATTCAAATTCAGGGATGTAAAGAGAAAATGGAATTCGAAACGATAATCGGGCTGGAAGTGCATGCCCAGTTGATGACCAAGAGCAAGATGTACTGCCGCTGCAATGCGGATTATTCCAGCGATACCGCAAATACGCATGTCTGCCCGGTTTGCATGGGAATGCCTGGTACTCTGCCTACCATCAATAAACAGGCGGTCGAGTTCGGCATGATGACGTCCCTGGCGTTGAACTGCACCATCTCCGAATATACCAAGTTCGACCGCAAGAACTATCCCTACCCCGATTTGATGAAGGGATACCAGATTTCGCAGTTCGACCACCCGGTGGGAACCAAAGGCTGGATGGAAATCGAGGCCGGCGGTCAGAAAAAGAAAGCTGGTATTACCCGTGTGCACCTTGAAGAGGATGTCGCCAAGCTTTCGCATCATCCGTCCGATAACGGCGAGGCTTATTCGCTGGTGGATATCAATCGCGCCGGTATGCCGCTGATGGAAATCGTGGGAGAACCCGATTTGCGTTCACCGGAAGAAGCCCGGGAGTATCTTGTCAAACTGCGCAGCATACTGCAATACCTGGGCGTCTCCACCGCCAACATGGAAGAGGGCAGTTTCCGCTGCGATGCCAATATCAGTATCCGTCCGGTCGGCACCAGGGAATACTTCTCCAAAGTCGAAGTAAAGAATATGAACAGCTTCAAGGCGGTCTATAAAGCGCTCGAATACGAGGCGGAAAGGCAGCGCAAGGCTTTCCAAAAGGGTGAAAAAATACCTCAGGAAACGAGGGGCTGGGTGGAGGAATCCGGCAAGACGGTTTCGCAGCGCAGCAAGGAATATGCGCACGATTACCGCTATTTCCCGGAGCCCGACCTGCCTCCGTTAACCATATCCTCCGAATGGGTGGAACAGGTTAAAGCCAAACTGCCGGAGCTGCCGGAAGCGCGCCGCGACCGCTTCATGTCGCAATACGGCTTGCCCCTTTACGATGCCAATCTTTTAACTGTCTCCAAGTCGATGGCAGAGTACTTCGAACAATCGGTAAAAGCCTGCAAGAATGTTCAACCGAAAGAAGTAGCGAACTGGCTTTTGGGGCCTGCCAGCGGCATAATTAATGCCGATTCTTCAGATATCGAAAGATTCGGCGAAAAGATATCCTGCGAGCGGCTTGTCCGTTTGCTGGAGGTCAACGCTGCCGGTGCCGTCAGCACTGCCAGCGCCAAAGCTGTGCTGGAAGAAATGTATAAAAGCGGCAGGGATGCCGATACGATTATAAACGAGCAGGGGTTGGGGCAGATCAGCGATAGCGCGGAAATCGAGAAATGCGCTGTGGAAATCATCACTGCCAATGCGCAGGCGGTGGCGGACTACCGCGCCGGCAAAGAAGCATCATTGAAATTCCTGGTCGGGCAGATGATGCGCGCAACCCGCGGCAGAACCAATCCCAATATGGCTGCCGAATTACTTAAAAAGAAACTAGAGGAAGGATAATATGGAAACCTATTTAATTATTGCCCAGATGGTGCTTTCGGTAGCGCTGGTAGTTCTGATACTGCTGCAAACAAAGGGCAGCGGTGGACTTGGAGGCATATTCGGACAGGCTGAATCCGTATACCGCACCAGGCGCGGTCTTGAAAAGACAGTTTTCCAGCTGACCATCGTAATAGTAATATTATTTATAGCTGTTGCGCTCCTGATGCTCAAGCTGAGTTAAGACGGGGATTAACGCTATGCGCCCCATAATAACACTGACTACCGACTTCGGTTTGCTTGACGGTTATGCCGCCTCGATGAAAGGGGTGATATTGGGAATCAATCCGCAAGTGAATATAGTCGACATCAGCCATCAAATAAAGCCGCAGGATATTCATCAGGCGGCTTTTATTTTGGGAACAACGGCGCATTATTTTCCCCCCGAAACCGTTCATCTGGTAGTGGTCGACCCCGGCGTCGGCACTGAGCGTGCGGCTATCATTGTCAAAACCGCTTGCGGTTGCTTCGTCACTCCTGACAACGGCTCGCTCAGCTATGTATTAAAGCCTTATTTATTAAATCCCCTGCCCGACGATGGCAGAGTTTTCGTAAAAGCAGGATTCAAGGCAGAACTCGCTTTGGAAGCGGTCAGAATCACAGAAGGTCATTTCCGGCAATCCGGTATAAGCAATACTTTTCACGGGCGAGATATATTCGCTCCGGCGGCGGCTTACCTGTCGCTGGGTAAGAATTTGTCTGAATTCGGAGAGCCGGCGGAAACCATCGAGATGCTGCCGCTTCCCCATCCTCACATCAATGCCGACGGTTCGATAAGCGGGCATATCATCCATATCGATAATTTCGGCAACCTGATAACCGATATAATATCCTCCGACATCGTTACAGACAGTGATTCCGTCGTCATCGAGGTTGCGAACCAAAGCATAAAGGGTATCCGCAATACCTATGCCGAAGGTGAAGAATTGTTAGCCTGCATCGGTTCAAGCGGCTACCTCGAAATAGCCTTAAAAAACGGCAGTGCCGCTTCTGTACTTGCCGTTAAAACGGGAGATAAAGTAAAATTGTTCAATTCGCAAAGGAGATAGTATGAGTAAATTAGCGCTATGGTTTAAAGAAACAAGGCCTCAATTCCTGATTCTGTCAGTCGTTCTAACCTTCCTGGGTACAGCCATCGCCTGGTATTACGGCTCTTTCAACATCTGGTATGCTCTGCTTGCCGGCCTGGGTTTAACCCTGACGCACGGCAGCGTCAATGCCATCAACGATTACTTCGATTACAAGAGCGGCATTGATTTAAACGTCAAGCGCACTCCTTTTTCCGGCGGCAGCGGTCTGGTTCCCGAGGGCAAGATTGCTCTTAAGCAGGCCCTCTGGGTCGGTATCGTAACCTCGCTGATTGCGCTGGGCATCGGCATCTTTTTCTTCATCGTCAGCGGCTGGCAGCTGATTCCGCTGGTGGTGGTTGCCGGTATCATCCTCGTTTTATATACTCCCGTAATTCTTAAGACAACCTGGCCGGAGTGGTCTCCCGGAGTCGGATTGGGTATTATGCCGATACTGGGTCTTTATTTCGTGCAGACCGGTGAATACAGCTGGGTGGTGCTGCTGGCATCTATTCCCTCGGGCATCATGGTTCACAATCTTCTGCTGATTAACGAATTCCCCGACGTCGAAGCCGACCGTATCGGTAAAAGGCGCACTACGCCGGTTGTTTTCGGTCTGGAAAAAGCCAGCAAGTTTTATGTGGGAGCCACCATCGCCGTTTATGTCTGGATAGTCGGCTGCGTCATTGCCACGCTTGTAAGCGGTACGGTAATCATGCCGGTCTGGTGTCTGGTAGCCCTTTTAAGCCTGCCGTTTGCCATCAAAGCGATACAGGGCGCGCGCCAGTATGGCGACATGAACAAATTAATCCCGGCAATGGGCAGCAACGTCATCTTTATAATGTTGACTCACGTGCTGCTGGGTGTCGGATACATTCTGGATAAGGCTTTTTAAATGGCGGGAAATACACTCGGCGATAATAATAAAAGCGAGTTCCTCCACGATGAAGTCTATGAATCCATTCCGCCCAATTACGATTTAATCAATCACCTCTTTACCGGCGGGATGGATATCCGCTGGAGAAAGATGGCGGCGAGGGAAACCGTCGCTTCATCTCCCAAGACAGTGCTGGATATCTGCTGCGGCACGGGGGATTTATCGCTCGCGGTAGCCAGGCTGGCAGGGAAAGACGTCAAGGTTACCGGGCTGGATTTCAGCCGTCCGATGCTGGATGTGGCGGTTAAAAAGGCGCAAAAAGCCGGTTTGTATATCACCTTTGTTCCCGGCGACATTGCCGATATCCCTTTCCCCGCTGACTCCTTTGACAGTATGTGCATCGGCTTTGGTTTCCGTAATTTAACCTATAAAAACGAGATGTCCGCGCAGTACATCTCCGAGATATTGCGCGTTTTAGAACCCGGCGGCAGGTTTGTTATCGTTGAATCCAGCCAGCCCGCTCCGAATGCCAAAATCATCAAATTCCTTCACCATTTATTCGTCAGATACGTCGTCTCTTTCCTGGGGCGGATTATCTCCGGCAACAGCGCCGCTTATAAGTATCTTGCCGAGTCGGCAGCGAATTACTACGGGGCGGAAGAGCTGCGCGATTTGCTCTTAAAATCAGGCTTCGAAAAAGTAACCTTCAAACGCCTCTTCTTCGGGGCGGCGGCCATTCACGTGGCGGAGAAGTAGGTAAGACTTTTTTTTGATTAATCGTGACTAAAGAAGAAATACCGATTTGTCATGCTGGAGTTCCGACACGTCGTGACTTCTAGAATGACAGTTTAATCGTTAACGTACGGATGGGCATTGCCAGTCCGCAAAGTATGGAAGCATAAATGCGGACGACCATTGGCCGTCCATTCTTTTTGTGTCATACTGAGCGCAGCGAAGTATCTGAATGCAACCCGATATTTGTCACCGTTATGGTTCGACAGGCTCACCACGAACGGTTCTAGTTGGTATTTTTATTGAAGGCTTCAAAAATTCCGCTCGCCCTGAGTTTATCGAAGGGTCAACCGCGCGGAATTCATCATATCTATTATTCCCTACAAATCCCGTTTCTCATATAGTTTTATCGATAAGGGTATCGAAGCAGCCGTTAAAGCGATAGCAGCAATAACTATTATATAAAAGTAGTTGCTTAAGAATCCTACGATGACTATCGAGGTATTCTCCATTACCGCGGATGCCCCGATGATGGCGGCAAAGGCGGCAATTCCGGCAATAAATATCATGCGCCCCTTTTCCACTCCCCACTTGAAGATAATCGGCAAATTGACAGCCATGAAAATCAACGTAACGCAGAAAAGAGAAATTAGCATGATTACCAGGTCTACCAGCGCATCGCCGGTGAAAACGGTATCGGTAAACAGCCCGTAAACCAGGGTCCCGATAAATACAATTATCAGTGCGACTGCCATGCATGCCAATCCCAGCAGGTATTTACTGAGAACGATATCCTTGCGCGAATATGGCATGGTGGCGGCGTATTTATCCCATTTGGCTTTTTCGTCGAAGGCGATGGTGGAAATCGGCAGCATGGCGCAGTAGAGAAGCAGGAAGACCCCGAAAGTGTAGCCGAGCATAATCGTAAACAGCACCACGATTAACAGCAAAACCTTCATCTGCTTAAAAACTACATATGTATCCTTTAAAATCAGCCCTTTCATTATTTCCTGTCCTCTCTTACCAGATAAATGATGATATCCTCGATGCCGGCCCTGTTCAACGGAATTGAGGAGGGCATCCTGTCGCGCAGCACCAGCGCTTCCACCCCGTAATCGCCGATACGCTTACCCTTAACGGCTCCCGGGTCGATGGATTGGAAAACATCTTTACTGCACTTTAAGATGGTGTATTCTTCGAGTAAGCGGTCTTTTTCCTCGCAGAAGAACAGCTTGCCCTTATGGATAAAAGCGATGTAATCGCACAGCTTTTCCAGGTCGCTGACGATATGAGAAGATATGAATATCGAGTGTTTGTCGTCCCGGTTAAAATCGTAGAAAACATCCAGGATTTCATCGCGGATAATCGGGTCGAGGCCGCTGGTGGCTTCATCCAGAATCAGCAGTCTGGCATGGTGCGAAAGCGCCACGGCAATGGCGAGCTTCATTTTCATGCCTCGCGAATAATCCTTGAAGACTTTGTCAGACGGCAGCGAGAATTTATCCAGGTACGATAGATAAACCTTCTCGTCCCAGTTTTTAAAGGTATACCTCATGATTTTATTGACCTGCTTTGCGGTGATGACCTCCGGGAAATGGGATTCATCGAGGACAACCCCGATATCTTCTTTAATCTCTTCGAAGTTTTCGCGGTTATCCCGCCCCAGCACTTTGATCTCTCCTGCATCGCGGTGAATCATGTTCATAATCAGCTTGATGGCGGTGCTTTTGCCGGCACCGTTCTCGCCGATAAGCCCCATGATGCAGCCCTGCGGCAAGACCAGGTCGATGTTATCCAGCGTAAAATCCTTATATATTTTAGTTAGTCCCCTGATTTCAATGGCATTCATTTGTCTTTTATTCCTCTCCCGTTAAAATGCGGAACATTTCTACCAGGTCCTGTTTTGTCAGGTTGCATGACGGCGCCAGTTCCGCGATTTTTTGCATGTGTTCCTCGATTTTTTTAAGGTTTTCCTCTCTAACCAGCTCGACATTCCTCTGCGCTACGAAGCAGCCTTTGCCGGCTACGGTATAGATATAGCCTTCGTGTTCCAGTTCATCATAAGCGCGCTTGGTGGTGATGACGCTGATCCTGAGGTCGGTGGCAAGCGAGCGTATCGATGGCAACAGGTCTCCTTCTTTTAACTTTCCGGCAATTATCAGGTTCTTTATCTGCGAACTGATCTGCTCATAGATGGGCTGATTGCCAGTGTTGCTGATTATAATATCCAGTTTTCTTTCACCTCATAACTGTATATGAACAGTATACACAGTAGTAACAGTTCTGTCAAGAGGGGTTTATAAAATAAAAACAGGCCCCGGATTTTTCACCGGAGCCTGTTTGGTTCGTTTCCTACTCCTCCCGCCTGATTTATCTAACCAGATACCCTTTCACTACGGGAGTTTTGTTTTACTTGAGGAGCTCGGAAACCTTCGCCTGCTCCCCGCTGATTTTTAAAATGTTAGATTGTTTCCTTTGTTATTTATCCCCACCACTAACCAGCGAGGAGCCTGAAGAGTCTTCGTCCCATCTACAATGTAGAGCCAAAATATCGTGCATCTAAAATTCACATCCTCCTTTCGCAAGTTATTGAGGGCTATTGGTTGTTCCTTTTTTACTACTACCCTCTTACCTTCATTTTACCAGATAGATTTAAATAGTCAAGCCTTTTTAATCTTATTTTTCTGTCGCGTGTTTGTCGTTTCGTTCGCTTAATCTGTAAGCTGACATTACTAATAAGACAATCAATCCAAGCGTGGTAGTAATCGCAAAGACACCGGAAGTTGTGACTAACAAAGCGATAATGGAAATTATTGTTGCAAGGGTTATTGTTTTAATGTTGTTTTTATATATGGAATGACCATATAAGAGCAAAATGCCTGCAAAAACTACCCAGCAAATAACTGTAATAATCATATATTCCTCCACCCGGCTATCAAATGTTCCGACCCCATTAATCTATACAGTATTTTTTATTTACTACCCTCTCACTTTCATTCTAACAAATCGATTTAATATGTCAATACCGTTCCGGTGTTACCCTATTACGTTTTCAGATGCCTGTACTCTTGTATTCCTCGTTTATTCAGGTTATATTAAATACGTGAATTTCACAGAGTCCTTTCCCCGAAGTAATATCAAAATACAGGGAGGCTGAAATGATAAAGGTTTCAATTCAGGGTGTGCGCGGTTCTTTTCACGATATCGTCGCCAGGGATAAATTCCCCGATGATTCAGAAATTATCGAGGGAGCGACCTTCCACCAGGTTTTTGAGGATGTAAAGAAAGGGCTGGTGGATTACGGAGTGGTGGCTATCGAAAACTCCATTTACGGCTCTCTGCTGGAGAATTACGATTTGCTTTTGAAATACGATGCCAAAATTGTAGGTGAATCGTATTTGAAGATAAAGTTCGATTTGCTGGCTCTTCCGGGTGTCAGAATCGAGGACGTCAAAGAGGTTTACAGTCATTCGCTGGCGATGGCTCAGTGCGAGGATTTTTTGCAGAAACACCCCGGGATGCTGCGCATAGAAACGGACGATACCGCCGGCAGCGCCAGGCTGATAAAGGAGAAGGGGCTGACCGATGCGGCGGCAATAAGCAGCAGCCTGTCGGCTAGATTATATGATTTGCGGGCTCTGGCAAGGGACATCGGGAAGGATAAAAACAACTATACCCGCTTTCTGATTATCTCCAACAAAGAGCAGTATTCTGCTAATGCGGATAAAACCAGCATCGTATTGCGGGCGAAAAATATTCCCGGCAGCCTTTTCCAGTGCATGAAGTGCTTCGCCGACGAAGGCATCAATCTTTCCAAGCTGGAATCGCGTCCGGTAATCAGCCACAGCTGGGAATACAGTTTCTACATGGATTTCGAAACCGGAATAAATAAACCGGAAGCACAGAGGGCGCTGGAAAACCTGAAGAAATGCGCCTCTTTTATAAAGGTTCTCGGCAGCTATGAGAAGGGCAAGTTTATCGAGAGCTAAGATTATTTAGGGCATAAAAATAAAAAGGCTCCGAATTTTATCGGAGCCTTTTGCATTATGTCCGGTAGACTTGTACTTGATTAGAATGTCATAGTCATTGTCGTTAATCCCGACGGTAAAACAAACGCATCGTCGCTGACGTTATTGAACACTATATTCTTATACTCGACTACATAAGTCCCGTCGGATGTCGTGGCTTCTACCTTTATCGGGAACCCGTATTGTTTCCATATCCACATTTTAGTTACGGTTCCCTCAATATTGTATTGAACTACCAGGCATACCTTGCC
>CAYNQR010000010.1:0-54170 GCA_964399425.1 uncultured Dehalococcoidales bacterium | reverse complement strand
GCCGCAAAGCCGGTATTATGCCGTACGAAAAAGTGCAGCTTTACCGCTTCGAGGTTAAGAGGTATAAATAATATTGATATTACCATTGCGAGGACGACACAGGAGGACGCGGCAATCTTTCACGAATAGAGATAATTGTATATAACAGTAATTTATTCGGTAGAGATTGCCACGTCGTCCCGAATAAATCGGGACTCCTCGCAATGACAGTTTGTTGTCTTGCAGAGTTCGTGAAGGACAAATGAAGATTCTTGGGTATGGAGTAAATAAAAAGTCAAAAAGGATAAACAAATTGTATGAGAGACTACGACGAAATCTACGGCGAAACCATCCGCTTTAAATTCATGTATTACATTATCATAGCCGAAGGCGCAACCGGCATTCTCTTCCTGGTATTCTTCTTCCTGCAATCGGCCGGCAAATTCATACCGGATGCGGATGCCTCGGCAATTTTCTGGCTGATAATGGCTCTTGTCATGTTCGCAGTCACCGCTTTTTTAACTACGCTAACCAAACTGGATATCAGCGTTACGCAGTACAAATTAAAAGCTTCTTTCGGTCTGATAAAATTCGAGACCCCGATTACCAATATCTCCGATGTATACACAGATGATAAAATAGGCTGGGTGTACGGCGGCTGGGGAGTGCGCGTGGCGAGATTGAAGCAGGGGCTGACGCTGGCATATTCTACCTTCGGCTATAAAAGAGTCGTGGTCGAACTCAAGACCGGCAAATACAAGCTGTTCGTATTTTCCGCATCCAATCCCGAAGAGTTTATCAGTGTTATCAAAAACCAGATGAAGAGGTTTTAATCTAAACGTATGAAAAATAATATAAAAGACCTGTTACCGGAACAGCGTGAAGCCATACTCGAAATACTGAAAAACCGTTTCGAGAACAACATGGAGCGCCATAAAGGGCTTGAATGGACTAAAGTAGCAGCAAAACTCAAAGCCGGTACCGGAAAATTATGGTCGCTTAACGAAATGGAAAGAACCGGCGGCGAACCGGACGTCGTTGGATACGATGATAAAACGGACGAGTATATTTTTTACGATTGTTCCGCCGAAAGCCCTGAAGGCCGCCGCAACGTTTGTTACGACCGCCAGGCGCAGGAATCGAGAAAATCGAATAAGCCGCAAAACAACGCTGTCGATATGGCAATTGATATGGGGATTGAAATCTTGACTGAGGAACAATACCGGGAATTGCAAAAAACGGGCAGCTTCGATACAAAAACATCCAGTTGGGTGAAAACCCCCGTTAACATCAGAAAACTCGGCGGGGCAATCTTTTGCAACCGTCGCTATGATACTGTCTTTACCTATCACAACGGAGCGGAATCCTACTATGCCGTCAGGGGTTTCCGCGGCTCGCTGAGGGTTTAAAGTCGAATCCATAAAGGTGATTTGTCGAACAGATTTCGTCTCTTAAACACTTTGACAGGCTCGCCTTCGCAAGCTAGGACGAGTAGGCGAGAGGAAATATTATTGTCATACCGAAGTCCCGACAGGTCGTTACCCCCTTCTCTGATTTCGGAGAAGGGGGACAGGGGGATGAGGTTTTGGTCTTTCATACCTCACCCCTACCCCCTCTCCGCTTGCAGAGAGGGGAACTGTCATATTTTCACACTCCATCCCGACTTGTCGATATGTTATAATCCATAGCGGAAAAATACGAATACCCCTTGTATATTACCAGAATCGCTATTATAATATAGAACTACAGTTCTAATATTATTGGATTGAATATAAAATGGATATGTTCGAACACGAATTTGAGAAAGATAAGCTGAAGGAAGCGCCTCTCGCGGCGCGTATGCGTCCGAAGACGCTCGATGAATTCGTCGGGCAGCAGCATATCGTCGGTAAAGGCCGGGTTTTAAGGCTCGCCATCGAATCCGGCAACCTGCCTTCGATCATGCTGTGGGGGCCTCCGGGAAGCGGCAAGACCACGCTGGCAAACATCATCGCCAACACCACCTCCTCCCATTTCAGCCCGTTATCGGCTGTCAGCGCCGGGGTTGCCGACCTCAGAAAAACCATCGAGGAAGCCAGGGAACGGCGACTGCTAAACAGGAAAAAGACCATTCTCTTTATCGATGAAATCCACCGTTTCAACAAGGCGCAGCAGGACGCCATTCTTCCATACGTAGAGGACGGCACGGTAACATTGATCGGCGCCACCACCGAAAACCCGTCTTTCGAAGTTATCTCTCCCCTGCTCTCGCGCTCACAGTTGTACGTTTTAAAACCGCTGACAAAAGAGGAGATCAGGATCATCATCATCCGCGCCATAAAAGACACCCTGAGGGGACTGGGAGCTTATAAGGCCGAGATTGAAGACGACGCGCTGGACTACCTGATAACCATGTGCAACAACGATGCGCGCTCAGCTTTGAATACCCTCGAAACCGCTACCATGATCACACTGCCTGATGCGGACGGCAAGCGCAAAATCGTTTTAACTACCGTCGAGGACACTATCCAGAACCGGGCTATCTCCTATGACAAAGGAGGAGATAGACACTTCGACACCATCTCCGCCCTGCATAAATCTATGCGCGGCTCCGACCCCGACGCCTCTCTTTACTGGCTGGGAAGGATGATAGAAGCCGGAGACGACCCGCTGTATATCGCCAGGCGATTGGTAAGATTCGCCACAGAGGATGTAGGCATGGCAGACCCGCAGGCGCTGGTAGTGGCTATGGCGGCTCAGCAGGCGGTACACTTTCTAGGACTGCCGGAGGGCAACCTGGCGCTGGCTGAAGCAGCCGTTTACCTCGCCACCGCACCCAAGAGCAATTCGCTCTATACGGCTTATTCGGCGGTGCAGGAAGAAATCAGGAAAGGCTCCAACGACCCGGTTCCCTTACACCTGCGCAATGCGGTTACCCCGATGATGAAGAACATCGGCTATGGCAAGGACTACAAGTACGCCCACGATTACGAAGGGCATTTCGTGGAACAGCAGAACCTGCCGGATTCGGTAAAGGATAAGAAGTTCTATACGCCCGGCGACCAGGGCAACGAACAACAAATAGCCGAACGCTTGAAAAAATGGCGCCCCGATTCGTGCAACAAAAAAGAAAATCAAATCTAGACGCAACGTAATAAGCTGCTGCTTCTTTGACATTCCAAGCTGGAAAGATTATACTGATGTGGTGGTGTTGACGCGGGGTGGAGCAGTGGAAGCTCGTCGGGCTCATAACCCGAAGGTCGTAGGTTCAAATCCTACCCCCGCTACCAATTTCAAAGCAAACGGAGAGCACAGATTAATTGTCTGTGCTTTTTTGTTTACCCTTTTGGCAACGTTTTTTGATTTTGCATTGACACTATAATAATTTAGTAATATAGTATATATGCATCTTAGTAATATACAAGGAAGCAGCAGTGCAAATTGCCCGAACTGAAAACTTTAAGAAAGCGTGGAGAGAATTATCAGAAGAGCAAAAGGCATTGGCTCGAAAAGCAATAGAAAATCTATTAAAAGATATAAAATATCCGGCTCTGAGAGTTAAAAAAATAAAAGGGACGAAAGATATTTGGGAAGCCAGAGTCAACATATCGATAAGGCTGACCTTTCAAATTGAGACAGAGTTGATAATTCTGCGAAACATTGGAAAACACGATGAAACGTTGGATAATCCCTAGGAGTTAAAAATGACAATCTATAGTAAAGTAACACGCAATGGCCAAATTACTCTACCGGCTACTATCCGCAGACATATGGGAATAGAAGAAGGTGATTTAATAGAAATTGAATTGATAGATGACAAAGCAGTTCTCGTACCTAAAAAACTGATAGATAAAAGCCAGGCTTACTTCTGGACCAAGAAATGGCAGGAAAATGAGAAAGAAGCTGACGAGGATATTAAGTCCGGACGTATTAAGAACTTCGACACTGCCGATGAATTGTTTAAAGATTTAGGATAGACCGCTACCAATTTCAAAGCTAAAAAAGCCCTCGAATTAGTTATTTTTCGAGGGCTTTTCTATTTCTGTTAACGGGTAAATACCTTTGGCAAACCTCAAAATGCAACGTTTTAAAGCATTTCCCGTTATAATATTGATGCGTTATGGATATAAAGCTGGAAAAAGAATTAATTTACAAGGCTAAAAATAACACGGATGCTTTTGGCGAACTCTACAAAGAGTACCATGACCGCATATTCGGATATATATTGAAGCGTACGGCCGACATCATAATTACGCAGGATATTACATCCGAAGTGTTTATTAAGGCACTGGAAAACATTAAATATTTCCACTGGAAAGGAGTCTCTTTTTCCAACTGGCTCTATCAGATAGCCAATCACGAGATAGTAAACGGCCACAGGAAGACCAAACAATCACTAATTCTTTTTGAAGAATTGAAACACACTCCTTTTGAGCTTGAGAAATCGCTGGAAGCAGAAACCCTTGAAGCGGAAGAACAACTAAAGCAGCACCAGCAGTTTTTAGCCATCCATAAGAGCATCGCAAAGTTACCGGTAAAATATCAGGAAGTCATCGTCCTCAGGTTCTTCGAGAAAAAACAGGTAAGGGAAATCGGAGAAATACTGGGGAAAAGGGAGGGGACAATTAAGTCCCTGATACACAGAGGCCTCGAAAAATTAAAAGAAATATTGGGAGAAGACCGGGTATTTATCGCGAATCTTTCAAAAAAGGAGGTATCAGATGTATGAAAAAGAATTAATAGATATTCTTGAAAAAATCGAGCAGCCTGATATAAAAACACCTGTTCATAAAAACCATCTCGAAAAAAATTTGTTAAAAACAAAAACGGATGATAGAAATGCAGGCGTCTTCAATGTTATGAACTCAACAGTTAACGATTTGATTAACAATACCAGATACATGTTTACTTCAAAACAGCCTGCATTCCGTATATCTATAGTTGCAGTATTGCTGACTGTAGCTCTCTTGATTGGGATTCCGGCAGCAACAGCCCCGGCAGAAGAGCTGACCGAAGAGCAGGTAATCGAAATACTTCAGAATGATAGTGAATTCATGAGTTTGTTTGCCGAAGATATAACCGAAATAGAAATAAAAAATTACGGCCTCAATAGAACTAGTGCTAATCTCTCAGGAGAGTATATTTTTGCTTTTGTGTTGATCGATCGATCATCGAAAGAAATAACTTCCTACCAAATCATACGCGATGATGATTTTACTGACGAGGAAAAAGAAAATATATTATACTTGCTTTATAAAAATACCGAGACTAAAACTTTGCTTGAGGCAGGCGCCATAATAGAATATAAATTGCTTAATTATTCATCTCCAGCCAGTAAACACTCGGCGCTCCCGCAAGAAACGACAGAATTGGCCTGGGTATACTTTAACTTCAATGAATCTCCAATTTTTTATATTAACGAAGTAGGTATAAAAGAAGGTAGTTTAAGTACATGGATCGACCTTGTTCACGGGGATATATCCGTTACATATCTCTCCAATCTTAACATGGAAGAGGTAATAAGGCTTACTGAAATCCTGAAAGCAGACGATAGAATTGCTCCTCTGATAGAAGAAGGCATGGTAATTTGCGATGTAGACTCATCTGAAAAAGTTGAGATAACTATCTCGGTCCAGGCAGATTTGCCGAAGTTTCAAATCGGCAATGATAATCTCAAGCCTTTGACAACTGAAACGGCAAGCACAAAAACGACAACTGTCGAAAAACTGATTACTCTGTATGTGAATGCCGGAGACAGCTATTATAAAATCGAAGTCGATTTTGTTAATGGTACGATATTATCTTTCGCTGAGATAGCAATACCGTAAAAACAGTTATACCACCAAGTACAAAGCCCCCCAAATCTTTATAAATTCGGGGGGCTTAATATTTTCCGAATAATTATTACGTGGCTATTTAATGTACTTAACTATAACTACGCGCCGAAGCGGTCTTCTTTATGAAGCACGCTGGGCAACTGCCGGTAACATTCGTTGCAATAAACCGTATAGGCATTTATATTATCGCCGCCGGCAACGAACATTTTGCAGATTTTCCACCCCCCTACTTCCGATTTATCCAGCATTTCTTTAACAATTTCCGCATTACACTTACCGCCCGGATGATTATGCGCAGCTTTAACGCACTCGCATTTACCGCCGCATCTTTCCCATATTTTTTCTATCATTTCGGGATTCATATAGTACCTCCATCATAAATATAAATATAATTTTAATTCCGAAGAATAATATTAATTTTTTCCGTAATTTGGCAATGATTAAAAATACCTCGACAACCGGAGAAGGTCTGAGAAGGTGTTTCGATTACTAATTATAGCAATCGGCTTGAACTTGTCAAGGCTGATTAGGCTATATCATACCTCGAGTGGAAACAAGATTACTCTATCCATGCACAAAGAAATTTATCCCGTCCGTGTCTTAATGGGGGTTTTCAGACCGTTCTCATCCACAGCCACAAAGGTAATCCTGGTTTCGAAGAGGACTTCGTCAATGTTATCATTTTCCCTGGTACCGAATGTGCGCACGTTGTACTGGACAGAGGTTCTGCCGAGGTAGTTAAGGGTAATCACGAAGCGCATTATTTCACCGAGTTCCACAGCTTTCCTGAAAACGACATTGTCCAGTGCAATCGTGAGGAAGTTGTTGCCGGGGAATTCCTGACTGGCGGTGATGTAGGCAAACTCGTCTATCCATTTGAGGGTGTTGCCGCCGAACAGTTTGCCCTTGTGGTTCAAATGTTCCGGCAGAATCAACTTGTAGTACTCCATAAGAAATGCTAGCACAAAGCGCGGATTGATGTCTAATAAACTGCGCCTCTCATTGGTTTTTATAATAATTATTCGAGAACGTTATGGTTCGACAGTATCCGTACATCCTGAGCATAACGAAGGACACGAACGGTATCCTGATATTCTATCTTCAGAGGTCAGATTCGTCCACTCCATTCATATGCTATAATTACCAAAAGCAGTTTATTTTATCTGCTCCTTGCGGACGGTAATGAACATGAAATTCAGAAAGAGGACATACAAAAATCCCTGGGAATTTTTTAAAGATTTGTGGCTTTTAACCAAAAACAGCGCTAAAATCAGAAAAACCATGAAAAGCGGCATTATTTCGCACCAATTCAGGGAAAGGCTGATGCTGACGGTAACCGCAGTCAACGGCTGTAAATATTGCTCTTATTTTCACACAAAGCAAGCACTGAAAACCGGATTGACGCAGGACGAAATCGATTTGCTGCTTTCGGGAAGTATCGCCACCTGCCCCGAAGATGAAAATATTGCCCTGATTTATACCCAGTACTGGGCTGAATCCAACGCTCGACCCGATACAGATGCCGTCAATAAATTAAAGGAAGTATACGGGGAAGAAAAAGCACAGGCTATCGATATAATACTGCGCATGATACGCCTCGGCAATCTGGCGGGCAATACCTGGGACTATTTCTTATATCGAATTTCTTTCGGAAAGCTAGGGAGATAATGTATAAAGAACTCATCGCGCCCTGCGGCATGAACTGCGCATTGTGCACCAGGTATCTTGCTAGGATAAACGATGTTCAGAGTAAGGGAGTCGAGATTTCCTACTGTATTGGATGCCGACCGAAAAACAAAAAATGCGGCTTCGTGCAGAAAGATTGCGAGTTGCTGCGCAAGAGAAAGATACAATTTTGCTATGAATGCCCTGATTTCCCATGTGATAAATTAAAAAAGCTGGATGACGGCTACCGTAAACGCTACCGTATGAGCATGATCGAAAACCAGCAATACATAAGGGATTACGGGATGGAGAAGTTCCTGGAAAAGGAGGAGCAGAAGTGGAAATGCCCCGATTGCGACTCCGTGATTTGCTGCCATAACGGTCTCTGTTATAATTGTAAAATCGACGAACTGAAAAATACAAAGGATAAAAACAGATGGAAACAGTAATCTTTGCTATTATTTGCGCTATCCTGTTGCTGGTGGGGCTGGTGGGTGTCATTATGCCTTATCTGCCCGGGATTCCCATAGCTTGGCTGGGACTGTTTATATATGCCATCGGGACAGACTGGGAACGTATTTCGATTACCACCGTTATCGTCTTTGCCGCATTGACATTACTTGCGCTGCTAATCGATTTTATAGCTCCTTTGCTTGGGGCTAAAAAGAATAAGGCCAGCAAGTGGGGTATGATTGGCGCATCCGTCGGGCTTTTCCTCGGCATCATTATCTTTCAAATGTGGGGTATTATCCTCGGCCCGCTACTGGGAGCGCTCATCGGTGAATTGCTCGCCGGAAAACCGGCAGGACAGGCCTTCAAATCGGCGCTCGGCACTTTTGTCGGCTTCCTCTTCGGCAGCCTGATGAAAATCGTTCTGATACTGGTAATGGCCGGATTCTTCATCGTTTCGCTGTTTTAATACTTAACTGTCATTGCGAGGAGTCCCGATGAATCGGGACGACGAAGCAATCTTTCACGGATAGAGCAAGACCGATTCCTCCACTTTGGAAAAGGGGAGTCAGAAGGGATTTGATACGATTACCCCTCATCAGTCTCATTTCATTCGACAGCTTCCCCCGAGGGAAGCCTTTTTCAATGGGTATGCTTCGTCCCGACAAGTCGGGACTCGAAACGACGGTTGGGCTATTCGGAAAAGACTGCTTTGTTGTCCCTTTTCGATTTATATGAGATTCTTCGGCTTTGCCTCAGAAAGACAATGTGGAGTGGCTCCTCGCATTTTGTTTGACATTCTGAATTCGTAGCGGTCGAATGAAGCATCCGGGGCAGGAAGATATTGTCAGTTCGACACAGGCGGACGACCAATGGTCGTCCATACGATATAAAAACCATTCATCCGAATGGGGCGGGGTTAATTTACAACAAAAAGCCGGGATATGGCTACCCCGGCTTAAAATGACTGTATGTTAAATTATGAGTTAAGACTTTTCAGGCGCGGGCGTTTCTTTTGCGGGTGGAACCTCTTCCTCCTCATCGCCCTGCTTCGTTATTTCGCTCATTAGATAAGCATACACATAGATAACATTTCGGCCGGTATCGGTGTTGGAGCCGGCTTTACACCCGCGGTCAAGCAGCGCTTCTTTTACTGTTTTTGCGGCAATCGGGGTATAGCACTGGCGCACCATCCACCAGTATCCCTTAGGCGGAACCTTGTGCTCCTTGAATATCGTGGTTTTCCAGTCGGAAGTGGTATCTGCATACCAGGTTTCGTATTTCCCGCTCTGCTTTTCTATGTGAGCGACGATATCATCGTATGCTGACTGTATATCCTGACGGTCCATTATGCGTTCCTCCTGTTATTACTGCCTATGATTATACTACATAGCTCGTAATGATAAAAATACCGGCGTATATTAAACCTCACCCCTTTAATTCCCCTCTCCGCCGACGGAGAGGGGAAACAATGTTAAGGGAATCATGAATAAGTCTGTGGAGAGACGAGATTATACTAATTTCGAATGTATATAATCCATCAAATAGTAAACAGTAAGGACTTTTTCAAAGGTTTCTTAAATTAAATATTAGCTCTCCCTCTCTGCGTGCGGAGAGGGAGCCGGAGAGTGAGGTCGGGACAGCGTTTTAATTGACTTGACATATTGCCCGTGTTATCATAACAAAAAGATGGGATTAATACTTTTACTTCTTGATACAGGGAAAGATGTCAGCGCTTAGCGAGCTTTATGATACTATCAGGTGCTGTGATAAATGTGAAATTGCCCGGTCCCGAATTAAGGTGGTTCCGGGTGAAGGCGCAGAAGACGCTGAAATAATGTTCATCGGGGAAGCCCCCGGTTTCCATGAAGACCAGCAGGGGCGTCCTTTCGTAGGTCCGGCAGGCAAATTCCTTGATGAATTGCTGGCTTCCATAAATCTGAACCGCCAACAGGTCTATATCGCCAATGTCATCAAGTGCCGTCCTCCGGCTAACCGCGACCCGTTGCCGCAGGAAATACTTAACTGCCGAAAGTGGCTGAACAGACAGATTGAGATTATCAAGCCCAAAATAATCGTCACTCTCGGTCGTTACTCCATGGCTATGTTCTTTCCGCAAAAGACTATCAGTAAAATCCATGGCACCGCTGAAAAACACAATGGCGTATTGTATGTCGCCATGTACCATCCGGCAGCGGCGCTGCACCAGGGTAATCTGAAAGACGTCATCAAGGCTGATTTTCTCAAGCTTCCCGCTTATATTGCCGAATACAATAAAACCGCCGAAGCAAAAGAGGAGAAAAAGGAATCTGCTCCCGTTACAAAACAGTTAAATATGTTCGAGGTTTAAACATTGAGAAAAAACAAAAAAACAACCAAATTAAGAATCATACCCCTCGGAGGGTTCGGTGAAATAGGCAAAAATATGACCGTCCTCGAATACGGGGATGAGATTATCGTCATCGACGCCGGGCTGATGTTCCCGGAACAGGATATGCTCGGTATCGACATGGTAATTCCGGATATCAGCTACCTCCTGGAAAATAAAGAAAAAATAAAAGCTATTTTTATTACCCATGCGCATGAAGACCATGTCGGCGCCCTGCCCTACATTCTGCCGCAGTTGAATGTGCCGCTTTACTGCACGAAACTGGCGAAGGGACTGATTTCAGGGAAACTCAAGGAGCGGAAAGCTTTGTCCGGAGCAGTGCTGAATGTCATCACCTTCGGCGAGCAAATCAACCTGGGCAAGTTCCGCGTGGAGTTCTTCCCGGTGTGCCACAGCATACCGGATGCCGCCGGACTGATTATCCAGACACCTATCGGAACGCTGGTGCATACCGGCGATTTCAAGCTCGACCATACACCGGTGACCGGACCGCAGACCGACCTTTCGAGGCTGGCGCAAGCCGGTTCCCAGGGTGTTCTTTTACTCTTTTCCGATTCCACTTATGCCGAAGTCCCCGGTTATACTCCATCCGAAAAGGTGGTCGGCGAAGCGCTGGAGAATATCATCGCCAAGGCCAAGGGAAGGGTAATTGTAACAACATTCGCTTCGCTGGTAACACGCGTGCAGCAGGTTATCGATGCCGCCGTCAAACACCAGCGCAAGGTCTTTATAATCGGGCGCAGCATGACGGAAACGGTGAAGATTTCGCTGGAACTGGGTTATTTGAAAGCGCCTAACGGAGTGTTGGCTAAAATTGAGGATTTGCATAAAGTGCCCAATGAGAAGGTGGTTGTTATAGCCACCGGCAGCCAGGGAGAACCGACATCCGGATTGGTAAGAATCGCCAACCATGACCACCGGCAAATCAGCATTATCAAGGGTGACACTGTCATTTATTCGGCGTCTCCCATTCCGGGGAATGAATCGCTGGTCTATAAGACTGTCGATAACCTTTTCAAACAGGGAGCCGAGGTTTATTACGGCCGGATGGCGGAGACACACGTCCACGGACATGCCAGCCAGGAAGAGCTGAAATTGATGCTGAACCTGGTAAAACCGCGCTTCTTCATACCGGTTCACGGCGAATTCCGTCACCTTGCCAGTCATGCCAAACTTGCCGCAAGTGTCGGCATACCGGAAGAAAGAATCTTTACGCTGGAAGACGGTGATATACTCGAATTGACCACGCTCGGCGGTAAAAAGGCCGGCAAGGTCGAATCGGGAAATGTTTATGTGGACGGACTTAGCGTCGGCGATGTCGGTGGTATCGTACTGCGCAACAGGCGCATGCTCTCGCGCGACGGCATCGTGGTAATAGTGATTGCCGTCAGGAAACAGGATGATAAACTGGTGGGACGCCCCGATATCGTTACCAGGGGGTTTGTCGACAGCAACGAATACAAGGATATGCTGGAAACAAGCAAGGATATCGTAACGAAGATAATGAATCACGAGGGTGAATTTTCAGCGGAGATCGGTTTCCCCGATAGCAGAATCAGGGCGGAACTGAACAAGTATTATTTCGACCAGACCAAGAGGCGCCCGATGATACTTCCGGTGATGGTTAAGGTATAATATATATTATGCGCCGGGACGGTGATGAGCAATGGCAAAAAATACAGCAAAAAAACCAGTAAAAAATGCGGCTAAACCTGCGCCTAAAAAACAGGTGAAACCCAAAACGGTTAAACCCGTTGTGAAAAAGAATAATAAAAAAGCGACTCCGCCAAAGAGGGTAAAACCTAATAGCGGAGTTTCGCCTGTAAAGTCTTTCTTCAGGTTTTTGTTTTCGAAATGGGTGCGACGCATAATCCTGTTAGCCGCCATCCTTGCCCTGCTGTTCTGGCAGTGGGATAACATCTACCAGTGGATTACCGGCACCGTTACCGAGACTATCGGAATTCTGGGGTGGGGATTGATCCTCATCGCGCTGGCAATCATAATTATTCTCTGCTTTATTTTCCGTGAGCCGCTGGGCGCTTTCATACAACGTTATAAGCTCCACCTGTGGAACAAGTGGCTGGGCGGGGCTGCCATCTTCTTCGGTATCTGGGGAATTCTGGGGCTGTTCGACGTCGGCGGCAGCTTCGGACGCAGTATCGTCAGCTACGATACCCCCATCGGCATTTTAAGGGTAGCCGGACTGCTGCTTTTGGGCAGCATATTGATGGCGCCGCGTGCCTACCTGCGCGGATGGATAAAATTCTCCATGTGGATTACAAAACCGTTCGCGTCTCCGGCGACCAGAGTCAAACCGGATAAATCCGGGTATCAGCCGCCGCTGCAATCTTCCGATTACTATAATAAAAAGGTTGCGGAAAGAAAGACGGTTCCTCAGCCGGATGTTCTGCTTGTTAAAGAGCAGCCCGCCAAGGTTGCGCCTGTCAGCGAGCCGGTCAAACATGAGCCGCTGACGGATAAGATTGTACCGCCCAAGGTCTTGATACCACCTGAGGTAGACCGCAAAAAACCGGTTGCCGATTCGCTGGTTGCCGAAGCTATGAAGAACAAGCAGGAGGCCGAAGCGGTAGCAGCGCAGCCGAGACCGGAAAAGAGCGAAAAAGCGGAGAAAGCCGATATCACACAGGTGGCGCAGGATGTCTGGCGCAAGTACGGGCAATCGTCTTCTCTTATCATGGTGGACGGCTGGAAATTGCCGCCCATCGATATACTGGATAAAGCCGTCGAGCTGGAATACGGACAGGCGGATAACGCCATCAGAGCCAGGAAAATCGACGAAGCGCTGGCCAGCTACGGCGTCGATGCCAGAGTTATCCAGATTAACGTCGGCCCTACCGTTACGCAGTTCGAAATCGAACCGGGCTGGGACGTAAAAACCAAACTTGTAAAAGAACGGGACGAAAACGGCAACATCAGGGAGAGAATCGAAGAGGTCTCGCGCACCAGGGTCAAGGTGGACAAAATCACTTCCCTTTCCAACGACCTGGCTTTGGCGCTGGCATCGCCGACTATCCGCATCGAAGCCCCGATTCCGGGCAAATCCGCCGTCGGTATCGAAGTGCCCAATTCCTCTTTCGGCACCGTCAGCCTGCGCAGTGTAATCGAGAGCAACAACTTCCAGAAGCTGTTGGCAAAATCCAAGCTGGCAATGGCTCTCGGCAAGGGAGCGGGCGGCGAATCCATATCGGGAGACCTGGCCAAGATGCCGCACCTTTTGATTGCCGGCGCTACCGGAAGCGGCAAGACCGTCTGTCTGAATGCTGTCATTTCCTGTATTTTAATGTGCAATACACCTTACGATACCAGGATGATTATGATAGACCCCAAGAGGGTGGAACTGGTGCAGTTCAACAGCCTGCCGCACCTGGCGACACCGGTTATCGTGGATACCAACAAGGCTGTGAACGCCTTGCGTTGGCTGAACCAGGAAATGGATTTACGCTATCAGAAGCTAGCGGCCGCCTCGGCGCGTAATATAGAAGGCTATAACAAGACCAGAACCGGCAAGGACAAGATGCCGAATATCGTCCTGATTGTAGATGAGCTGGCAGACCTGATGATGGCAGGATTCGACGAAGTCGAGCATATTCTCTGCCGGCTGGCACAGCTTGCCCGCGCCATCGGCATTCATCTGGTAGTAGCAACGCAGCGTCCCTCGGTGGACGTGGTTACGGGGCTTATCAAAGCCAACTTCCCGACCCGTATCAGTTTTGCCGTTACCTCGCAGGTGGACTCGCGCACCATCCTGGATATGGTAGGCGCCGAGAAACTGCTGGGCAAGGGCGATATGTTATATATGCCGACCGAGGAATCCAAACCCAAGCGTCTGCAGGGCTGCTTTATTTCCGACGCCGAAATCGAGAGGCTGGTTTACTTCTGGAACAGCCAGAAACCCGAGGAACAGGGCGCCGAAGCCCCCAGCCCGCTTAAAATGGAAGAGGTGGTCATTCCCGATAACGTCAATATCGGGAAGAAGGACGAGTATCCCAAAGACCCGCTGCTTTCACAGGCGCTGGAACTGGCGAAGGAACACGAGCAGATTTCCACTTCTTACCTGCAGCGCAAACTGCACATCGGCTACCCCAGAGCCGCCCGGCTGATGGAACAACTGGAGGAGGAACTGGGCAAGGTCATCGACGACGGAGGGGCGGAGGCGTAGGATATTTTACCGCCGTGCCATGATATATCGTTAAAATAAATAGCGGAAAGGATTACCTGATATGTTTCGCTATGTACATACGAATATTATAGCCAAAGACGCTGAAAGGCTGATCGATTTCTACAAGACGGTATTTCACTGTAAAAGCATCGACCAGAAGCGCGACCTTCGCGGCGACTGGGTGGACAAACTTACCGGCTTAAACAATACTCACATTTCAGGAGAACATCTCCTTTTACCCGGCTATGGGGAACACCACCCGACGCTCGAGATATTTTCATATGATTCGATGAAAGAATCCACAGGTTCGGAGATAAACCAGCCCGGCTTCGCCCATATAGCTTTCGAGGTGGATGATGTGGCAGCGACTTTAGCAGAAATCCTTAACGCAGGCGGCAGCTGCGTCGGCGATGTGGTTACCGCCGCCTATCCGAACGGAATGGAAGCGGTACTGGTTTACGCCAGAGACCCCGAAGGCAATATCGTTGAACTGCAAAGCTGGAGAAAGATAATATCCGAGTAAGGCGGAGGAGGCGGAGGTGTATGTTATTCTAAAGGCTCTAAACTTAGAAGGTTATAATAGGTTTTCTCTTCTTCTGTAGAATATAATATCTTTTGAGTCTTTCTAATATGAGCTATATATCTTTTAGGCAATTCAATAGTCTGTTTTTCACTAATATTAACACTCTCAGATAAAGCGCCTTTTATCTCTTCGCCAGTATCCAACTTTATATGAAAGCTACGTCTATCGACGTCTATACCCACAAAATTAGCATAAACTGTATCTTCACTTATTTTTTCATCGCTAGTAAAGTTTATAGTTTGATATAACCTTTCAAATTCAGGCTTCTGCGCAAACAAATGTGTGTGTATCATTTTTTGTCTTCGCCACTCCATATCTACTCCAAGGCCCGACTCTGCATGATCATATGCCCATTTATATAAGGCTCTTACTGAAGCGGCTCCTAATTGATTAGAGTATTTTAATACTTCGAAAGAATCTCTTACGTTTACCATTTCTGATATAGTCTTTAAGGATTCATCGAGAAAGCTTTCTCCAATAAGAAACCGCTGGTTCGGTATAGTAAGAACAACTCCTACAGAGCCAGGAAAGGTATAACCGAATTTGAACTCTGTCTCTGCTTCAATTTCAGCACTAATCCTTGCACGTGCTTTAGGAATAGCGGTTTTGATAGCATCATATACAACTGATACAAGATTTTGAAAATCGTTTAATACACTGGACAATCCTTTTATAGATGGAGAGTTGTTTTCATTAAACACTCTGTACGAACATACATCAATCCCTATATTATTAGCCTCATTTATAAAATCTGTTTCAAGATTCTGATACTGCTTTTTTAAAGATTTTGCCATTGTTAACAACGATACAGAATTAGGATCATCGGCCATAGCTTTATTTATTTCAGCTATGGCTACATTAGTATCAAGTAAAACTTCCTGTATTTCAGCCAACCTGCTCAAAGTATTCCTCTCTATAACGATATGACGATAATGCCTTTAGGACTTCCACCTCTAGAAAAACCGAATAGCTTTGTCCAATAATCATGCATATTCTTACCGACTAAATAATTCTTATGATCTACTGGCCATTCTGAAAATACATAACTGTCACAATGAAAAGCTGTTTTCAGATTAGATGATAACCAATCAACTGTATTTCTCTGATCTGGATTAGCATTATCTAAAAATTGTGCTGATGTTCTAAGAACTAAATCCACATCGTTTGGATCTATTTTATTAGTTACAAAACTACCATTAATCCAAATTTCTCCCTGAATAAAACATGATTTTAATTTATCGATTACTTTTTCAAGGCCTTCCATTATCACTAAACGAGAAGTTGAAAGAGGAAAATCATCAACACATATTTTTTTCAATTCAGATAACTTTAATTCATGTCTTCCTGGTGGTAAAAGAGCTGGATATTCAGGATTGCTGGAAGGAGTGTTACCAAACATTATTGATGTAAACTCCCCTTTAATCCAAATTTAAATAAACCAGCAAATATATTATCCATATTTATTTTTTAATTCTACCATACTTGTCAATAGCTATTATCAATTGTCACTCACCCCCACACCACCCAGATAACCAGCCCTAATACCAGCGCCCAGATGACAATGACAATAACCGCACCCAGCCAGTTGGTTTTACCCTTCCCCATTTCCTGCCTGGCTCTTTCGCGGCAATCGTCGAGGACATCTTTGGGAATCATCTTCAAGGCAAGCCAGATGCCCGCCGGAATAAGAATCAGGTCGTCCAGATAACCGAGTACGGGGATAAAGTCGGGGATTAAATCGATGGGGCTCAATGCATAAGCTACAATGAGAATCACAAATGCCTTGGCATACCACGGCACCCTCCTGTCCTTGGACGCCAGGTAGAGAGCATAGGTGTCGTTTTTAAGCTGTCTCGCTTTTTCTTTTAAGGACATCTCTTCAACACTGACCGCCGCCGCTATGGTTCGACAGGCTCATCCCGATTTCATCGGGACTTTTTTAGTATTCGCGCATCCTGAGCATGACGAAGAACGCGAACGGCTTTTTAGTGGTTGCTCTCTCACGAACTCAGCATGACAATTCCATCGCAGCGTCGTTGCAAGGAAGAAGCGCTAGCGATTGACGAAGCAATCACTACAATACAACTTAATTACCCCGCCCCGCATATGACAAGAAATAAAACGCAGCCATGACGATATTCATCGGTAGAGATTGCCGCGCTTTCCCTGCGGGAAATCTCGCAACGGCTTTTTTCCCCGAAATGCTGTGCCCCGCTATAGCGCGGGGCGCAGTATGGCATTCACTACTTGATAAAACTATTTTCTGTGTTTCTCTTCGGTTGCCTTATCGGCAGCCAGCAGTGACGATAAAATCTGCTGCTGGAAATCACCGACCGCGCCCGGCGAGTGCGGGATTAATATGGTGTTGTTATTGGAATGCTTGCCGACATCGGTCAGCATATCGTAATACTGCGTCAGAAGCACCAGCGCCATGACATCCTTGGCATCGATTCCCTTAATCGCCTGCTGGAAATCCTCGACCGATTCACGCAAACCCCTGATAATCGCCATTCTCTGGTTGGCGACACCGACGCCGGACAGCTCTTTACTCTTGGCATCGGCTTCGGCAGCTTTCACCACCAGGATTTTCTCGGCTTCGCCCTTGTGCTCGGCGGCAACCCTCAACCTTTCCTGGGCATTGATTTCGTTCATGGCATTGGCTACCTTGCTGTCGGGAACGATATCGTTCACCAGCGCCGTCTTTATAAAGTAGCCGAACTCCGGCATGATGGTGCCCAGTTTGGCCTCGATATCCTCGGCGATATCTTCCTTCTTCTCGAAGACTTCATCCAGCTTCATGTGAGGGACTTTGGCTCTGACGGTATCGAAAACGAAGGACTCCATTTGCGTCAGCGGATTTGTCAGCTTATAAAAGGCATCCCAGACTTTTTCCTTGGTTACGAAGAATTGAACGGCGATGAGGAGATTGACGAAGACGTTATCCTGCGTTTTAGTCTTGACCTCCACATTCAATTCGCGCACCCTGATGGAAACACGCCCGACTACGCTTTCGATAATCGGCCATTTTGCATGAAGACCCGGTCCGGCGATTCTGGCATATTTACCGAACCTTTCGATTACGGCATAGGTCTGCTGCTTGACGGTATAGATACCCATAAAGAGAAATAAGATAAAGAGAAAACCGATGATAATCCAGGCAATTACTGCTCCATTCATAATTTATACCTCCCATAGAATTTTTAGCTTATGCTAATTATATACCAACTGTCGATAAACATCGAATACGATGATAAAAGCCTTACATCAGATGATTGCCGTCGCAGAAGGGTTTATTCCTGCTCTTGCCGCAGCGGCACAGGGTAACGCGGTTGCGCACTTCATAGGTTTTACCGTCGGCGCATTCGACCGGAATGCCGCCCCTCACCCACAGCGGCCCGTCCTTCCCTTTCTGCGGGTCTTTTACCAAACCGATGGAAGGAGTGAATTCGGGCTCGAAGGCATTACCCTTTTTATCATAGGCAACCAGCCTGCCGGAGGGGCAATCGCAGGCTTCCTCGATGGCGGTCTGGCGCGCTTCGGGGTTATCGGATTGTTCGGTAAGACTCCATGTACCGCCGGCGCGATGGCAGAAACGCGCCGAAGCGCATAAGTCCTCGGCATCGGTCAGCGTCAGTTCGGGTCCTTCGTATACTTGCGCCTGTTCGGCATACGGTTTTCTGCCGGCGGTCTCCTGACCTTTAAAACCGGTCATTGCATGCATACCGGTGCAGAACGGCTTGTTGACGCTTTTTCCGCAGCGGCAGAGCTTATAACTCTCCTGCTCAGGATATTGCCTGCCTTCCTGCCAGCCGTTGCACTCGCCATCGCTATCGACCTGTATGATTTGCTCTGCCAGCGGGACTCCGCCCGTCACGAGGTAAGGGCCGTTTTCGGTAACTTTGACCTTGCACTGATTTTCCTTAGGGGACTTGTTGACTGCTTCTTCCATCGTAATCTCCTTTTAGAATTGTGAATGGTTGGCGAATACTGTCAGGTAGAGAGTATAGCAATAAGAGGTTTGAAATAGAGCGCTACCCTAGCTTTTTTCTTCCACCGTTCTGGGTTGCCAGTCGGGCGTTCCGCACTTGGGGCAGACCTTGGGCTTGGGAGTTCCTTCCGGAACCAGCTGCCGCCAGATGAAACGGCACTTGATGCACCTGTAAGTGAACCACTTCTTTTCTTCCATATAGATAATTATAGGCTCAATTCGGGGGGATGTCACTATGGGGGAAGAGATTATTAACTAAAAATGTTTTATATCATTTACCCCTAGATATAGGTTTTGTATATTTGCATTTTGGATAGCTGGAGCATCCTAAAAATCTATTACCCTTCGAACGATTCTGACGAACAACTAAAAATCCATGATACTTGCACCCTTTGCCATCCATTCCAAGACAAAGTTCTTGTGTTTGAACACCTATAGCATCTTCTTTTAATATTTCAAGGCTTGTAATTAACTCTTCAATTGTTGACTTTCCTATAAACCTTCTCATCTGTTCACCAGTATCACGATGACTTAGGATGTTGAGACTACCCTCCCAGGCAATTTCATTATCTATAATTGCTACTTTCTGATGCATATTACGTTTTTCAATAACATTAACACCAATACTACGGCATTGATTCAATACAACATTTGATTGATTTGCCATGTCCCCAATTTGCTGACTTATTGGCCTTGTATATATTTTGATTTCAACATTTCTGTGAACCATAGCTCTGAATAAATCCATAAACCTAGCTGAACGTTTTATAGATACAAAAGGACTAAGTATGAAAAGCCGTTGTTTTACAATTTTAATGTCTTTTATGAACTGTTCCCAAAAATTGTTCTCAGTATATAATTCTCCTGATACTGGTTCATCTATCGTATCCTTACTGTCAAGCAATGCATCTGCCCATTTCTCAAAATCAGCAGTAAAATAATTATCTACCAAACACTCAGATTTAATACATTCTGCTTCTTGCTGTAAATAACTGATAATTCGTGATAATACAGCTTTATTACCAAGATCATCAAATAATTTTTTAGTATTGGCTACGCAATAGAATTTGTCCCTAGCTCGGGTAACTGCAACATTTAACAGCTTTAATGTATCTGAATCGGGGCTTGCATCATTCAGCATAGGAGCCGTTTTTAAACCAATTCCTTCAGTAGTATCAAATATTATTATTTGTTTTTCGCCACCTTGAAAAGTATGGATATTATTTACTGCTATCCTATTAGATAGTTGCCAATCTTTAACAATTTTATTAATTAATCGCGCTTGCGCTCTATAAGGAGTAATTATACCAATTTTATAATTAGAATCCTTTTGGATGATATTCCTTGCAAGCGTAGCACAAACTAATGCATTATAGAGATTAAACCTTCCACCGGAAGAAAGTTGACTGCACCAAGCATTCATATTTTCTGTTTCAATTAAAACCAATGGAGACGAAGAGACACCGTCAGCCAGATTTATTCTGGCAGTAGATGAATGATCTTTTAAGATACCCTGATAAATGAAACGATTTGAAATCTCGGAGATAGCAGGAACCATACGGTATTGTGTATCTAGTAGCTTCACTTTTTCATCACTCCGAGCTCTTGTTATTGTTGTAATTTCCAATACATCGAAGATGCTTCTAGCAAGCCATTTTTGTGCCATTGATTGCTCTGAGATACAAATAGGGGGCAGCTGTAAAAAATCACCTACTATGACGATAGAATTACAACTTAATCCAGCAGCCCAATATAAATGAGGAAGTGGAGCCATGCTTGCTTCATCTAAAATTAAAACATCAAATTTTCTGTTAGACAGCTGTTTATCCGTACAGGTCTTTGTTAGAGTAGTTGCAACTAATTTCGCTTCTACTAGTATATTCTTTTGTATATCTTCCAACTCCTTTTTGATTTCAGCAATTCTAATTAGAATTATCTCTTTACGTTTTTCTTGTTTAACTTTCCTTTCCTTTAAATCTGTCAATGTTATTGAATTACCATAAGCAGAATTGTTTACTTTTACTCTTGCTTCATTAACTTCAGCTTCTTTTACCTGAAATGTATCTTTAAGCTCTTTAGCCAGTTCTATATTGGATTCAAGAGTTTGGGCTATTGAATCACGGCGAACACTGGTTTTATCAATCAAACGTTGAACATTATCGGGATAAAGACCAGTCATAAATCGCTTGAAAGCACCATAAGATTGAGCCGCTAACAACATTCTTTTATTTCTTTCTTGTATATCGTCAATTGATAACAACTCCTTTTTTATTGCCCCAACTTTGCTCGAATTTTGAGATAAAGAAGTTTTAATGCTGTCGAGTTCACCAACCAAAGTCTCAATTTTTTTCACAGCAATAAATAAATTATCAATATCAAGTAAAGTTTTTTCTATCTGTGCTTCTTCATATTCCAAAGAATGATTCTCTTTACTAAGTGCATATCCCAATTGCTCAACTATCCTGTCAAGAAGAACCATAGGATAATTACCCTCCATATTTTTTAAATGCTCTTCTTGCGGTTTCCCTAATCTAACTAGCTTACCTTCCTGATAAAACAATGAGCTTTTTAAATGAACAGCTATGTCTTCAAGTGCCTCATCAACAGCATTATTTGCATGCGAAACAAGCAATATACTTCTGTCTGCATTTAGGTGAGCTTCTACAATCCTTGCAATAGTTTTTGTTTTACCTGTTCCTGGTGGTCCCCAAATTATCGAAAGTTTTGAGGAAAAAGCATCTTTTATAGCTTTTTTCTGAGCATCATTAGGGGGTTCTGCACTAAGTGTATAGTTTATTTCCTTTTGTTTTGAAGAATAATCACCTGAAAACCTCCCAAGAAAGAGGGCTTCACTCAAATTAAAATCTGAATTTTTGGTGGAATTACTTTTTTCTTCTAACTTTTTCTTAAGTGCTTCCAAAAGATACCACAAATTAGTATAAAGCGTAGCTTCGGATATAAAACTACCAGAAAATCCTTCTATTCCAATTTCAACTTCCAATCCCTGTGTTAGTAATATCTGGGCACGAAATTTAAATCCATTAACCTCTATTTCAGCAGGGGAATCATCCAACGTAGTAAGAAAGCTTTCTAAATTAAAAACATATACACTAAGACCTGATATATTGCGTAGCAACCTACCATTAAATACCTTAACAATACTACCACCTTTATTTCTGCCTTTAGGATTTTTTAGAGCATCAATTTCTTCATCCAATGCTTGAATCAATTCACCGGCTAACTGTAATGACATATTTACCTCTTAACCATTATTTGTTATGTTATATCCCATATGAAATGTAAACTAAAAAATTAGAGCCTACAATTTTATTTCTTTCAAAATAATCCCGCTACGGCAAACCGTAAACCCCGGCAGCGCTGTCGAAGAAGATTCGAGCGTGGGGCGGGTCGTAGGTATACACAATCAATACAACCGCCAGCGCAACGAGAAGCAGTACGGCAATGTAGTTCAAATATTTCGGTAGCGGGTCGAGCGTCATCACCCAGGCGCCGAACAGTTGCCCGATAATGAGAGCGCCGATGAAAATGGAGATATCAACTGCCGCTATCTGTTCGCCCGCCATATAATAATAGGTGTAAAATACGGCGCCGATTAGCAGAAGCGTCAGCAAAATGGCAACCGTTTTGGCGATGAGGAAGTTGTTGGCGCGGTAGCCGATATAGCGATATTCGATAGCGGCAAATATCAGCACAGGATAAAGAATCACCTTGAAATGCTCCCAGATGCTGTTGTTTACGGGAACGATTGCCCCGATAACATCAAACTCGCCGGTCAGGAAAAACAGGAAATGCCACAGGGTTGCGATAACGGCAACACCGGCGATACCCAGAAGCGCCCACTGGAAAATATATCCCCTGACCCGCGTATCCATATACCACAATGGTAATAGACGGCAGAACTCAAGTCAATACTTTTTGGGGGATTTTATCATTTGTATCAAGACAAGAAGAAAAAGTGCAAAAAACTAAGCTGCCGAACCCTTGATTACTCTTAAATCGGGAAATGGATAATGCCCGATGTTGTTTGTTATAAGCGGCACATCGAGATATACAGCCGTAGCGGCAATGATAGCGTCTGCGATACCGATGGTCTTCCCCTGCAATCGAAGGCTTCCGAGCATTTTACCCGCCATCCGCGCAATAGATATATCGACATCGATCGAAACAAGCCCATCCAGAAAAGCATCGGTAGCGTTTTCTTCGCCGCTTTTTATTCCCTGGTATATCTCTAAATGCGCCAGAGTGCTAATTGCCAGAAGCCCGTCTTCCGCCCAATGCTCAAGCAGTTTTTTAGAATACTCACGCCGCCTTAAAAAATCAATGGCAATGTCGGTATCTACAAGACAGGAAATACCCTTAACCACCTTGCTATCAGCCACTCGTATCTCCTGATGCTGTAAACCGGTCACTACCCGCTTCCCTGACAGCATTGACATAGCCGGGAGTGTCTTTGGAGTTAGCAAGCTCAGGATGGTTCTTATCCTTCCATGCCCCGAATCCCTTTTCCATCGCTATAACCTGCTTGCGATAGGATATATAATGCTTCAGCGCTTCTGTAAAAAAAGAGCTTATTCCACCATGCATAGCTATGGAACGAATTTCTCCGGCAAGCTCTTTAGGCAGAGTCACCGATATTTTTTCTGTTTTTGCCCTTACTCCCATTTTCCCCTCCTGTAAAAACAGGTTCTATCTTATTGATGATACTACCATTTATCTTACCATATGTCTATTATACCAGCAGATAATTGCCAAATCAATACTTCTCAATTAGTTTTTTTCGCGCAAAAGATATATAAAAAGTGCTGCGACAGTTGCCGCAGCACTCGAATCCTTTGAAATTTATGGGAAATTTTACCAGGCTAAATGAAACCGCCGCCCGTAGCCAGCCTGACAATGCCGTAGACTACAAGGATTGCATTGATGACGATACCGGCTGTGCCGATTCCTTTATTCTTTCCCCTGCCGACACCGACGATACACAATATGAGACCCAGTCCGGCAACCGGAACGTTGAACCAGTTAAGCCAGCCCAGAAACGGAATGATAGAGATGGTTGAACCGATACCGGTAAGAATGCCGATTATAAAACCGACTATACTCATCGAGCGACTCCTTTATTAAATAATTATCTAATGATATCACTCTGATATTCGATTAACAATAAGGACAATGCATAAAAAACCTTCTCCGAGACACCGTCATTGCGAGTTTTCCCGAAGGGAAAGCGCGGCAATCTCTACCGATTGTTTTAATTACGCCATACAGTCTATTCGGTAAAGATTGCTTCATCCGCCTGCGGCGTCTTCGCAATATACGCATAAATGATTAATCCAGCTTACCGTATGCGCCTTTCCACTCATCGGCGAATTTTAAGAATTGCCCGTAACCGTGCTGACGGATATATTCCGTAGCCTGCCTGTATTTTCCATATTTATAGCCGTTCTTGCCGTAGAATCCCTGAATTATCGCGCAGGAAGAGTAATCGGGGCAATCGGCGCAGGTTTCCAGCTTTTTATCGCGAAAACAGCAATTCTTGATAGCGCAGCGGGATTTGGATATATCCCTTTCACCGCTGTCATAGCCCAGCTTGCAGCCTTTACAGGTTCCTTTGGTAAGCGATATTATGCATGTCCGGCAATAAGCGCCGCAGCATCCGATTTCCCGTATCGACATCTTGTCAGCCTCACCCGGAGGTCATTAAAGCTAAAGCCAGCGCTCCGGGGCCGGCATGTACGCCAAGAGCAGGCCCCAACCTGGCAATCTTAGGCTTTTTACCGCATAAAGCTTCCAGCCGCTCAGCCAGCGCTTCCGCCTCGTTGAGCGAGGTAGAATGCATGATGGAAATATCCTCGATAGCGCCTGCTTTTTCGGCAAAACCGTAAAGAATATCGATAGCCTTTTCACGGCTGCGCGCCTTGGCAGCCGGCAGGAACTCCCCGTCCTTCAGGGTAAGCAACGGTTTGATATTCAGTACGTTTCCCAGCAAAGCCTTGCCTTTGCCGATACGTCCGCCCATAGCCAGGTACTTCAAGGTATCGAAGAGCGCCCAGATATGCGAACGCTCTGGCAGTTGCTTAATCTCATCGACAATCTGCTGAAAATTATTACCAGACGCAGCCATTTGAGCTGCTTTAAGAACCATCAACCCCACACCCATAGATACCGATTGCGTATCGATTACTTCAACAGGACATCCGGCAGCAGCTATATCTTTGCCGCGAAGCGCCGAATTGACGGTACCGCTCAACTTGCCGGCAATATGTATAGAGATGATGCCGTCGGCATCTTTTGAGAGGTTTTTATAAACATCGACGAAATCCTGCGGGCTGGGTTGGGAGGTGGTGGGATGCACCGGAAAATGCTGCAATCTTTCATAGAACTCGGATTCGGTAATATCGATGCGGTCGCGATAGGTCTTGTTGCCGAATTGAACGTAAACGGGGACTACGGTGATGCCGAACTCCTCGGCCAGAGATTGCGGTAAATCGCAGGTGCTGTCGGTTACGATCCTGATTGCCATTTGATGTATACCTCCTAAATTATTTTCTGCGGGGGTACGATGTATGCGTATATTATTTTTAATAGTTTCGTAAATATCTGTAACTATGTACAGACCGAATTTCAAGACAGCCGGAACATTGTTATAGGCTTAACGCACCGCTGTAATTCTTTAAACGCCGGCGCAGCCGCCTGCCATCGCCTACCAGTTTGTCCATCTCCTTCCAGAACAAAGAGCTGTGGTTTTTCACACGGGTATGTGCCAGTTCGTGCAGTATGACGTAATCCATCAATTCTTCGGGCAGCCTGACCAGCTTCATGTTGAGACTGATATTGTTTTTAACCGAACAACTGCCCCAGCGCGTCTTCTGGTTGCGGATGCTGACGCGGTTATAGGTAAATCCATACTTTTTTGCCAGTAAATCCAGCCTTTTAATTAGTTTTTCCCTGGCAGCGGCTTTCTCGATACTATCGAAACTGTCGAACTTTTTCGCTGATTCTGCGGCAGATTCATAGTGTTTTATCTTTTCGAGATGTTTCCTTATCCATTTTATTTTAGAAAGGACGAATCTTTCGGCTTGTGAATACGAAGATGAACAGGGAACGCTGACACGCACGCCGTAAAAAGGGGCAACTGAAATACTGATACGCTTCGCTCTCCCGCTGCGTTTGAGGAGGACGCTGATGCCTTCGATTTCGAGAGTTTTCGTTTCTGTAACCAATTGCTTGCTTTTATTATATCATTATTTAATATCTAAAATATATATTTGTGCTATAATTGGGGTAATGTTTTTTGTATTAACTATTAATTTTAAAAACTTTGCACATTTTTTATTAATAGGTTAAATTATTATAGAAAAATAATATGTCTATATACTTCAAAGGAGGGAGTGATTCCAAATGGTTCAGACAGAAGGGATTAACATGAATCTCATAGTCGACGAGAGCTACCCCGGATTGATAAAAAGCGGTACGGAATACAGGTTCGACGGCGATTTGAAAAATGAATACAATATCGAAATACAGCTCGATAAAAAGCTTGTTGTTAGCGGCCGTATCGAGGCAAACAGGAATATTAAAAGCAATAAAAGCCTTAAAGCCGGAGAAAATATTAAGGCCGGACACGGGATAAATATATCGGACGGTGATATCGAATCCGGGGAAACCATAGTTGCCGGGCTGGATATCGTAGCGTCAGGGAATATCAAAGCCAGTTGCTGCATAGAAGCCGGGGGGACCATCAAATCGGGAAAAATGATTAAATCAGGCTGGGACATCAAGGCAGGTGTAGATATCGAATCGGGTTTGGGAATCGAATCCGGAGAAGGTATTCAAGTCAAGAAAAACATCAAAGCGGTAAACGACATCAAGGCGAACAAGCGCATAGAAGCAGGCAGCGATATCGAAGCCGGGTGGGGAATCAGGTCGGGATTGTGTACTTCGTGCGAAGGAACATTGAGCGCCCGGTACGGAATATTTGCCGGAGTTTGCACCTGGAAAGTTATTCCACAGGAAGATGCCCTCCTTGATGCCAACGATAGAAAGGTTTTCTGCCGAAAACTTATCTGCGGCGACGTCTTGTACGGGATTCTGGTGGAAAGGGAAAAAGAAAGTTAAGCAGCCGCAAACCGGTGTTAAATATTATAAGCCTCTGCTTAGTATCAAGCAGAGGCTTACTTCTTCCGGTCAGTCGATATAGGCATAAAAAAGATTTATTTAATTTTCCCCTTGCCCTCTTTCGCTTTCTCGGCAACCATCTTCATATTAAGACGTCCGGGGCCTCCACATTGGGGTATATAGCAGGTTACATCGCTGAAAATGCATTCGACATGGCAGTTCGGGCATTTCCCGGGAGGCAATTCCGCCTGCAGCACATAATCACACTCACTGCACATCCACCAGTTCATAGTTTCCTCCTTAAATATTTATTATCCTTCACAGGATTACCTGTTTACATTGTATCAGATTATCGGAGAGAGGTGTTTATAATAGAGTTAATTCGTTTAAAGATTAACCTGAATACCCCTGCTTTTTAAATACTCCTTCACCTGCCTGATGCTGAGAATGCGGTAATGAAACACCGAAGCCGCCAGTAGAATCTGCGCCCCGCCTTTGGTTACTCCCTCATAGAAATGCTCCAGCGTTCCCGCTCCACCCGAAGCCACCACCGGCAGCGTTACCGCATCCGCAATTGCCCTGGTAAAATCGAGGTCGTATCCGGTCTGCATCCCGTCGCCGTCGATGCTGGTCGGCAGTATAACTCCGGCTCCCAGCTTCTGGCACTGCTTTGCCCATATTACGGCGTCCTGCCCCACCGGCCTGGTTCCGCCGCAAACCACCAGTTCGAATCCGGAGGGTAAATCCCTGTTTCTGCGCGCATCTATAGCCACCGTGATTCTTTCAGAACCGAATTTTAAAGCCGCCTGCTTTACAAGAGCCGGATTTTTAACCGCAGCGCTGTTCATCGACACTTTCGAAGCTCCGGCTTCTAAAACCAGTTCTATGTCTTTCAGAGTTGAGATGCCTCCGCCGACCGTCAAGGGTATTTTAATAGCAGCCGCTACCTTGCGCACCCATTCGAGGCGGGTCTTGCGGTTTTCCAGCGTTGCCGCAATATCCAGCATCGCCAGTTCATCGGCGCCTTCTTTTTCATAAAAAGCGGCGTTATCGACAGGGTCGCCGGCTTCTTTAATATCGACAAAATTAATTCCCTTGACTACCCTGCCGTCTTTCATATCCAGACAGGGCATTATTTTTACTGCGCTCATTACGGTTAACCTTCCTTATATCTAAAAGAATTAGCTTTCCGATAAAATTCTACCACTTGTTGATGCTTTTCGCTATATCGTCTAGCGGAGTATGAGAGTATGCGATACCGGCATTATGATATAATTTAAATGTAAATGATCAACGGAAACACAGGGTAGTTATTGAAAAATGGACAATATTAAACTTGCCGTTATCATCCTGATATTCCCGATGCTGTTATCCGTCGGTATTTTTACAATACCCTACGTCTCCGATTACTCGAATCACATAATTACCGAATTCGCCGTCCTGCAAAGCGGAAGATGGCTCTGGGGACATATCGCCAGCACCATGGCTTTCGGCTGGGCAATTATCGTTGCCCACTATATCACCCAATATCTGTATTATAATGAACAAAACAGCATCGGCACCATCAGTTTCTACCTGACTGTTGCCGGGAGTGTGCTGATGGCAGCAGGTTTGGGCGCCGACGGCATCGGGCCGGTTGCCGCAATAAACGGCGGCGCCGCGGCCGAGGCTTTTTTCGAAGGCAGCGGAATGACGGTTACCGCAATATTTATGGCGGGCATAATCCTGTTCGCATTCGGGTTGATAAACCAGGTCACAGGATTAAGGCGTACCGGATTGATACCTGATGTGCTCTCTTTTGTGTTGATAGTATGTGCCATTCTTTTCATGGGATTCGCTGCAATTCCATCGAGCATGGGATTGTATTGCATTGCCTATTTATCCGTTTTAATATACGGGTGCCTGTGCGTATTATTCTGTCTATCGGAAAAATGATTAAAATATAAAGGTATTGACAGAAAGCAAGCTCGTGCTAGAATTATTCAATAGCAATCGGCGGAGGTAAGACAAATGGAATTATCGGAACAGGAAATTTATGAGGAAGCCAGGAGAAGGGTAAAAAAGAAGAGGGAATTTTACAGCCATCTGGGAGCATATTTAATCGTAAACGTCGTGCTGATAGTGATATGGTTATTAACATGGAGAGGTTACATGTGGTTTTTGTGGCCGCTCGGCATCTGGGGAGTCTTCGTGCTCTGGAATTTCATCGAGGTCTTCGTGCTGGATACCGTAGTATCGGAAAAGGCAGCCATCGCCAAAGAAATAGATAAAATCAAGAGAGAAAAATAGCACACCACCCGGGCAGGTATCAGTTCTCAGATTAAAACTGTACAAATGCCTGCCCGGTTAAAAAATCCGTATTGGGGTTAAAAGATTGCGCTTAGATGGAAGCAATAATCCCAAGTATACCCGTTACAATCAGGAAGGCGGCTACTATATAGTTAAGAATTTTCGGCCAGATAAGCACGATGATGCCGGCAACCAGAGTCAATATCGCGATGACTAATCCCCATTCCATAGAAATAACCCTCCCTTACAGTATTTAAAAGCCAGTTGTTTCTTTACCGACAATAACAGAGATAATTGCGACAAGCAGTTGAAAATTATCAGGCGCTAACGCAATTTATATAGGGTATTATGCTACCGAATTTAACCGCTGTCAATGGGTTTTTTACTTAATTACCGGTAAATAATTTGCATATCGATATTTTAAGCAAGGCTGGACTATTGCTTTGTTTTAAATCATAATTATTATCGAAATGTCTGACAGCAAACGGATAGAACGGGAAAGCAGAACCGTTATAACGATGATTGCCATGTACTGCGGAAAAAATCATCCGGTTAGCGGATTGTGCGGCGACTGCCTGGAGCTGAAAAACTATGCCTTAAAAAGACTTGAAAGCTGTCCTTTTGGTGAGGGCAAAACAACCTGCGCCAAATGTCCGGTGCACTGTTATAAACCGCAGATGAGGGAAAAAATCAGGGTGGTTATGAGATATGCAGGACCCCGTATGATTTATACGCACCCGATTCAGACTGTATACCATATTATCGACGGCAGACGGGAAATCCCTCTTAATAAGGCAGTATGACCGCGGAAATACTTAATTTACTTATACACAGACAAGTAGAACTATTTATACCCCGGCAAATACCACCGTATAATTATGACCGTACTTTTTGGCGCATTTCGGACAGGTAGTGTAATAGAAATAATAGTTCTTGACGCTTTTTCCCTTTCCGGAAACATATTCTTCCATCTCTTTAATCCATTTCGGGACATCGTTATAAGCGCCGTCGAAGACTTTCGTCAGGCAGGTTCCGGATAATCTGACGTTCTCGGCACCGGGTATTTCACCGGTGACATTGATATAGATTTCGCCCTTCCACTGAGAGCTTTCAGAAGTAAGCATCAGGAAATCCCTGTTTTCCGGCCTTACCCCCGCTTCTTCGATTTTCTTCCACATTCTACTTACTGCCTTGCCGAAAAAACCCGGCAGCGGGATATGAAATAGCTGCGGAACGGTCTCTCTTATGAATAATTTGTCCTGCCAGATTACTTCCTGCCCTTCCCATAACTCCGGGTCGAATTTCGGGCAACACTCCGCTTCCTGTTCATTATGTTCTGTCACAGAATATATCTCCTTTCGACCGCAAACGGTCTGTCAAGGTAAAAGACAATATTCAATATTTATATTCATTTCAATTCGTATATTCACGGTTTTCTATATTAAGCACCATCTTGATAAAGCGAACCAGCGCGCTGACACCGAAAGCAACAGCCACAAATATGAGAACCGCCTTTATTACCGTCGGCAGTAATTCGGCAGGCACCGCAGCGGGAATAACGCTGAAATCGAACGGGAATATGACCACCAGATAGATAACCACCGCCATTCCGATTAATTCGAGCAGTATCTGTACCGCTTCGCGGAACCAGTATCTGTCGTAGACAATCAATATGATATTGGCAACTATGCAAATCGATAGCGATGTAATCAATACCGGCATCCATAACAGGAAATCTGAGGTCAGCATCGGCGTAATAGTCAGGCTGCCGTCATCCCCGACGGAATACCATGCCACATATTCATAAAACATGGAAAAGAAAATAATGAAAACGATGTTCCAGAATATGGCGAAACTGTAGCCTATGATTCTGCCCGTTCGCGTGCGTGTAAAATAGTCGTCGACCTTTTTACCGAAATTATCTGCTTTTTGCGAAACGGCAGCGCCGAAGTCCTCACCTTTTTTTTCTTTTGCGCTTCCGGCATCCTCTCCGGCAGCCTCGGCAGCGGTTTCCGTTTTCCATACGGATTTATGAATCGACTCGGCTACATCTCCGGCAAGCGGTATCTTATAAAGCTCGCCCTGGTAGGATTTTACCATGAGGACTATCCAGAAGATGAATGCCAGTATACCGATGGCAGCGCCGAAAAACCCGCCGGCATAGGGAATCCAGCTCAAACAGGCGCTCAATATGCCCAGCCCGCCGAAGAATACGATGGACTGGATGGCGTGGAAATTGACTATTTTATCCTTCTTCTCCAGTACCAGGAAAATAATTCCGCTAATCCAGAAGAGTGCATAACACAGTGTACATGCCACATTCTGCGGCAGATTCAGAGTGGGAATATCCCCGGATTTCTCCTGCTTTTGCTCGGCCTCTATGCGCGCCTTTTCCTCTTCGTATATGCGGCGTCTTTCTTCAGGCGTCAGTTCCATAACTCATCTCCTTTTGTATAATAATTATACAAAAAACGATACCGGTTAAAACATATTTTTATTGAGTATTTTTTAATTCAAATGTATAATACCACAAAATATTACCGGCAGGTAGACAATATATAGTAAAATACGTAAAGAAAGAAGAACAACCGGTATAAAGAATATTATGGACAGAGAAAGATTCGAACAACTGGTGGTAAAAGCCATTGAAAGCTTGCCGGATGAATTCCTGGAATTGATCGATAATATCGATGTACTGGTAGAAGATTATCCGACAGCGGAGCAGCTCGAAAACGAAGATGTCGAAGACGAAACGCTGTTACTGGGGCTTTACGAGGGTATTCCGCAAACAAAGCGCGGCAGCTTTTACGGCATGGTAATGCCGGACAAGATAACCATTTTTCAAAAAGCCATCGAATCGGTGGCCGACTCGGAAGATGAAATCGAAGAGCAGATAAGAAAAACGGTGCGGCACGAAATAGCCCACCACTTCGGCAGCAGCGAAGAAGCCCTGCGTGAAATAGAAGGCTACGACGAAGATTACTAGTAGATTACACTCTTCTTCTGGTAATTCTCGACGGTTAAATTTTCCCTGTCGCCGCCTTCTGCCGGATTCTTCAGGGAGAACTCTATAATACTGTTGCACTTGGCACAACGGCTGTAAAAACTGTCGACTTCCCTGAAATCCAGCGTTACCTGTGCGCCCGGCCCGTTCTTCGTTTCGAAGTTACCCAGTTTTTCCCCGCATACGGGGCATTCCACATCCGCATCCAGCGATACATAATCGATCTCATGCATAGGTTCACCGCCAAAATATTATTTTACAGATTACAGCATATAACTTAATCTCATTTTTAACAAGTCTTATTTTAACAATTTTATATTATTTTTGTAACCTCAAGATATAGTTATTCACCGTACGTATTGCCATAATTAATTTCAAGGTGATATACTAGCTTTCAATATCTGGAGGAATAAATGAGCACCCGGGGTATGTTAAGACTGATCGGCCTGGTTATTTTTATAGGAGCTATTATCACCGCAGTATCTATAATAGTAGAATTCTGTTAATATAGTCCGTTTTTTCTGTCGGGCACTGCTCGAATGGGTTTATAAGCGTAACCACTTATTTAATTTATAAATTAAATACTATCTCTCAATAATCCATAATCCATTTAAATCGACTGAAACATATGGAAAAAGAACTAACCTGGTTATTTTTACTGGCTGCCACGCTTGCCTTTCTTCACGTTTTTATCGATATTATCTCTAATCGAAAACCCTTTAAAATGGTTCTTAACAACCGGGGTACATGGGCAGATAAACTGCTCATTATTGTACTTTTCGGCGCTTTTTCCATCATCGGTACCTATATGGGTACGGAACTTCCCTCGGGAGCCATACTGAACTATCGCGACCTCGGTCCCATGATAGCCGGACTGGTGGGCGGACCAATCGTCGGTCTGGGTGCTGGACTTATCGGGGGAGTGCACCGTTTCTTTATTGGAGGATTTACAGCTGTTCCCTGCGCACTGTCGACAATTATCATCGGACTGTTATGCGGATTAATAAAACAATGGCGTGGCAATAAACTTTTAAGCATTCCGCATGCCGTAGCTGTAGCAGTCATAATGGAATGCTTTCATATGGGGATGACACTGCTTTTAGCACGACCCTTTGAAGATGCACTGGCTGTCGTTAAACTGGTCATTTTCCCCATGGTATTAGCCAACGCAGTCGGAATGATGGTCGCATTGTTCCTGATTAAAAATAAGACTGACGAAATCGGGGGAGTACATAATTCGGGTAAAATCACCGTTTAAACGGTTTTTCCGGTAATAAAAGCGACTGTCTCATCTTGGTAAACTATACAGAATCAATAGCCAGAACTAAATACTTGAGGCGGTTCAGCTTTTTTAGATATATTCCACGGCAATAATATGTTTTGACAATGTGAAAACTAACAGATACCATTAGCAATACCGTATTGCATTTCATCTATATAAAGGCACCGAATATGTCCAATGTTTTATCAAAGCATGATATCAAGAGACTTTTAAACGGTAATCCACCGTTGATAGAAGGGTATCTCGATCTGGAGGAACAGTTGCAGCCGAACGGGGTGGATTTTACGCTGCGCCATATCTGTTCATTGGAATCTGCCGGCAGAATCGCCGTTAGCAATAAAGAAAGAGTGGTATCGTCTCAATCCCCATTGATATTTGATGGAAACGGCTTCATTCACCTGACGCCTGGAATCTACAGCATAATCTACAACGAAATCGTCAATCTGCCGAAGAATGTAATGGCGCTGGCGACACCCCGGTCGAGCCTGCTGCGCTGCGGAGTAACCGTAAATACCGCCGTCTGGGATGCCGGCTACTCGGGGCGTTCTGAATCGCTGCTGGTAGTTTACAACCCAGAGGGATTCGACCTGCAAAAAGACTCCAGAATCGTGCAACTGGTTTTCTTCCGGTTGACAGGGGAGACGGACGGCTACAACGGAACCTACCAGGGAGAGAATATCTGACCGCTAAACCGCCAGGCTGAGAGCGGCAGGCATCACGCGGAAGGTAGCCGGACATTCTCCGAGAAATTCGCCGTCAGCTTCGATAAATACTTTATCCGGTGATTTTATCTCCACGCATGAAGCTCTTTCTATTTTTACCGCCGGATGGGTTATATGAGTCCCTTTATATATCCTGGGGAATGTTTTCAACAGGTCCAGTTTATTTATATCGCCGACGGATACCACATCGAAAAAGCCGTCGTAAATATCTGCTTTAGGTGCGATGCACATGCCTCCGCCGAAGTAGCAACCGTTAGCCATAACCATCGTTAAAACGCGTCTCTCCTCGCACCTTTCTCCGACACATACGGCTACCTGCTTGTTTTTATAACTGACAACGGATTTAAGCAGACCGAGCACATAAGGCACGGTTCCACCGAATATTTTCGGCAGACGGCTGGCAGCCTCGATTGCCTGGGCATCGAAGCCGACACCGGCGGAATTAATGAAATAGCGCTGGCAGGATTGACCGTTTTTAACGAATTCCACCACCCCGACGTCGATAATGCGCTTTTTTGCACCTGATATCGATGCGCAGGCTTTTACGTAATCCTTTGTAATCCCGGCCGTGCGGATAAAATCGCCGCCGGTTCCGGTGCTTATGATACCGATAGTTGCTTCGCGGCAGTCTTTGGACTGTAGTATGCCGTTGGCCACTTCGTTTACGGTACCGTCTCCGCCTACAGCCACTAAAAACTGGTAGCCGCTGGCAGTCGCTTCACGGGCAAGCTCTATGGCATGCCCGATACCTTCTGTGTACTGGTATTCGAACGGCATACCGCCGCTCTGTAATAATTCACTTATAAGGGGCCATTTGCGATACGTGGTCTTAGCCCCGGCAACGGGATTGACGATAACTTTGGTTTTTACTGCAGTCATTTTTAAAATCAGGTTCCTTTCTGTTGAAATAATCCGTTTCCGTGCTAGCTTAATTGTCTTCTATTGGTGATGACAAGACTGAAAATAAGACCCGTAGCCAGATAGATAATCATTGCCAGAACACTGAGGCCGATATCGGGACTCTCCAACTGGAACGGAAAATTCCCCATTTCCTCAAGCGGCATAAACGCAGCCAGAATCAGCTCTATACCTCCGTAGACAGCGGTAATACTGTCGCCCGCGGTTGAAATCAAATACCAGTAAGGCTGACCTGCCAGCATCAGCACGCTCTCGATGACACCGGAAATAACCATAATTACGACCAGTGTCATTACAGTGGCGCCCATCGCTCCCTTCGATATCGCACTGAAGAGGAAGGTAAACGCAACGACGCTTGCTCCGTACAGCAGGCATAACCCGAAAGACTGCGCCGTTTCAAAAGGTATCGTGCCGTATATCGCGTAAAGAGAGATACCGACTATCATATAGCCGAAAATGACCAGTACGGCGACTGCTATGCAGCTGGCGATAAACTTTCCGAGCACCAGCGTCGTTCTTTTTACGGGATTGGTAAACAGCATAAAACCGCTTTTAGTTTCGAATTCACCGGCTATGGCATCGCCGGAGAAGAATATGGCGCCGATAACAGCCATTGAAGGCCCGATGGAAAGCATTGCCGCCATCAATTTAACGCTATCGGGAAAACCGTCCATCAGAGCCGGAAAGCCGATTAGGACTGCCGCCTCCGTAACAAGCACCAAAAGCAGGATGACATATAACCGCTTGCGGCGGATATGTTTCAAAAACTCGTAGCCGATGACGATTCCCAGCCGTTTTAATTCAGTCACCTGGAACCCCCGTCAACTGGAGATAGGCATTTTCCAGCGTACCGTATTTTTGTTCCAGAGCTTCTATGCTATCGTATCCCAGCAGTTTGCCGTGGTCGATAATGGCAACGTGCTTGCAGATCTGGGCGACTTCACTCAATTGATGAGAAGCAAAAAAGACCACCTTGTCTTTTCCTGCTTCTATAATAATCTGCCTGAATTCGATTACCGCCCTGGGGTCTAATCCCAGCGCCGGCTCGTCGAGGATTAAAATCGGCGGGTCGTGCAACAGGGTTTGCGCCAGTGCCAGACGCTGTTTCATGCCGCGCGAGAACTTTTCTATTTTAACGTTAAGCCATTGCTCCAGGCTTACCAGTTTGATGACCTCATTGATACGACTGGTTAACTGACTGCCGCTCATGCCGCGCAGCCTGCCGAAATAGTTGAGAGTTTCTTTAGGGGTTAAAAAACCGTAGAATTCAGGTGTTTCGATGATAGTTCCGATTTGCGAAAGCGCCTTTTCTTTTTGCGTGGCGACATCGAAACCCTTGATATATGCTTTCCCTGAAGTTGCACGTATGAGACCGCAGAGGATTTTAAGAGTGGTGCTTTTACCGGCGCCGTTGGGGCCTAGAAAACCGACGTTCTCATTGCCCTCCACCTTCAGGGATAGATTATCCAGTGCCAGAAAGCTGTTATAATACTTGGTAAGGTTTTCAATAACGATCGGCTCGTTCATAAAATAATCTCTATTTTATTTCCCCGTATAAAAGCGACAACTATATGATTGTACCACAAAAGACCTGAATGTTGAATGGCAAGCGCAGGTTTTTACGGATATTATTTTAAACAGGTTTCTTTTTCGGGTGTTATGCACGTGATGAAAACTGTATAACGTCTTCGCGAGTACCACCCCTTCGACATCGGAGGGGCTAAGGGCAGATTTTATTCTCCCCTCTACAGGCGGAAAGGGGTTGTGGAAAGGTTTAGAATAACTAATCCAGGAACTCTATCTGTGAAGAAGGTTTCTCCTTCATTTGCACTTCGATTCCCGCTTCCTTGAAGAGGTCGATAAACGAGCTGTCGTTGTATTTGCCGAAACTGACGAAACGCTTGATTTTGGCATTCGCCAGCATCTTGGCGCACAGGATGCAGGGAGTATGCGTGCAGTAAATGGTGCAGCCCTCGATGCTGACGCCGTGCAAGGCTGCCTGTATGATGGCATTCTGCTCGGCATGGATAGCGCGGCAGATTTCGTGCCGTTCCCCCGAGGGTATATTCAACTCGTTCCTGAGACACCCCAGTTCGAGACAATCCTTGCAGCCGGCGGCAGCGCCGTTGTATCCGGTGGAAAGGATGTGCTTGTTTTTAACCGCCACCGCTCCGACGTGGTGACGCAGGCAGGTCGAACGCTCGGCGACCACGGCGGCAATCTTTAAAAAGTATTCGTCGATATCCGGTCTTTTCATCTTTTCCCCCGTATGAAAGAAAGCGCTTTCTCCGCTTCTTTTTTCAGGTCGTCCAAAGAACCTTCGTTGATGATAGTGAAATCGGCCATGGCAATCGGCCCGCCCTTGTTGATTTTCACTATTTCCGCTTCATCCCTGCCGGCGGCCTCCGTAAAAGTCAGCGGACGGATTTGCCGGTGTTCCAGCCGGCGGTAGCGGGTTTGCGGCGAGGAATAAACGGCAACTACGAAAAAATCGCCGCCGAAGTGCTTTTTAAGCACCAGATATTCTTCCCAGGAATAGAGTCCGTCTATTATAACCGGCGACGACTTGCGGGCTTCTTCGATGAGCGGCAGATTGAGGATGGCATAAGCTGCCATGCCGTGCTCCCTGCGAAAACCCTCCCTGACGCTGCGCTCGTTCTCCTCGTTCAAAAGTAGCCCGCGCTTTTTTATCTCTTCATCCGTTATATCGCCGAAGCGTATCTTCGTAAAACCGTTTTCCGTAAAAAAGCGGGCGGCTTCGGATTTGCCCGCGCCCGCCATGCCGACCAGTGCAGCTACAATCATGCAAATGTACCTCGAAGTCTAATTATAGGAAAACGGAGCTTTTATATCAACAAAAGCGATTATAACACCGCCCGCTTTTTTAAAACCTCATCCCCCTTTCCCCCTTCTCCGTACACAGAGAAGGGGGAAAGCCGACCGTCTTTGCGAATGCCGTTTGCCGGGATGAAGCAATCTCTGCGATACCACTTAATTACCCCGCCCCGCATATATTAATAAAGCGCAACCCTGACGATACCCAACGGTAGAGATTGCCGCGTCGCTCGTTTAACACTCGCTCCTCGCAAAGACAGTGCGAAGAGTCCCTCTACACTGTCTTTCTGAGGCGCAGCCGAAGAATCCAAGGGTTATAGAATCGTCTTAGACCCTTTCCCGACTTGTCGGGATTCATGATGACAATTTGCTGCGTGCAATGACAGTGTTAAAGCAACCTGTGCTATAATTCAAAATGATGGACGCAGAAATAAAGCTGACGGATAAACTGGAACGGAAATTACCCCCGCAGTTGATGGATTTTTTGAAATCGGCGGGTAAAAAGGCTGCCGAACGCAATGAGAAAGCCTATATTGTCGGCGGCGTCGTTCGCGATTTGCTGCTGGGTCTCGCTAACTACGATATCGACCTGACCGTTGAAGGCGATGCGGTGGCTCTGGCGCACGAACTTTTGGGAAATACTGCCGGAACTATTACCGTTCATAAGCAGTTCAATACGGCTAAAATCGAACTGGAGGGCTGGAATATCGATTTCGCAACGGCGCGCTCGGAAACCTATGCCCGCCCCGGCGCTCTCCCTGAGATAACCCCCGCTTCTCTTATGGAAGACCTGAAACGGCGCGATTTTACGGTAAACGCCATGGCAATCGGGCTGAGCGGGAAAAACTATGGGACGCTCTACGACCCCTGTAACGGAAAAACAGACTTGCGGGGTAAAATCATACGCGTCCTGCACGACGGGAGCTTCATTGACGATTCTACGCGCATCTGGAGGGGGTTGCGCTATGAACAACGCCTCGGTTTTCAAATCGAAGCGCATACACTGGAACTTTTAAAGAGAGACATCCCGGTGCTGGACAGCGTCAGCGGCGAACGCATCTGCTATGAAATCGATTGCATTTTAAAAGAGCAATACCCCGAAAGGGTCTTTAAAAGAGCCGGACTGCTGGGGGTGCTTGGCAAGCTCAATGCGTCAATAAAATTCGATACGCCTATGGAAGAATGGTTTGCCCGCACCAGGGAGACGGCTTATCCCAATCCGCCTTCTCCCGTTCTTTACTGGCTGCTGCTGACTTATAATCTTGATATCGATAACAGGGAGAGACTGATTTCGTATCTGAAGCTGCCGAAGCGCATAGCGCAGGCTTTGAGGGATTGCCATGCCGTCAAGGAGCGTCTTGAAACGCTGGCAGCGCCCGCAATAAAAAACAGCCAAATCTACCGTTTGCTTTGTGACTATTCACTACCGGCGATAACCGCCAATATCATCGCCACTGATGTCGAAGAAAGCCGTGCGGCGCTTAACTTATACATGGAAAAGCTGCGATATGTTAAATCCGCAATAAAAGGTGGCGATATTATGAAGATGGGAGTCGAACAGGGTCCGCAATTGAAGAAAATGCTGGATGCCGTCCTGGATGCGCGCTTGAATGGGGAAGCTGTTAATCGGGAAGACGAAATGGCTATTGTAAGGAAGATGCTGCCGGAAGGAAAAGACTGAGTTTTTTAATCCGGATGCGCTCCTGCGTATTTAATTATAACCAGCCTCTTTTCCCTGTCTACCCGGTACCAAACGCGGTAGTTATCTTTTGTGATGTCGTATTGCAAGATTCCCTCGTAAGGTGGGTGCAGCTTTTTTAGAATACCGATAGCTTGCCGCCTATCTTCGGGATTATTTTCCAGAAACTTTCGGCAGGTCTCTGTCCTTTCGGGGAACTTCTGCGAAAGCGCTTCCCAACCGCCTTTCACCTTTTTATTCACAAAGACGATTTGGTATCTGCGTTCAGAGTCCGACATATTCCGAAGCTTTTTCCTCTGCCAGCAATTCTTTAGACAATGCGGGACTGGCGGCTACTTCGGCTGTTGCCTTCCAGTCGTCAAGCAACTCCTCTATTGCAATCCAGTCTTTGGTTTTTATTACCTCGTTAAAACAGGCAAGCAACTGTTTATGAAATTGTCCGGCCTGTTCTTCCTGCAAATGCTTTAACCATGGGAAAATTTTGCTTTCCTTGCTTTCCGCACTGCGCTCCTGGCAGAACCCGACGACAATCTGTGCGTAATAATTTATCAGGTAAGCATCTCTGGCCTGTTCCCTGTTTATCAAAACCAGTTTTTTATCTCCGCTCCTTATCGAAACGGGCGTTAAATATGCTTTTTCGAGCCAGTGCTTCTGATTGTTTCTCAGTTCCCTGGAATTTATGAAATCATCGGATAAAAATGTTGTAACCATTGTTTACCCCCTGTAATGTACGATAATATATACCGTATATAATACACTATAGTGTACTAAATACAGTATTGTCAATAGATATGAGGGTTAAGACGAGATTATTTCGTCTTCTTTTTCTGCCAGGGGGTATATTCTTTATCAACAATGAAATTCTTGCGTGCCTGCGGGTCTTTGGCTCCCCTGATGATGGATGGAATGATTCTTAATCCGGTTAAAAGCGGCAAGCCGACCGAGTAGGCGATGATGTTTCCCGGTTCCCCGAAGCCCCACAGCAGTAAGGGCAGCGCAATAAAACCTGCCATCATCGAGAGCCTGAGGTTGCTGGTGAGAAAGGCAACCAGAATCATTATGCCGAAGGCGATGGCAGCATACAAAGGTACAAGGGCAAGAAACACCCCGATGACGGTTGCCCCACCCTTGCCGCCGCCGAACCTGATGAAAACCGACCAGTTATGGCCGACAACCGCCGCCAGTCCGGCGATGAATACGATTATGAGCGAAACGCCCAGCCACTGCGCAATAAGAATCGCCAGCGTACCTTTGGAGATATCGGCTGCCAGTACTAAAAGCCCCGCCCCCGTGCCGACTTCGCGCAGGGTATTGGTGGCTCCCACGTTGCCCCCGCCGGCTTTGCGGATATCCATTCCCTTTTTCAGACGCCCGGCGATATAGGCAAAGGGAATTGCCCCCAGGAGATAAGCGATTAATACCGCCAGAATCGATTCCAATACCATATCACACCGCCGTGCCGCTACTTAATAAATCGCTGTGCCCGAGCGTTTTTACAGCGCAGGCGTTATAACCCTTTTCCTTCAACCTGCCGCAAATCTCAAGTGCGTCGCTTTTATTTTTGACCATCGTAAACAGCGTCGGTCCCGAACCGGCAAGGTGAACACTTGCGGCGCCGCATTTTAAAAAGTCGTTGCGGCACTTATCGAGCCCCTCGTAAACATTATATGCCACATGCTCGAATACGTTGAAAAGAGCAGAATTATCGATTTCCCCGTTTCTTGTCAGTTTACTCACCAGGTTATCCGTCTTTTCACCTTTAGTAAAAAAAGACTGTTCCAGCATTGAGTACATCTTACCCGTTTTCCCGATAGTCCGCTCTAAATCAGGCATCAATAAAACCAGCCACATTTCGGGCAGCGAAGGCAGCGGGCTGACGATTTCCCCCCTCCCCTGCACCAGCGCCGTGCCCCCCGATAAGAAAAATGAGACGTCCGAGCCGAGTTTTGCGGCGAATTCTGCCAGTTGCCCCGGCGTATATCCCAACCCCCAGAAAATATTCAGCCCTTTAAGCGTTGCGGCGGCATCGCTGGAATCCCCCGCCAGCCCGGAAAGCAGCGGAATCCGCTTGGCTAAATTAATCTTAACTCCTCTGGCAGAGTTAGAGTATTCTAGCAGAAGGCTGACTGCCCGTGTTATCAGGCTCTCGTTTGCCTGCCATTCGGAATTGTCGCACACTATCCCGATGCCGCTGCCCGCTTCGAAAGACAGCACATCGTACAGGTCGATTGCCTGTATAATGCTGCTGATTTCGTGATAGCCGTCCTGGCGCTTTGCCAGCACCTCCAGCGTCAGGTTAATCTTGGCAGGCGCCTCAACCGTTAACATTATCAAGCCTCCCGTAAATCTTCCATAACCTTCCCCATTCATCCAGCGAAAGCGTTTCCGCCCGGCGTTTCAGGTCTATTCCGGCTTCTTCCAGCAGTGAAACCGCATCCTCTTTGCTGCACTTCAGCCCCTGCGCCAGCGAATTCGGCAGCTGCTTGCGCGAAGCCGCAAAACCGGCACGCACAAGGTTGAAAAATGCTTCTATATCTTCTATATCCAATCGCGGTTTATCATAGATTTTTATTTTTAATACCGCCGAATCCACTTCGGGAGGCGGGTAAAAGCTTGCCGGCGGAACTATTCTGACTATTTCCGGTTTGCCGTAGAACTGCACGCTGACGCTTAACAAACTCATTTTCCCCTGCTCCGCGGCGATGGCTTCCGCCACCTCTTTTTGCACCATTACCACGATAACCGAAGGCTGCGGCACGGCTTCCAGGAAATAGCGCAGAACGGCAGAGGTGATATAGTATGGCAGATTCGCCACCACTTTATAGGAAAGCGGCTTTCCTTTGAGCGCATTTACCGCCACCGGTTCCGATAACAGCTCTTGCGGCTTCACCTTGAGAATGTCACGGTTGACGACCGTAAAATTCCCGACCGCCGACATCTTCTTTCTTAAAATTTCCGCCAGCCGGTCGTCCAGTTCGACGGCGATAACGGCTCCGGCCTGTTTTACCAGTTCACCGGTCAGTACACCCAGACCCGGCCCCACCTCGATAACGACATCGTCGGGATTTAGTTCGGCGGCCGAGGCAACCGCTGCCAGCGCTTCCGCATCCACCAGGAAGTGCTGCCCCAGTTTCTTGCGCGCTTTCAAATCGAGGCGGCGTAAATAGTGCTGCGTCTGTTCCAGCAAATCCCGGCGACGGTTATTATTACTCACTTCTTATAAACCTTTCTCCAACCGCGATATCAGGCGCACCGGCAAATTCTGCTTCACCATTTTTTGCTGGGTCAGCCTGATATCGTAGGCAACGCGGTGCAGTTTGATTATTCCGGCTTCACTGTCGTATATGGCGTAACTTGCCCTCGGGTCGCCGTCTCTCGGCTGCCCCACCCCGCCCGGGTTGATTATCACCTTATCCTTGCCCAGCACCGCTCCGATGCTTTCCGAGAGCGGCAGGCTGGTACAGTGCCCGTCTTCATCGAGCTTGAATACCATCGGCATATGCGAATGCCCCACCAGGCAATATTTCGTCCTGAAATAGTCGAAATTTATCAGAGCTATGTTCTGCGACATGATATATTCCCACATTGGGTCGCGCGGGCTGCCGTGCGCCAGTGTAAAATCGTCGCGTTCGATTACATCTGGCAAAGCGTTGAGATATTCCATATCTTCAGGCGACAGAACACGCGCCGTCCAGCGGCAGGCGGTAGCCGCCTCGGGGTTTAATAAATAGAGGGCGTTCATCTTGCCGGCGCAGAAGACATCGTGGTTGCCGGAAACAGCGATATGCTTGCGGCTGCGCAGCAGTTTTATGCATTCGCCCGGGTCAGGCCCGTAACCGACGATATCACCCAAAACCCATAGTTCTTCGATGCTAACCCGCCGGTCGATGTCTTCGAGCACCGCAGTCAGTGCTTCCAGGTTGGAATGAATGTCGGCTAACAATGCATATTTCATAACAGCACTATCATACCACAACAGGGAGGCGCTTCTGTATACTTTTTGCTATTTCAATTGACCCGCCAAAGCTATTTGTGCTACACTTATGGCAATAATATGGAAATAAACTGGTTAGGCCACTCGTGTTTCAAAATCAAGGGAAAGCAGGCGACTGTCATCACAGACCCTTATTCCCCGGATACCGGATATACCCTCGGAAAACAGAGTGCGGCAATCGTTACCGTAAGCCATCAACACCCCGGGCATAACTGTATTGCCGCTATCAACGGCGAACCCCACCCGGTAACCGGCCCCGGCGAATACGAAATCAACAATGTGCTGATTATCGGTTTGGCGTCCTTTCACGATAATGAAAAGGGTAATATCAGGGGAAAGAATACCATCTACCTGATCGAAATGGACGATATCACCCTCTGCCACCTGGGAGACCTGGGGCATCCCCTGACCGACGAACAGACGGAAGAGATGGGGAATGTGGATATCCTGATGCTGCCCGTCGGCGGCATTTCCACCATAAACGCCTCGACTGCCGCCTCCATTGTGCGCCAGATCGAACCGAAAATCGTACTGCCGATGCACTACGGAACGCCTTCGCTGAAACGCGAACTCGACCCGGTAGAAAAGTTTTTAAAGGAAATCGGCACGCACGATATCGCGCCTCAACCCAAGCTGACGATTACAAAGAACAACCTGCCCCTCATCATGCAGGTTAGCGTACTCGAACTCTAATCCGCTGTTTCACATTGCTTCCTACGCCAAGCTATCGCCTCTTTATGACGATTACCAGTATGGCCGCCAGCAGCAAGACTATCAGCAAAGCCATAAACCCGAAGGCGTAATAGAGCCAATCCGGAATCGTCAGCGTCTGCTGTGCCGGCGCGGGTGTTTCCTGTGTTTGGATTATGGTTATCGCCGGGAATTCGGTGGATATCACCGTGGTCGGTTTTTCGACGGTAGTGAAGGAAGTTAATGTTTGCGTCGACTCATTTTGCATAACGCCGGAGCTTGTCGATGCCTGCGTTGTTTCAGCCGCTATAGTAGCAAACACGCCCGCTCCGCTCCAGCTGCCGACTGTATCCGCATTAATCGCGCGCACGCGCCAGTAATAGGCGGTGTTATGGGTAAAGAGATGCGGATTCTGCCAGGCATTCGCCGGTATGGCAGCCGCCCCCGCCAGCCGTATGACGGGACTGGCAAAATCGTATTGCGTAGATATTTCCAGTTCATAGCCATCGGCGCCGTCGACCGCCGTCCACTGGAACATCGTATTTACCGGAACGTTCACGGCTCCGGCAGCCGGTGATTCCAGCAGCGGAGCAGCCAGTTCTATGATAGCCTGCGGTGTGAAAGACCATGTTTGCGACCACGGGCTCAAAAGCGGTGTAACAGCGCGGATACGCCAGTAATAAACGCCGTCTTTCTCCAGCGGGTTCAGTTTTACCGAGCCGGCAGCGGTGGTGCCTTCCGCAATAATCGACGATTCGGAAAAAGTTTTACCATCGCTTATCTGCCAGAGGTAACTGCCGGCGCCTTCCAGCGTCTCCCAATCGAGCAAAATATTCCTGATGTTGCTTTCGGAAACCATCCCCTTAACTATCGAATTGTCTGAAGGTGAGCTCAAGATGACCGGCTGCGAAAGGGTATCTTCGAAAAAGAGCAGCAGGTTATGCGTTGTATCGATAGACCATAGCGTATTACCGCTGAGCCACGCCCCGATAAGCGTGGCGCCGTCATCCAGCCCCCTTGTAAACGTTTCGAAGAAATGACCGGATTCCGGGTCGATGCTGCGCTCGATACCGCCCCCCGCCCCCGCCTGCCGGAAATTCACGGCATACAGCACGCCGCTTGCCGACACCTCCAGATTACCTATCATGGTGCCGGAAGGCAGCGTGCCGTCGATAGCTTCCCACACGCTGCTCCTGCCGACGGCAAAACGGTAAATGCCGTTATTCGGCATATCGCCGGCGGCGTAAACAAAGCCGTTAAGCGCAAATGCGGCGTCGAAAGCCACGCTGACGCTGCCCTTTAGCAAAGAAGGCGCATTCCCCAGCGGCGTAAATGAAATCCCTTCATTAGTTGACAGGAAAACGCCGCCGTTGCAGTTGCCTGCCAGCACGCTTCCATCGACAGAGTAGCTTGGAGAGAGCGCTATCGATGTCAGCGACTGGTTGCCGACAGCGGACTTGTATTTATAATGGGCGCCGCTGTCGACAGTGCGATAGAGCAGGGCGTCAGCGCCGTCGAAGCCGGCGATATAGAAAGATGAATCGCCGATTATTTCCCAGCAGTCGACCGTAAACGGCAGATTCCTTGAGGAAAAGCTCTCACCGTTATCAACAGATTTCCAGAGGGTGGCATTGCCGTTTTCGCTGCCGCAGAAATAGAGCGTATGGCTGGCGTTTCCGTACTGCGGAGAAAGAGCGATTTTATCGATGCCGATGAAGCTATCCGCAGCGCCATAAAACACTCTTTGCCAGCTCTCGCAGCCGTCGGTGGTGCGCCAGACGCTGTACCCGTTTCCCCAGCCGAGCAGAAATAGCGTCCCGTCGTAATCATACACAGGGGAAACAGCCGCTTCGATAATGACATCCAGCGTCGTATCCATCAGCCCGCACTGATTCCAGTCGACGCCGTAATTTAGGCTGACGGAGAAGGCGCTATCGCTTCCTGTGGTAGCAGAATAGGCTTTACCGTTATTTTTATAATCGGCAGACATCAGTACATCCGTTTCTGCCTCGCCGGAGGGTGATTTCCTGCTTTGCTGCCAGCTGTTTCCGCCGTCCGGACTGATGTAGATATTGCCGCTTGCGGATGCTCCTGCCATTATAAGGATATCGCCGATACCGCCGCAGACAGCCAGCCCGGTAATATCGATGCTGTTCAGTCCGTACGCTGCGGCAACATCGAGGTCTTCGGCAATCGACTGCCCGGGGGCATTCATCCCGTAAACGGCGTATACGTCGCCGCCATTCGTACCCGTATCCAGAGCCGCATATAACACACAGTTGCCGCTGTAGACATCCGAAAAGTAGTCTTCGGGGAAGGCGATTTCAGCTGTTTCCGTTACCGCAACAGGGTTTCCCGTTTTGCCGTCTTTCAAGAGCGCATTCCCGATGGTTCCGCCCCATGCGCCGCCGCCCTCTTTCCATGTGATAAAAGTATCCGTTTCGTCGCTTGCCAGGGCGACTATGAAATTATCCTGCGGAAAGCGCGGAGAAAAAGCCACAGAGTAGACGTCACAGCCCGCCAGCCCCAAATTCTGCCACTGCATCAGCATATCACCATGAATCAGATACACACCGCCGAATTGCCCGCCGTTTTGGTTTTTAGTGCCGACAAGTATGGCAGGGCTGCCGTGATAAGTCGAAACATCGATGGAGGTAATAACGCTATCCGGGTCTGTAAAACTGCCCGATAGCGAGGCTACGACGGTATTTAAACCGCCGACGGATTTATAAATGCTGTAAGATGTGGCGTAGTAAAGCGTGTCGTCCGCCGTAACGACCATATCTGCAATAGTGTCGCTGCCGCTGGCGACTGCCTGCCAGCTTTGCCCGTCGTCAAGCGATTTATAGAGATTGGAAGGCATGCCGCTTACCCCGGCATAGAGGACGCCCTTGCTGTCTGCGGCAAGGCAGGTTATATCGGAACCGGCTGCCAGCAGCCAGCCGTGTTCGGCTCCCTGCGCCGGGATGTTTGCCTGTTGCCAGCCGGCGATATTCGATGCGCTTTCGGCAACGTTCCCGTTTGCGGCAGGGAGGAAAACGGACGCGGCAAGCATTGCCAATGCGCATATCATAAGCCTTTTTATTGCCATCGGGCTATTTTATAATAGATGTTTATCCGCAGTCAAAACATGGTTGACCGTAAGGCTCGTTTTGTGCTTCTTATTGTAACTTGTTTCACCTCACCCCCAACCCCTCTCCGCAAGCAGAGAGGGGAGCGAGTCACCACCCCGCGGTTCTCTCCCTTTGGCAAAGGGAGATTAAGAGGGATTTTGGCAAGTTGCCGGAATTGATGGAGCAATATGCCGCAAATCTCCCTCACTCCCTCTTTTCCAAAGAGGGAAAGTACTACGTTGTCACCCTGAACGGAGTGAATGCTAAGACGATTCGATAAGCCTTGGATTCTTCGGCTGTGCCTCAGAATGACATTTGTGGCGGGACCCCCCCTGCTTGTCTTTGCGAGGAGTGAGCGTTAAGCGAAGCGACGCGGCAATCTCTACCGGTTATTTTAATACTGCCATACAGTCTATTCGGTAAAGATTGCTTCGTCCGCCTGCGGCGTCCTCGCAAAGACAGTTTGGGTGGCGGGGCGGGGTAATTAAGTTGCATCGCAGAGATTGCTTCATCCCGGCAAGCGGGATTCGCAACGACGGTCGGCGTCTTCCCCCTTCTCTGCCTGCGGAGAAGGGGGACAGGGGGATGAGGTCTTTACTATTCGAAAAGCCTGTCGATAAGCGCCTGCTTTTCAATCTCCAGATAAACGGCTAATTAGCCGATGATGCCGCTTAAAGTGCCTGTCTTGAGGGGTTTGTGTCCGGGAATGGTGATATGATGTTCCGTTCCCTTATATTTCGTGCTTAACCGCATATGGCTGCCGGTTTGACGGGTCACATAATAACCATATTTTACAAGCAGTTTCGCCAGTTCTTCACCGCCGATATCCCGCGGTAGTTTCATACGGCGATTACTTCATCCTTTACCATATGCAGGCGTATCAGGCGCGGCATCTCTTCCGGCTCGAAATGGCATTGTACGGCATCCTGGGTCATCTTTTTCAATTCTTCGAATGTAGCGGCTTCGGTAAAGATATTATGCCCCAGCGCTTTCGCCTGGTATCCGCCTTCCGGCGATTCTTCCACTAAAAATATTATCTCTTTTTCCATTTGCAGCGCCCCAGTGTTAAAGTCTTACAGGATTCTTGTCTTGCTAATTCAGTATACCACATTATCGTTGGAGCGACTATCGTATAATGCGATGAAAAGCTGTCTTTGCGGGACTTCATCGTCTCTCTCTGATTTATAAGAGATTCATTCGTTTACACTCAGAATGACAGTTTAATCGTTAACCCCGTAGGGACGGGCAATGCCCGTCAGCCAAAAACGGAAGCATAAATGCGGACGACCAATGGTCGTCCCTACGTTTTTGATTTGTCATCCTGAACGAAGTGAAGGATCTGAATGCCCTTCGATAAGCCTTAGATTCTTCGGCTGCGCCTCAGAATGACAGTTGTGGTGGGATTCGCAACGACGGTCGGCGTCTTCCCCCTTCTCTGCCTGCGGAGAAGGGGGACAGGGGGATGAGGTCTTCCTCTTCGTCGTCCCTCTTTGATTTATATGAGATTCATTCGTCCCGATGTATCGGGACTCAGAATGACATTTCGTAATCCCTCATCAGTCTCATTTCATTCGACAGCTTCCCCCGAGGGAAGCCTGAAAAAAGAAGCCCCCCGAATTTCGGGGGGCTTCCGTGTTTCCTTTTCAGGGCATCCGCCCTTTTTTCAAAACCTCTAGCCTAGTTTATTAGACTACTCTGCGGGTTCTGATGATCAGGACGATGACCGCGATGGTCAACAGAGCACCGATAGCTACGATAGCCCAGATGTAGGCAGGAGTGGCCTTGTCGGGGATGGTGAGGGTATGGGTCTGGGTAGTAACGGTGGTCTGAGCCGGCTGAACGGTTACTGTGAACTCAGGTACCGGTATGACATTGGTGATAGAGGTCACAGTGGACGAAACCGTAAGGGTAACCTCAGTCTGGGTTACGGTTAACTCGGACTGATAGTCAGCCGGGTCGACCATGGTATGGAAGACGCTGGGAGCGCCGGTGGCTACGAATGATGCGCTCATGGTATCCCATATCGAGTATGAAGACCAGACACTCTGGCTGGCGTCGACACCGATAGCCCTTACTCTCCAGTAGTAATCGGTATCATAGTCAAGAGCATCGCCTGTGTAGGTATAACCGGTCAGAGCAATGGTGACAGTGTCGATAAGGGTGGTAAAGGATGCGCTGGCGCTCAGCTGGAATTCATAGGAAACAGCGGCCGGAACCAGCGACCAGGTGAAGGTCGGATGCAGCGAAGCCACAACCAGGTACTGCGACGGGCTGATGGGGGTCGGGGCGTACAGCCAGGCAGACGTGGTTACTTTAACGCCGTTCGACCAGCGACTCTGGATGGGTGAATCGTTGGCAACGCGAACCTTGAAGGTATATTCTTTGGACGGGCTAAGACCGCTAATCTTTACGTTGACGCTGCTGCCTGCGGCAACAGTGGAGGCAACGTACTTGGTAGTGTAATTAACGGTATCGGAACCGGTCGCCTGGTAGGAGATAAGATAGGTGGTGCCGTCGTCCTCGTTCATGTGAGTCCAGGAAACCTGAACCGACTTGGTCGGATTGGCGGCAACCTTGTCGACTTCGACTGCGGCAACGCCCTGCGTCTGTCCGCTCAGGAAGTCTTCGAAGGCATGGAGTTCAACGCCGTCTACGATGGTCCAGAGGATGTTGGAGCCGGCGCTGTACCATAAGCCGCTCATATCATTGAGCTGGGTGACATCGCCTTCCCAGTTGTTATCGGCCTGGTGAAGCAGCAGGCGGCACATGCCCTGTCCATCATACTCCATTTCAGACTCGGTCTCTTCATACGTCAAGTTCCACGCGATAACATCGCAATCGTTATCGACATATGCCGAACTCCAGGTACTACCGTCGCGGATATAAGTGTAATCGAAGTAAGCTTCGGCAACACCCTGCTGTACATAGACCCTGCCGACTACGGTGGTCTGGTTGATGAGGGTCAGGTCTTCGCCGATTACCTCGACTGCGCCTTCGACGAAGCTGCCGTTGGTAACGACGAAATCGGTTATTTCCAAATCGCTGAAGGTATAGGAAGGAACCAGGATTCCGCCCGGCCTGATGGTCAGGCTGCCGTAGAATCCCTCGCCGTAAGTAATAGTATAACCTTCGTCGTAGCCGGCTACATAGAGGGCGTTATCCGGAGCGACGATAATGGCGCTGTAGTGCTCGTGGCAAGCGGCTTCATCGTCAGCGTCAAGCAGAACCTTGTTGCTGCCGGCAGCCGTGGACTGGTTATTGCCGTTCAGGAGTACCTGTCCTACCTTGCCGCCTTCGGTGGCATAGTAGAAGAGGTTATTGGAGGCATACATGGCGTCGAAAGCGACGAAAACGTCATCGCTGCCGCCGCCGCAGGTGATAGCATTGCCCCAGGTGTTGCCCTTGTTGACGGAGGCATATGCCTTGCCGGCATCATTGCCGACTGCCAGCGCGTCGCCGCTCATGGCAATCGAAACAAGTGTCTGGTCCGATAACCTGGAACCGACCAGAGCCGTGCTCCAGAAACCCATATCGGTGGCGGCATAAACGGTAGAGGCATTGGGGACTACCCAGGCATTGATATCGCCCCAGGAAGCGGTGTTTCTCCAGCTGGCGAAGGTCTGGGCATCGTTGGTCGAACGGAAGATGGCATCAGCCCAGCGGTCCCAAATCATGACTGCCGCGCCGTCGTTGGAATATTCGACCATGCTCATATTGATATCGGTATTATAATTCTCGCAGAGGACTCTCTGCCATTTTACGTTGAGGGCGGTAACATCGTCGGTCTTCCAGAGGCTGTCATCCCAAACGTTGTTCCTGGTTACCAGCAGAGCCGATTTGTTGGTCGGGTTGAAAGCGACATCGATGATAGCATCAATCATATCGTCGATGAAGGCAATCTGGTTCCAGGTGTCGCCGTTGTCGGCGGAGATGGAGATAGCGCTCTGGTCGCCGCCGGTAGCGGCAAAAGCCTTGCCGGCAGTCGAGCCGAATTTGCTGATGAGTACGTTGCAGGTGTAATCGGCTTCACCGGTCGGGTTCTTGGAGGCCATGCTCCAGGAGGTTCCGTAGTTGGTGCTGAACCAGACTTCGGTGGTGTCGAAGCTGCGGTCGAAGCCGCCGGCGATGATAACATTGCCGTCTACTTCGAGGCTGCAGAAATCCATTCTGTCGGCCGGGTCGACATCGAACTGCGAAACATTGCCGGCTGCGCCGTAGAAACCGCACTCGATGCGATAGATATCATCCGCAGTGGTATAGCCGCGGAAGCCCAGGGCAGCATAGAGTTCGGGGTTGGTATTGCTGCTGTAGCTGGCTGAGAATTCGAAATCGCATTCAGCCCTGGCATCCCTGCCGCCGGCTGAAATGATGACCGGGGTAATCACGGTGCCCCAGAGGGACGAACCGGAGCTGCGGGCGATAATGCCGTAACCGTCGGTATCGCCGGTGAGGGTCGGGAACCTGGCGGCTAAAGCGGGTGATGCTTTAGAATCAAAGTACATCGCCCAGATAACGCCGGTGGAGGCGTAATCGGCGGCGAACATCGCCTTGAAGACCGTAACGCCATTGTCCGCTGCAACATCGGCATAGTCGCCGCCCAGGGTTTCGGAGAGCTGCATGTCGGTCCAGATGGTGGTCAGGCCCTTGTCGTCGCGGATGGCGAAGACATCGACATCGGTGGCGGCCAACAGCCAGACATAGCTGCCGTCATAGTAGCTGTCCAGGTCGTAGATATAGGTGGCGTTGAAACTGGTGCCTACGCCCGGTGAAATCTGCCCCATCTCGCTGAACGGCGTGCCGATGGCGGCGGTGTTGGTGCAGCGATACAGGGTGGTGTAACCAGCCTCTTCGGTATCAACTGCTACATAGACCGTCTTGTCGACCGCATAGTTGGCGGAGGGTTCGATGGCGGTAATGCGTTTTGCGACCGTAGTCGGCCCACTAACAACCTTTTGTAAGTTGTTAACATTGGTAAGCGTCCAGGTATAGCCATCGGTCGACTTGAACATGGAATAGCTATCAGCGACCATCGTGACGCCGTTGAATTTGGCGCCGCCGGCGCTGAAGTAAACGCTGATGAAGATGGTGCCGTCGTTTGCCTGTTCAATCAGTTCGACATCGCAATCTTCCACAGTGAAAGGAAGAACAACGCCTTCCCATTCGTTTATGGAAGCAGTCGTCGGTCCGCCTGCGGCGGATACCGGAGCGCCGGCTACCATAAAGCTGGCAAGCATGGCGACCGTCATCACGACGCCCAATATTTTCATTATTTTAGTTTTCATTTCGACTTTTATTTCTCCTTAAGAGTAAACATTATTGTTTTCGATATATTTAATTATCCAATGGTACCTCTGCAAAACACTCAAGAACCTGCGGTTCCCGGGATTATTCGCAGAGACATGGTTATCCCTCTATTGCAATTTTGGCTGCAAGCGCAACAATCCCCCTTGCGGGCTGTTTCATCGCGTCCACCTCCTTTTATTGGTTTTTTATATTCTCTTATATAATACCATAGCGTGTCAATAGGTATTTTTATGATTTTGCATCTTTTTTTAATTTTTTTTGAAAAATTTTTTTCTCTAACGACCGCTTATTATACCCCGCCCCGGGGTTTTTTACCAGTTTCCGCAATTGTCATTCTGAGGCGCAGCCGAAGAATCCAAGGCTTATCGAATCGTCTTAGACCCTTTCCCGACTTGTCGGGATTCAGGGTGACAACGTAGTACTTTCCCTCTTTGGAAAAGAGGGAGTGAGGGAGATTTGCGGCATATTGCTCCATCAATTCCGGCAACTTGCCAAAATCCCTCTTAATCTCCCTTTGCTAAAGGGAGAGAATCGCGGAGTGGTGATTCGTTACCATCTCACCCCTTCGATTTTTAGACCTCATCCCCCTGTCCCCCTTCTCCGCAAGCAGAGAAGGGAAGGACGAACAAAATGTCTTTCTGAAGTCACAAGGGGTGACTGAAGAATCCGGGGGGTGGAGCAAAAAACATTGCTAATTAATCCCAAATACGCTTAAATAAATTGATATATAGAAATCCGGTAACAAAAAAGCAGCTATGAATAAGCAATACTACATATATATAATGGCAAACGAATTAAATACTGTCGTTTATACAGGTGTAACCAATGACCTGAAAAGAAGGGTTTATGAACATAAAGAGAAATTCGTAGAAGGATTTACTAAAAAGTATAACATTAACAAATTAGTATATTACGAAGTATGCCAGGACGTGATGAGTGCTATTACAAGGGAAAAGCAGATAAAAGGAAAAAGCAGGTTATATAAAAATGACCTGATTGCGCAATTTAATCCCTACTGGATAGACCTTTATGAGGAACTATAAAACTGTCATCCTGAAGCCATAAGGGATGGCTGAAGGATCCGGGGGGTGGGGAGAAACAGGCAATAAGGCTGCCTCGGCATCAAGGGTGGAT
>CAYNQR010000009.1:0-55157 GCA_964399425.1 uncultured Dehalococcoidales bacterium | reverse complement strand
CCTGCCGGTGCGCCTCTTCCTGTTCTCTCGGTCATATCATTTCTCCTGTGCATCAATTTTTAGCAAAGACAGACGGACAGTAAAGGAAAAAGAATCGTGGAATGCTGTTTTTTATCATCCGTCATCGATAATAATAGCACATATGTTCTATATATAATATGAGATATTGTCGCCGGATTGTGACTTTTATCCATGACAATACAGTTCTTTTATTGTAAAATAATAGTATATACAGCGATGTATAAATTAATCATGGAGGTTGGAAAATGAAAATTATTACCCTTTGCGGCGAAAAGAGTTGCTGCCCCGTAGTGAAAATCGACGAGGAAAAGGTCGAAATCGGGGAAGAGGGGAACCTCTGCGTTCTGAAAAAGAGCGAATGGGAAACCCTGAAAAAGAAGATTCTGGAGAACGAAGTCTAGTCACTAGACGCTGGTAGTGTGGAAAGGACAGGAATAAAAAGCCTGTCCTTTCTTTTTAGTGAAACTGTCATTGCGGGGACGACGCAGGAGGACGAAGCAATCTCTACCATTAGATATATGATAAGCAGCGGATTTGTTTCTTATAAACATCGGATTTTAAAAACCAGCGGCAAGGGGTAATTATTTTGCATTGTAGGGATTGCTTCGCTTTCCTTTCAGGAAATCTCGCAAAGACGGTTATTTATTTCACCGGCTTGTAGATATCGAATTAGAGAAAGCAAACAACTTAATATAATTGTCATCAATCGCCATAATTTGACCCTGTTAGCCGCAATAGCCTATAATCCATAGATAAAAATAAAGCAAGCATAAAAAAATATGAGCATATTACAACAACTGGAAGAACTAAAAAATCAAGCCCTTTGCGAACTGGATGCTGTAGACGAGAATAAAAAGCTCGATTTATGGCGTGTGCAGTACATGGGTAAAAAGAGCAGATTAAACGAAGTACTGCGTGGGCTGGCCGCTCTCTCCATCGAAGAAAAGAAGACCGTCGGAGCTACCGCCAATCAGCTCAAACTCGAACTCGAGTCTGCCTTAAAAGAGAAAGAGCAATCCCTTGGCGATAAGATAATCACCGCCAAAGGTGAAGAAGTTATCGATATTTCTCTACCGGGGCGTACACCTCCGGTAGGGCGTTTGCACCCGATCTCGCAGGTTATCTCGGAAATGTGCCAGATATTCGTTTCGATGGGATTTCAGGCGGTGGAAGGGCCTGAGGTGGAGTGGGATTACTACAATTTCGATATGCTTAATATCCCCAAGGAACACCCGGCGCGCGATAACATGCAGACACTGTGGGTGGATTACGAGAACGATAAAGGCGAACGCCCGATGCTTTTAAGAACCCACACCTCGCCGATGCAGGTGCGCGTGATGGAAAAAATCAAACCGCCGCTGCGCATTGTCGTTCCGGGCAAGGTTTACAGGTATGAAGCCATCGATGCCACGCATATTCCGATGTTCACTCAAATCGAAGGATTGGCTGTCGATAAAGGGATAACTTTAGCCGATTTAAAGGGCACGCTTTACGAATTTGCCCGCCGCTACTTCGGTTCGGACAGGAAAGCTCGCTTCCGCTGCGATTTCTTCCCATTTGTGGAACCGGGCGTGGAAATGTCCATCGAATGTATCGTATGCAAAGGCGCCGGCTGCCGTTTGTGCAGCAACAGCGGCTGGCTGGAGATACTGGGCGCCGGCATGGTGCATCCGCGGGTTTTAGAGGGAGTCGGTATCGATTCCTCCGTATATTCCGGTTTTGCCTTCGGTATGGGGCTGGAACGCGTACCGATGCTGCGTTACGGCATAGACGATATCCGCATGTTCTACAGCGGCGACCTTAGATTTTTGAGGCAGTTTTAATTATGAAAGTACCTATTAAATGGCTTAAAGACTACGTAGATATAGATTTATCCCCCAGGGAATTGGCTCACGTACTTACGATGTCGGGCACCGAGTCCGGTCTCAAATACATCGGTGAGAGCTGGGAGGGCGTGATTATCGGGCAGATTGCCGGCATCGAGCCTCACCCCAACGCCGACAGGTTGAGGCTGGCTACCGTTGATATCGGTAGCGGCATGCAGACGGTGGTCTGCGGCGCGCCCAACCTGACTATCGGGGATAAAATCGCCTTTGCTTCCGTCGGCGCTTATCTGACCGACGGGCATACCGGTGAAAAATCCGTCCTGAAACCGGCCAGGATTCGCGGTGTCGAATCCTGCGGCATGGTCTGCTCCGAGATGGAGCTTGGCATGTCCAAAAACCACGAAGGGATTTTAGTATTGGCTCCCGAGGCTCCGCTGGGAAAACCGCTGGCTGAGTTTTTATCCGATATCGTGCTTGATATCGATGTTACCCCCAACCGCCCCGATTTGCTTTCAGTAATCGGTGTTGCCTGGGAAGTGGCAGCCATCACCGGTAAAAAGGTGAAAATACCCGATTTAGCATACGAGGAGGACGGCGATGCCATCGATAAACAGGTCTGTATTGAAATTGCGGATGTAGATTTGTGCCCGCGCTACTCCGCCAGCCTGATAACCGGCGTCAAAATCGGCGAATCGCCCGAATGGTTGAAGCAGAGGTTGACAGCCTGCGGCCTGCGCCCCATCAGCAATATCGTCGATGTGACAAACTATGTGATGTTCGAGTACGGACAGCCACTGCACAGCTTCGATTGGGATAAAATCAAGACCAAGAAAATCGTTGTCCGACGCGCCGAAAACGGCGAGCTGATGCAGACGCTGGACGATATCGAGCGCAAGCTGAGCGATAATACGCTGATGATTACCGACGGTGAAAAATCGGTGGCGATTGCCGGTGTCATGGGCGGCGCCAACAGCGATATAACAGAAAACACCACCTCAATCCTTTTGGAATCCGCCAACTTCAATGCCGCCAGCATTCATTATACCAGTCACAACCTGAAGCTGGTCAGCGAAGCCAGTATGCGCTTCGAGAGGGGTATCCGTCCCGATTTGACGGTTCATGCCCTCAGAAGGGCAACCCAGCTAATTTTGCAGCTGGCGGGAGGGTGTGCGGCAAAAGGCATTGTCGATGTCTATCCGCAGAAGCAGGAGCGAAAGTCACTAAACCTGCGCCGCAGTGAAATAAAACGCATCCTGGGTGTCGAATTCAGCGACCAACAGGTAGCCGGTACGCTTGCTTCACTGGGATTCGAGGCGGATATCTCCGATGTCGGATTTATGGTTAAAGCCCCTTACTGGCGCAGCGATATCAATATCGAGGTCGATTTAATCGAGGAGCTGGCGCGCATCATCGGCTATGAAAATATTCCCACGACGCTGCTTTCCGGGTCGATTGCCCACCAGGAACCGAACCGTTTGATGGATTTGAAGGGGACAGTCAGAAAAACGCTGGTCGGTTTCGGCTTCCAGGAGATTATCACTTATTCGTTAACCAATAAGGAAATGCTGGCAAAGGCTTATGCATCCAATACGTTGCATAAGGAACCGGTAAAATTATCCAATGCCATGAGCGCCGAGCAGGAATACCTGCGTACCAATTTAAGGGGCGGTCTTTTATCGGTTCTGGAATCCAATTTAAAACACGAAGAAGGCCCGATACTCATATTCGAACTCAACCGCATCTATATTAAACGTGAAAACGACCTGCCTGAAGAGCCGGAGATGCTTTGCGGTTTAATGTATAATCCCGAGCAGGAAAAGTCGTGGCCGGTACATACGCCGCCCTTCGATTTCTTCTCGGTTAAGGGAGTTGTCGAAAGTTTGCTCTCATCGCTGAATGTAAAAGCGGATTTCCGCGAATCCGGTGACGACAGTTTACGTCCCGGCAGACAGGCGGATGTTATCGTGAACGGCAATAAACTGGGCGTTATCGGGGAAGTGCATCCCAAAGTGGCTGCCGCTTTCGATATTACCGATAAGGTTTACATGTTTGAACTGAATGTTTCTTCTCTGCTGGCGTATGCTTTGCATAGCAAGAGCTATCATGCTATAGCGCGCTTCCCGTCGGTAATCAGGGATATCGCACTGGTGCTGGACAGCAGTGTAACCCATAAGCAGGTTTCCGATATAATCAACAAGTTCTCGCTGGTAAACGAGGTAACCCTGTTCGATGTTTACAGCGGAAAACAGGTGGAAGCCGGCAAGAAATCGTTAGCCTACAGGCTGATCTTCCAGTCTGCCGAGCATACTTTAACCGATGTGGAAGTGGATAAAGTGCTGGAGCAGATACTCAAGAAGCTGGAAGGCGCGCTGGGTGCAACTCTGAGAGCATAAGATACCAATAATAAATCAGTGAATACATTATCGCCCTGTCCAATAAGGTAGGGCGATTTTATTTTATGTGACTATGATGTCAGAGTATAGAGTTAACTGTATCATTTTAATAAATGATTCAATAAAACATTGAATATGGCGTCATATAATGCTAGAATATATTGTATAGTAATGGTATATTGCAATATAATAATGCACTTGTAGTTGAGGTCATCGAATGGAAAATATGCGAAGCATCATCTCTGATAATATCCGCTATTATCGAGAAAAATTGAAGCTTTCTCAACAGAGTTTGGCCGATATAGTTGGTTTCCAATCTCACCAAACAATTTCCCAAATCGAAAAAGGGCAAAGAGAAATTAAAGCTTCTGAACTTTATAATATCGCTAAAGCCCTACACATCGATACATCTCTATTGACTAAATCTCCTGACAAAAGAAAGGAAAACGTAGTAATCTGGCGTAAGACTCCTGTAATTGATAAGGAAAAAGAGGAAGCACAATTTATTCAAAGATGTAGGCAATATTCTTTATTGGAGAGATTATGTAAGTTATCTACTAATGATAAGCTCCCTAAATACGATGTTGATCTTTTAACGATGACATATAATCAGGCAAAACATCTCGGTTCGGAAATTAGGGAGAAACTTGCTTTGGGACCTTGTCCAGCTACTTGTATATCTAGGGTGCTTGAAGATAGTATGAATGTAAAGATTTGGTATAGTGAATTAGGAAACGATGGTTCTGCTGCTTCATCGAAAGGGGATTTTGGCTCCGCCATATTGATTAATTTAAATGAAAAACCTTGGAGACGTAATTTTAGTTATGCGCATGAGCTGTTTCATTTGATTACATGGGATGTAATTAACGATGATTTATTGAACAATAGTGGTTTAAACGACCATGTCGAAAAACTTGCTGAGGTATTTGCCTCAACGCTTTTATTGCCTGAAGAGAGCTTACGTAATACATTATCCGATTATGTGAAAAACAATGTTATTGAAGAAACGGAACTAATTGAGATAGCACGAAAATTTGATGTATCAACGGATGCTCTCATATGGCGTATGTGTAATATGTCATTGATATCTGCAGACGATGCGAAAAAACTGGTTGGTGATAAAAGTTTCAAAGAAATAGATCGAAAAAGCAGGATAGATAGTTATGTAGATACACCAGAGATACCGGAGCGATTTGTACGTTTGGCTTTTTTGGCACTGCAGAATGGAGCGATATCTCGTTCTAAGGTGGCCGAATACTTTGGTGTTAGTCTGTTAGACTTAACAGATTTCTTTATGGGGTATGATTTAGATGACACCAAAGAATACGAAACCTCTATTAATATTGCTGGATGCTAACGTAATTATCGAGCTTCACAAACTTGGTATTTGGTCACAAATACTGGTTCAATGCAAAGTTTTTACAACTGATTGTATTGCACATAATGAATCATTGTATTATCCCGTTAACAATACCCGTGTTCCGATTGAATTAGATGAATTTACTGATAATGGTAGTTTAACTATTATTGAAGCTACGGCGGATGATATCGGAGCACTTGAAAGTATTTTTAGCGATGATTTTTTAGAATCTATACATGATGGAGAAAAAGAGGCATTGGCTTTAATTGCTGCAGGGAAGCATCAAGATAGTATTTTTTGTACTGCTGATGGGCCAGCTATTAAAGCGTTAGCAATGTTAAATAAAGGACAAAATGGGATATCTTTAGAAGAATTACTTGTAAGAAATGGATTTGAAAAACAGGCATCCAATGTTAGTGCTTGGTGTACCAAGAGATGGTATGGTCTGAGAACGACTGACGGTGCTTATAATCTTATTAATCATGAAGGTTTGCGGTAATTTCCAATATATATTTAATATTAACTTAATATATATCCTTTACTTATTTTGATACTGCTATAAAAGGTATAAAAAATGAGAAAGTACGGTTATTTATCTCTATTGCTGGTATGCCTGATGGTCTTGATATCGATGCTCGGCGGTTGTACGGTAGGTTCGGGCACTGTCAAGAACGGAATAGAATATAATTCATCCACCAAGATGGCGATGCTGTATGACGAATTTACCGGCTACAAGCAGACGCATATCGATGTCGAGGCTGGTAAACCGGTAATGGTCGTTGTCAGTATCGTTACCGAAAAGGGTTCCATCGATGCCTATATTGCCAGGGACAACGATATTGCCAACAGCAGTTACGAGGGACACGATGTTCCTACGATGTCGTTTACAGTGACTCTATCGGAGCCGGGACGTTATACCGTCCGCGTCGATGCTAAAAAACATACCGGCAGCTATTCTTTCTCATGGGGGAAATAGTCTTTTTCCTGCATCCAAACCAAAGAGGAATAGTTGAGGGGACATTTTTTTAATTGCCTGATATAATAAGAAAGGACTGGCATATTTTTATGCTTGTTCCTTTTTCAATGCAGAGAAGCCGCTCTTATGGGCGGCTTCTCTGTTTATAAATCGAATTCTCGGTTATTTGGGGAGTTATTCTTCGAACTCGGTGCCGCACTCATGGCAATAGCAATCATCTTCGGCGACCAGGGCTCCGCATTCATCGCAGGTAATGGTTCTGTCATCTGTTTTTTTAGTTTCCGGTTTTTTATTATCTGTTTTTGGGATTTCCGGGGTAAATGAGGCACCTGCAGCTCCCATACCGATGCCGAGAGCCAATCCGATGATTCCCATTTTCATCCAGAAATCATAGTCGGGATCACCTGACAGAAAGCCGCCGACAACACCGGCGATGACTCCCCACATAGCGAAATTGGTAATTTTTTTACTGCCGAGGATAAAACCGAGAGTGGAGTTGATTATAAGTCCGATTAAAAGCCAGCCCAATATCCATAACCAGGTATTATCATCTTCCATTGTCTCAAGATAAGCAAACAGAACTCCGGCAATACCGATTCCTACTGCTCCCATCAGGGATGAGATAATAACTTTCCGCATCTTAGAAAACATATTCAACCATCCTTTACTATACAATTGAAATTATTGTTATCTATAACAACCATTTGATAAGAGTCATCTTTGTAATAAACAGATTTACTTATTAAATAATATCTCTTTAATCTTGGAGACGGCTTCATCAACGTGAACCAGTTCCGCTTTCTTTTCAGAGCGCCATTTTACTTCGATGCAGCTCTTTTCCAGCGAGCGCGGGCTGACGGTGATTCGCAGCGGGATGCCCAACAGGTCGGCATCGTTGAACTTGACGCCTGTGGATTCGCTACGGTCGTCGTAGAGCACTTCCATTCCTATGGCTTCCAGCTCTTTATAGAGGCTTTCCGTTTTTTCACCAACTAATGGATTCTCCATGAACAACGGGCACAGGTAGACCTGGTAGGGTGCAATATTTTGCGGCCAGATGATGCCTTTATCATCATGATTGATTTCAATGGTAGCGGCCATCAGCCTGCCGATGCCGATACCGTAGCAGCCCATGACAACCGGTTTCGATTCTCCGTTGGCGTCTATATAATAGGCTCCCATTTTTTCGCTTAAGAAAGTCCCCAGCTTGAAGACGTGTCCCACTTCCACACCGCGCGTTGCCAGCAGTTTGGCTCCGCATTTTATGCAGTCGTCTCCGGCTGCCGCCAGAGCAATGTCGGAAACTATATCGGCTTTAAAATCCCTCGGATAATTGACGTTCTTAATATGAGTATCGTTTTTATTGCCGCCGGCTACGAAGTTGGTTCCCGAAGCGACCGATTCATCGGCGACAACCTTTATTCCTTTTAAACCGATGGGAGAGGCAAATCCGGCAACGATACCCGTAGCGGCAACCTCCGCTTCGGTAGCCAGTCTCAAATCGATGCAATGCAGTACATTCTTTAGCTTGACCTCGTTGACATCCACATCTCCGCGGATAGTAACGAAAACGAATTCATCGTCGGCCATATAGAACACGGCTTTTAGAGTATTCACGGGATTGATTTTTAAATATCCGCAAACTTCTTCGATAGTCTTATAGCCCGGCGTAGCCACCTCTTCCATCGGCAGCGCTTCGCTGAAATAGGCTTTAGCTTTCACGCTCTTTGCTTTTTCGGCATTGGCAGCCTTGCCGCAGCTTTCGCAGTAGATAATTTCATCTTCTCCCATTTCGGAAACAGCCATGAACTCGTTCGAATCCTTGCCGCCGATAGCGCCGCTGTCGGCTTCGATAACGATTACCGGCAATCCGCACCTTGAGAAGATGTTCTTGTAGGCAACGACCATCTTCTGATAGTTCACATCCAGGCCTTCGGCATCGGTATCGAAGCTGTAGAGGTCTTTCATAACGAATTCGCGTACGCGCACCAGCCCTCCGCGCGGTCTGGGTTCATCCCGGAACTTGGTCTGGATTTGATATAAAAGCAGCGGTAAATCGCGGTAGCTCTGCACGCTGCGTCCGACCAGGTCGGTGACCACTTCTTCATGGGTAGGTCCGAGCGCCAGTTCGCGCTCCTTGCGGTCTAAAAGCCGGAAAAGGTTTTTACCGAAGCTGACGCCTCTGCCGGATTTTTCCCATAACTCGATAGGCTGCAGAACCGGCATGCATATTTCCTGCCCGCCTGCTTTATTCATCTCGTCGCGGATAATATCTTCTATCTTGCGCAGTGAACGGAGAGCCATCGGCAGGTATGAATAAACGCCTGCCGTCAACTGGCGTATCATTCCGGCACGCAGCATTAACTGATGGCTTATAGTATCGGCTTCCGCCGGTATTTCCCTCTGGGTTTTCCCGAATAGCTGTGATAGACGCATATGGTTCTACTTGAACTCCTTTTTAGAAATAACTATCAGAATTACGGCTATTATACCGATTACCTGCGTGGGAATGATGGAAAATACGGCTCCGGTTAAAGCCAGCGCCCAGTTCTTTTTGTTAATGGCGAATGAACCGCCGATGATGGCCAGCAGGCTGATAACCAGAAGAGGGATAGCGACCAGCCAGATGACGGTCAAGGGGATGCCGATATCCCATACGCCGAATGACGACATTACCTCAGCGGCAATTTCGTCACCGAAAGCAATGCTGACGGTGATTATAAAAGCCGTGGCGATGATCCCGATAATCCCCGAAAGGATACTCAGGATTCCTGCGGCTACGGGCATCCAGCCGTACGAAGGCTGCCGGTCTTTTTCTAACGCTTGTTCTTCCATCTATCTGTTATTATAAACTACAGATATGAATTAAACCACATTGCATTGAAATTTGCCAGTCCCTTGCCCAATTCGTATCTGTTTTTACGGATTATTTGATAAAAACAGGGGCGATTATTTGTTGACTGCACACTTGCACTTATTGTCATGCTTAGTTCGTGTCCTTCGACAGGCTCAGGATGCGCGGAAATCAGATAACACTTGAGACGATCGGGGATTTACAAAACCGTCTTTGCGAGGACGACGAAGGAGGACGAAGCAATCTCCACAGATAAATTGGGTTAAAAGTAATCGACTGGTCTCAGACTCTTCGTTTCACTCAGAGTGACAGTTTTGTTTAGGCGTTTTGTTCTCTTTCAGCACTTTGCATTGTCAATTTAGTATGCCTGTCGTTTTTAAAACCGTAGGGGCGACCATTGGTCGCCCGCACAGAGCGGACGGGCATTGCCCGTCCCTACGAATTACGATATTAAAATCGGCAGAAATTGACTTCCCTCGAGGAAGGTGCAATCTCGATTTATCGGGACAGCGGATGAGGGATGTTAGGGCTCGAACCCCTCCACCTCTCTCATCAGCACATCCACGAAGTCCTTTTCATCTACCACCCCGATCTTTTCGCCCTTCTTGAAAAGTACTCCCTTGCCTTTGCCGCAGGCGATGCCGATATCGGCGTCTTTGGCTTCGCCGGGGCCGTTGACAACGCACCCCATGACGGCGACCTTTACCGGTTTTTCCACTTTAGCCAGCCTTTTCTCAACCTCTTTTACGATCTCGATCAGGTTGACTTCCGTTCTGCCGCAGGTAGGGCAGCTAACGAGCACGGCACCGTGATGCCTCAAATCGAGGCTCTTTAATATCTCGTAAGCGGTAACTACTTCCTCCACCGGATTGGCGGAAAGGGAAACGCGGATGGTATCGCCGATGCCCATATACAGGAGCGGGCTGATGCCGCAGGCGCTGCGGATGATGCCGCTTTTGGCGGGACCCGATTCGGTGATGCCTATATGCAGCGGGTAGGGGATTTTAGTTGCAATATCTTTGTAGGCTTCGATAGTAGTCGGCACATCGAAAGCCTTTAGAGAAACCTTGATTAAATCGAAATCCAGGTCTTCAAGCAGTTTGATATGCCTCATGGCGGCAACGACCATCTTTTGAGATGTGGGGAGGTTTGAGTCTATATCCTGAGGCAGGCTGCCGGCATTGACGCCGATGCGGATGGGAATCTCCCTCTCTTTTGCGGCTTTAACAACAGCCGCCACCTTATCCTGTTCGCTGATATTTCCCGGATTGAGGCGCAGCCCGTCGACTCCGGATTCAATCGCTTGCAGTGCCAGTCTATAATCGAAGTGTATATCCGCCACCAGTGGAATCCTGATGTTCTTTTTAATTTCGGCAAGAGCCAGCGCCGCTTCCATATCCGGCACCGCGGAACGGATAATTTCACAGCCGCATTCCTCCAGTTCTTTAATCTGCCTGACGGTTGAGGCAACATCCCGTGTGTCGGTCTTGGTCATCGATTGCACGGCTATGGGGGCATTGCCGCCGATGGTTACATCTCCGATTCTGATTGCTTTGGAAAACCTGCGCTGAATCATCTTATCCTATCCTTTATTCGCCTATTATACGCCCGATATCCTGGAAAGTAATAGCGACCATTAACATAATCAGCAGGGCGAAGCCGAGGAAGTGGATTTTGCCCTCGGTTTCCGGCGACACCTTTTTACCGCGGCGAATCCATTCCAAAAGCACGAAAATAATTCTGCCGCCGTCGAGAGCCGGCAGGGGCAGCAGGTTGATGATAGCCAGGTTGAGGCTGAAGAAAGCCGTCCATTCCAGGAGCGGGCTGATGCCTGCCCGCGCTACCTCGCCGGTAATCTGGGCAATGCCGACCGGACCTACCAAATCCGCTGCCGAACTGGTGCCGATGAACATGCTCAGAATGCCGTTCTTAAAAAGCACCATCGTTTCGTATGCTTCCGTAGCTCCTTTTTTAAAGGCTACCCATGGATTGTAGCTTTGTTTTTCTACGACGGCATTCTCCGTCCTGATGGCGAAGCCGACAGAACCCTGCCCCTCGGGCGGATTCCATCTGGGAACGACGATTACCGTTTCCTTAGAGCCGTCAGCACGCTCTAAAAGTATATCCATCTCGTTTCCGAGGTACATTTGTATGTAGCGGCTGACATCGGCGGTGTTGTTGATGGTTTTGCCGTTGATTTCAAGAATTTTATCGCCTGCCTGAATACCGGCTGCCTCCGCCGGGGAGTTAGCCACCACTTCGGCAACGCTGACATTACCGGTAACGATATCGTGCGGAATCATAAAAGCAATCGTCAAAAGTAAAAACGGCAGTATAAAGTTCATAAAAGAGCCGGCGCTGAGCACAATCAGTCTTTTGCCGATGCTCTTGCTGGCCAGGCTGCGTTCTATCTTGGGGTCTTCTTCCCCCGCCATCTTGGTAAAACCGCCCAACGGTACCCAGTTTAAGGAATATTCGGTCTCTCCGTGTTTTACGGCAATAATTCGCGGTGGAAATCCGACGCCGAATTCATCGACCTTTACCCCACAGGCTTTGGCAGTGACGAAATGCCCCAGTTCGTGAGCAATCACCACGATTGCCAGCACGAAAAAGAAGGCTGCGATGGTAGTCAGTGTACCCATACCCGGTATTACTATATTGGAACCGGCAAGTTCGCCGGCGATTACGGCAATAAACGCCATCAGGAAATATGCCAGTGCAGCTACCAGGACGACCATCAGCGGCAGTTCCCGCCTGTCGAAAACTTTATATTTGTAGATTAGTGAGGCGACGGCTACTATCAGTAGCAGCGCCATAAAAGCAATCAGTATATTCATTATTTCTTCATACTCCCTGCCAAATCGATGGCTGTTTTCCTTGCCCACTCATCGGCGGCAAAAATATCCGCCAGAGATGGGCGTTCAATATTACGATGTTTTCCCAGTGTTTTCTCTATCAGTTCGGCGATATGGTTGAACTTGATTTTGTGTTCTAAAAAGAGCAATACGGCTACCTCGTCGGCTGCGCAAAGCGCCGCCGGCGCAGTCCCGCCCTCTTTTCCGGCATCGATTGCCAGTTTCAGGCAGGGGAAGGCATCCATATCGGGCTGTTCGAAATCCAGTTTATCAATCTTGGTCCAGTCGATTCCGGGTATTTCGGGATTTTTTACCCTTTCCCCGTAAGTAAGTGCATACTGGATGGGCAGGCGCATATCGGGGAACCCCAGCTGCGCCTTGGTAGAGCCGTCCGGAAATTGCACCATCGAGTGAATGATGCTCTGCGGATGCACCAGCACGCTGATATCCTCGTAGGGGATGCCGAACAGCCAGTGCGCCTCGATAACCTCCATTCCCTTGTTAAAGAGCGTTGCCGAATCGATAGTCACTTTCTTTCCCATTTTCCACGATGGGTGTTTCAGAGCCTGTTCCGCTGTGACACCCTCCAGTTGTTTTTTAGTATAACCCCTGAACGGGCCTCCCGAAGCGGTTAATATAATCCTGGCGCCTTTCCTTTTTTCTCCCTCGAAACACTGCCAGATGGCGCTGTGTTCGCTGTCGACAGGCAGAATCGCCGCTTTATGCTTCTCCGCTTCCGGCATGATGATGCTTCCGGCGGAAACCAGCGATTCCTTGTTGGAAAGGGCGACTTTTTTACCGGCTCTTACCGCCGCCAGCGTCGGTTTCAGTCCGGCGCCTCCCGGTGTGGCAACCACTACGATATCTGCTTCCGGCAGGGCGGACATTTCCTCCATATTAATATAACGCTGATTCGGGAAATCGGTTTGGTCTTTTTCAGCGGAATGATAGTAATATTGCGGTTTAAATTCCTCGATTTGTTCCTTGAGAAGCGCGGTATTTTCTCCGGCGGCAAGCCCGATGATTCTAAACCTGCCGGACGGGGCGCGCACTACGTCGAGCGTCTGCCTGCCGATGGAGCCGGTGGAGCCCAGTACGACCAGGTTAGTTATCGAATCTGTCATAATATTAATATAATACAACAATTGGGGATTTGGGGCTATTTAAGAAGAAGAATATAAAATTTGTCATAATATTTATCGCATAAGTATTGACATTCTGTTGTATAATTAACTTTATTAAAATAACAACATTTGGGAATTTTAAATGAAAAGAAAAACATTAGTTAGTTTATCAAGTATATTATTAGTTGTTATATTGTTGTCAGGGTGTACTGAAACTAAATATATAAATCAAACTATATTATCGACGCAGACTGTCGTATCAAATGATACAGTTACTAAAACTATTACCTCTATATTAACTCAACCGCCTTTAACACAAATAATTACCTCAACATTAACAACAACTGTTACGGTACCAACAACTTTATCAACCACTACAACACCAATAGTTACCACAACCTCAGCTACTACCGCAACAACATCAGAAGTTACTATAGCAACTACTACTACACCTACAATAACTGAATCTATATTTATCGCATCAAAATCAAATAGTGAATTTAATTATGACCTATATAATGACCATGTTGAAATAACTAAGTATATTGGCTCAAATATTCAATTAATTATACCTGTTTCGATTGATGATACTATTGTTACCACAATTGGAAACGAAGCATTCCGTTACCGTTACGATATTATTAATATTACAATCCCTGATAATATAACAACTATCGGATCAAAAGTATTTGACGGTTGTTCAAATCTATCAGTTATAACCATTCCTGATAGTGTATTAAGCATTGGAGAAAGGTCCTTTAATGGTTGTTCCAACCTGACAAATATAAGGATACCTAAAGATATTACAGTTATTGAATTTGGTATGTTTTCTGGTTGCTCAAATCTTACAAATATTACAATTCCAAACGGCGTAACAAATATCAAAGGCTATGTATTTGAAAGTTGTTCAAGCTTAGTAAATGTTACTATCCCTAATACTGTTTTAAGCATTGGGGAACATGCCTTTGATTACTGCCTTAATCTTATAAGTATTGTCATCCCAGATAGTGTGACTATAATTGGAAACGGCGCATTTTTTAATTGCTCAAAGTTAGTAAATATAACTTTACCAATTAACCTTATAGTTGTCAGTCCAGGTACATTTAGTTTTTGTACAAACCTAACAAGTATAACTTTACCAAACAGTTTACAAATTATAGGATCATGGGCGTTTGGTGCTTGCTCAAATCTTACAAATATTACAATTCCTAATAGTGTAACAAGTATCGAAGAATTTGCATTCGGTGATTGTACGAGTTTTACAAGTATAACTATCCCAAATAGCGTAACAAGCATTGGAGTAGAGGCATTTAGAGGTTGTATAAATCTGATTGATATTACAATTCCTACCAGTGTAAGTAAAATAGGGTATGATGTTTTGTATCGTTGTGAAAACCTAACAAGTATTTTTGTCTATAGGTACTCATACGCAGATATTTGGTTTCACGAGAATGGATTTGCTGATAAGATAGTCTATCTATAATTATATAAAGTTAATTTATTATTAGTACAACATATGCAAACGTCTTGATGTTTACCATTCCATGCGTATATATATTTAAAGACAATCACTATTTGAAAACGATTGATAAAGGTTAGTGAAGAATCCAAGCAACACTGAAATAAAATATTTATTGTAATTGTAAGTAATAGATAAATGTTTTATTGACCTGAAGTCTTTATCCAAATCTGTTTCTGTGATTAGGTTATATTTTTTTGCAATATCAATATCATGTTTTTTTATTAATATGCCATTAGAGTGTGCGATGTTATTTCTTAGAGTACGACCATCTTCTATATCTGTCCAAGAATTGAAATTACTGATATCTATCCCTGTAAATTGATTGATATATTTAGAGGCATTGTTTAAATAGTTCCTTCCTGCAAAAGCAGAACCTTTAAATTTTTGAGTATGTTTTTGCCCTAATATATTAGCTATAGTATATATTTCAGATTCTAAAAGCGAATATGTAGAAACATGAAAAGAATTAAAAAGAATACGAGGAAATGTTTGTGAATAATTCCAATAATCATCGATATACCACTGATAAAAATTTTCTTTTTGTTTTTCATCAGTTATCTGTTTAGCTTTTTCATCTATATTTATTTTAAATTCCTCAACCATAAGTAGCAATTGTTTATTCAATACGTCTAGACAATTGCTCATTTCTGATATTTTCATTTCAGTAAGCACGGGATACCAATCTGATTTTTTATTAAGTATCATGATATAGACCTTATAAAATATATATCAATATAATATTAGTTTAGTTAAAATACAACTACAGGCCTGATAATATCATACATGTTAAAATAAAGTTAATTATGCTAAAAAACAAATGATAACTAGAACAAAAAAAGTTTATGGGACAAACAGTCATTATTGGCGTAATGAGAGAAGCCTTTCCTAAGCCTGTCGAAGGATTTTAAGGGAAATCTTATTGCTATTATTTCGCCGCTATGGTTTGACAGGCTCACCACGAGCGGTCTAGTAAATCCTCACCATGAACGGACTCTGGTATAATCTTGCAATGACATCGGCGGACGGATATTATCCGTCCCTACAAAATACGTTATCCTAAACGACGAACAACACTACATAATAGTAGACAACGATGCCGGTAAAGACGATGCTGTCTATTCGGTCGAGGAAGCCGCCGTGACCGGGCAGGGAGTTGCCGGAGTCCTTAACACCCATATTGCGCTTGAAAAGCGATTCGAACAGGTCGCCGATTTGCCCGAAAAAGCTGACTATAATGCCCAGCAAAACGGCGATGCCGTAATTTACCGGCAGGGAGAACAGCCACACCGCTAAAACGCTTATGATAACTGCGCCCAGCATTCCGCCCAGTGCGCCTTCTTTCGTTTTCTTGGGGCTGATGGTAGGGGCTAACAGGTGTTTGCCCCAGGTCTTGCCGATAAAATAGGCGAAGGTATCCGTGGCAAAGGTAACCAGCAGGGCGTAATACACCCACTCGCGCCCCATCTCAAGCTCTCTTAACGCTATATAATGGCTTAATAGCCAGCCGATATATAAAATTCCGGCCAGCGTCCATATCCAGCTTAAGAAAGCGTTCTCTTTATTGCGGCGCATTATCATTCCAACGGACGGAATGATTATCGCGAATGTAATCAGAATGGGAGACATATATGAGAAATCGAAATGGGGAGAGAATATAAAGATAACAGTCATGACGATGCCGAATACGGTAAAAGGAACGGCTCCCGAGCCTGATGCAATGACTGTTTTATAAAATTCGAGCGCAGCCAATCCGCCCCATATGGCAACAGCGATTGTCAGCCACGGCCACGGCTGGTCGAACCAGACGGCAGCGGCCAGTACCGGCAAAAGAAGAAAAGCAGTTAAAAATCTTTGTCTCAGCATCTATACGCCGCCGAAGCGCCTCTCCCTTTGGCTGAAGGCTATCAACGCTTTTTCGATTTCTTCAGCTTTGAAATCCGGCCATAAAACGTCGGTAAAATAGAATTCGCTGTATGCCGATTGCCATAAAAGGAAGTTGCTGATGCGCAGGTCTCCGCCGGTACGAATAACCAGGTCTACTTCCGGCAGCCCGTCCGTATAGAGGTAACTGCCGAACAGCTTTTCATCGATATCCTGCTCGGGAATACCATCAGAAACGATTTTTTTCACGGCATCCACTATTTCGGCGCGTCCGCCGTAATCGAAAGCCAGGCTTAAAGTCATCGCTGTGTTATTCTTGGTCAGCTCAATGGCGTTTGCGATGGCTTCACGGGTTTTTTCGGGCAGCTTTTTCAGATGCCCGATATGGCATACTCTTACTCCGTTCTTGTGAAGTTTGGGGACTTCCTTTTCAAGCGATTTTCCGAGAATATCCAGGATGCCGCTTATTTCTTCCTCGGGGCGGTTCCAGTTCTCGGTGGAAAAGGAGTACAGGGTAACGTATTTTATGCCGTATTTACCCAGGGTTTTTAAGAGTGCAAGTATATTTTGGGTACCGGCGTGATGTCCGGCTTTCCTGGGGAGATTGCGTTTTTTAGCCCACCTGCCGTTTCCGTCCATAATGAAAGCTATGTGGTTCGGCAACGGTGAAATCTTTTTTATCATCGGTAAAAAAATACCTCTATAAAACAGCTCAGGGGATTGCTATCCCGAAGCTCGCAATACAGAGGTATTATACACTAAACCGCAGGTATTCCGAAATCATAAATGTCCAGCTGAATCAGTGTCCTTCGACATGCTCAAGCTACGCTGATACTATTAGAGTCTCGATTTATCGGGATTTTGTCTGTCTGCGGCGTTCTTGCAACGATATCTGTAAATAAAGGCAAACGAACTAGCACTCTGCGATTCTCTCACTTTAGCAAAGGGAGATTAAGAGGGATTTTGGAAAGTTATTGAAATCGATGGAGCAATCCGCAGCAAATCTCCCGCAGGTACGGCAGATGTCTTTGTCAGGCTCAAGCTACACTGATACTATTAGAGTCTCGACTAATCGGGATTCGGTCTTTGTATTCGCATAGAGTGACAATAAGACAGTAACCAGATACCGGCACATTGGTGTCGTAAGAAGCAGTGACGAATTTATATGACAGGTCAAAATGGAAGCAAGAATATTTAAACTTCCATCAGTTCTTTTTCTTTGTCCTGGCGGGCGCTGTCCGCGAGGTCGATAAAGCTGTCGGTAATCTTCTGCACCTTGTCCTGTGCGCGCTTGTGGTCGTCCTGTGATATTTCCTTGTCTTTTTCCAGTTTTTTCAAATCGTCTGAAGCATCGCGGCGCAGATTGCGTATGATTACCTTGCTTTCTTCCACTCTTGCCTTGACAATCTTGATAAGTTCCTGCCTTCTTTCATTGGAGAGCGGAGGAACGTTAAGCTTGATGGCAATCCCGTCGTTACTGGGGGTCAGTCCCAGATTGGATTTAAGAATCGCTTTTTCGATGGCTTTCAGACTGCCGGGGTCCCACGGCTGAATAATCAGCAGATTGGCTCCGGAGGTGGAAATACCGGCGATATGATTGATGGGCATGGTGGTTTCGGCGTATTCAACCCTGACATGTTCAACCATGGCCGGAGTGGCTCTGCCGGTGCGGACACCGCTCAAGTCTTTCTTTAACACATCCAGTGTGGTCTGCATTTTTTGGTCCATTGTCAGTAATACTTTTTCTATCATCTCACTACCCGTCATTTATTAAAGTACCGATATGTTCGCCCGTTACCAGCCTTTCCAGGCTGTTGGGGGCTTGAAGGTCGAAAACGATAATCGGCAAACCGTTCTCCAGGCATAAAGAGAGTGCGGTTGAATCCATAACCTGTAAACGTTTGTTTAAGACATCCAGATAGGTCAGGTGGTCGAATTTCTTGGCAGTGGAGTCCTTGCGCGGGTCGGCGCTGTAAACACCGTCGACACAGTTTTTACTCATCAGCAGCACTTCCGCCTCGATTTCAATCGCCCGCAAAGCGGCGGCGGTATCGGTGGTCATATAGGGATTGCCGGTGCCTCCCGCCAGTATCACCACGCGGCCTTTCTCGAGGTGCCTGATGGCGCGTCTCATAAGATACGGTTCGGCAACCTGTTCGATAGTAATAGCGGACATCGTCCTGGTGACGATGCCCTGTTTTTCCAGGGCATCCTGAAGAGCGAGGGCATTGATGACGGTTGCCAGCATGCCGGCGTAGTCTGCCGTAACGCGGTCGATGCCCTGTTTTGCCGCTGTGGCGCCGCGCCAGATGTTACCGGCGCCGATTACCGCAGCGACTTCGACACCCATAGCTACAATATTGCTGATTTGCCTGGCAACCCTGGCAATAGTAGGAGCGTCGATGCCAAAGGCGGTGTTACCACTGAAAGCCTCGCCGCTGAGTTTCAGCAAGACTCTTTTGTATTTGGTATCACTCATTTATTATCCTGCTTATTCGGATAAATCGAACCGCGCAATACGGCTAACCTTGATATTTTCTCCCATTTTGGATATGTTAGCGATAACAATATCTTTAATCGTTAGCGCCGGGTCCTTGATATATGCCTGGTTTAAAAGACAGGCGGTGGCAACATCCAATTCCGCTCTTTCCGCTTCTGGCATATCGGCAGGGATGTTCTCTTCCGAGATATATCTTGGATTCATAGCCGCAACCTGCATGGCTATGTTATGCGCCAGTTCCTTGAATTCATCGGTTCGGGCAACAAAATCGGTTTCGCAGTTGACTTCCACCATAGCGCCGATACGCCCGCCGCAATGAATATATGCTTCGACCAGTCCCTGGTCGGCGGCTCTGTCAGCTTTTTTGGCGGCTTTGGCAAAACCCTGTTCCTTTAAAACTTCCAGGGCTTTTTCGATGTCGCCATCGGTTTTAATTAAAGCGGCACGGCAATCCATAAAACCGGCGCCGCATTGTTCTCTCAATTCTTTAATGCAGGCAGCAGAGATTTCCAACGTTATCCCCCTATTAATTAATCTTGAAATATTTACTCGGCGGTTTGAGCAGCTTCGGTCTCATCCAATAATGCCTCTGCTGTTTCCTGTGAAACAGGCATATCGCCGCTTTTGCCTTCGATGACAGCGCTGGCAATCTTGCCGGTAATCAGCTTGATAGCCCTGATGGCATCGTCATTAGCGGGTATCGGATAGTCGATTATGTCGGGCAGGCAATTGGTGTCGACAACTGCGATAATGGGAATGCCTAACCTTCGGGCTTCTATGATAGCAATTTTTTCTTTAACCGGGTCTATAATAAAGAGGGCATCGGGCAGGCCGGTCATTTCCTTGAAACCGCCCATGTTTTTATTGAGACGGTCGATTTCTTCGCCCAGTTTCATGGCTTCTTTCTTGGGCAGACGGGCAAAATCACCTTTTGCCTGCTGGTCTTCAAGCTTTACCAGGTAATCGATTCTCGATTGAATAGCCGAGAAGTTGGTAAGCACTCCGCCTATCCAGCGCTGGTTGATAAAATACATTCCGCAGCGCTTTGCTTCTTCTTGTATGATATCCTGCGCCTGTTTCTTGGTTCCCACGAAGAGAATCTTGCCATTGTCGGCAGCCAGTTCCTTAACGAACTTGCATGCTGCCTCCAGCATAGTAGCCGTCTGTTCGAGGTCGATGATATGGATCCCGTTGCGCTTGGTGAAGATATATTTCTTCATGTGCGGGTTCCAGTGACTTGTCTGGTGCCCGAAGTGTGCTCCGGACTCCAATAATTCTTTAATTGTAGCAGTATCCGCCAATTTGGTCCCTCTTTCTAGTTACGCTTTAATTAGTTTATTAGTATAACATAATCGACTTTATGTAGTAAATATTTATAAGCTGCAGCGTATTATAACACACATTAGAGTTGCTTTACACAATCCACGGCATTTTTAAAGATTTTAAATCCATCTCCATCTACCTTAAGGTTTTCGCTTGTCCACCTCGGATGCTGGCTGCCGGTTACATAACGTTCGGGGTGGGGCATCAAACCGAAGATGCGCCCGCTGCTGTCGCAGATTCCGGCAATACAGTTTAATGAGCCGTTGGGATTATCGGGATATGACATAGTCGGCGTATCGTTTACGTCCGCATAATATACGGCAACATCGACAGCCCTCAATGTCTCTGCATCCGCGACGAACTTACCCTCTCCGTGAGCGACGGGGAGATACATTTTAGCGATTCCTTTTGTGAAAATACATTTGCTTTTGTCATTAACTTTCAGGTTGACCCAGCGGCACTCGAACTTTCCGGAATCGTTGTTGGTCAGGGTCGACTTTTGTTTTGTATTCATAGCGGAAGGGTCGGGGAGCAGTCCGCTTTTTACCAGTATCTGGAAACCGTTGCAGATGCCTATAATCAATCCGCCGTTTTCGACGAATTGTTTTACATCGTCTCCCAGTTTGACGCTGATTTCATTGGCGATTACCTTTCCCGAACCGAGGTCGTCCCCGTAGGTAAATCCCCCCGGCAGCACCATAATGCGGTAATCTGCCAGTTTTTTCTCGCGGCGGATTAATTCTCCGATATGTACCATCGAAACATCCGCCCCGGCTTTTTTGAAGGCGAATGCGGCTTCCATATCGCAGTTGGTTCCCGGTGCCCGTAATACCAGTGTTCTTGCTTTACTCATTTACCCATCTACCAGCCCAGTGGTTTTTGCCAGGCTTCCTTTAATTTATCTATCTCTATGTTCAGGATAACGTCCTTGTCAATCCCGTATATCTGCAATATATTCGCTGAGGTGACTTCGCCTATGTTAGCGAAAGGCACATCACCCAGCGTCTTCTCGAATTCAGCGGCGTCACACGGCGCTACCTCTGCCAGGAAGCGGCTGTTGGATTCGGAAAACAAAATGTAATCATTGCGGATAATCTCATCACCCAGCGGCACTTTGTCCAAACTAATCTTAGCGCCTTTATTGCCGGCAAACGCCATTTCTGCAACAGCCACACCAAGTCCGCCTTCGCTGAGGTCGTGGCAGGCTTTGACAAGCCCCTTTTCAGTGGCTTTACTGAGATTGTCCATTATCTTTTTCGCCTGCTTCGGGTTTACTTTCGGGGCATCGTTTCCCAGGTATCCCAGGCTCTTGAAATACTCGGAACCGCCCAGTTCGTCATATGTGTTTCCGATAATATAAATATAATCGCCCTCTTTCTTGAAATCCATGCTGACGGCTTTGCTGCTGTCCTTCATAACACCCATAGCCGAAATCAACAGCGTATCGGGGATGGCGATGGTACTGCCATGGTATTGAAATTCGTTGTTTAAACTGTCTTTTCCCGATATAAAAGGAGTTCCGAAGGCAACCGACATATCGTAACAGGCCTGGCAGGCGCGTACCAGCGTCCCCAGCCTTTCGGGTTTGTTGGTATTGCCCCAGCAGAAATTATCCAGCAGCGCTACTCTTTCTAAACTGCCCCCGACGGCGATAATCTGTCTTAAGGCTTCGTCTATAGCCGATGCCGCCATCCAGTAGGGGTCGATATCGCTGTACTTGGAGTTGATGCCGTTTGCAATAATAACACCCGCACCGGAATCCAGTACAGGTCTGATAATCGCGGCGTCGCCGGGACCGTCATTATTTTTACCTACCAGCGGTTTCAAGACGCTGCCGCCCTGCACCTCGTGGTCGTACTGGCGGATGACCCATTCCTTGCTGCAAACGTTCCACGAGCCGAGTATTTTCAAAAGCGATGTTGCGACATCCGGGTATTCCTCTTTTCTGGGTTCCTGGTAGCTGGCTTTGCACCATAAAGCTTTTAATGCCAGTTGCGGTCTTCCCTCATGCAGGAAATCCATATCGAGGTCGCAAACAAGGTTATCGTTATAGTAGAGTTGTAATTTCCTGTCATCGGTAAACTCACCGATTACCACAGCTTCGGTATTCTCATCGGCGAAGAGCTTTAAAAGTTCATCCGCTTTATCCGGCGGGACAGCCATGATCATACGTTCCTGGGATTCCGATATCCAGATTTCCGAATAGGACAATCCGGCATACTTCAAGGGAACTCTGTCGAGATATACTTTAGCGCCGGTTTCGGCTCCCATTTCTCCGACAGCCGAGGAAAGCCCGCCGCCGCCGCAGTCGGTTATTCTTACGAACAAACCTTTATCCCTTGCCTGCAAAATTGTATCGATAAGTTTCTTTTCCATGATGGGGTTGCCGATTTGTACCGAACTGAAGGAAACCTCGGTCGAATCCTTGCTGAGCTGCTCCGACGCAAAGGTGACACCGTGAATGCCGTCACGCCCGGTGCGGCCTCCTGCAAGCACAATCAGGTCTCCCGCTTTTTGTTTTCCCATCTGCGAATACTCTTTCGGCATCAGGCCGACCGTTCCGCAGTAAACCAGCGGGTTGGCGGTGTAGCGTCTATCGAAACAGATAGCGCCGTTTCCGGTAGGTATTCCCAGCCGGTTTCCGTAATCGGCAACACCGGCGCGCACTCCTTTGAGCATACGGCGCGGGTGCAAGACTCCTTCCGGTACATCTTCGTAAGCCATATCGGGGTTGCCGAAGCAGAAAACATCGGTGTTAAAAACAGGTTTGGCGGCCAGCCCCGTCCCCAGCACGTCCCGCACGACACCGCCGACACCGGTAGATGCGCCGCCGTAGGGTTCGATGGCAGACGGGTGATTGTGGGTTTCCACCTTGAAGCACAGCGCCCATTCATCATCGAACTCGATTACTCCGGCATTGTCCTTGAAAACCGAGAGGCACCAGGGTTTATCCAGTTCTTTGGTGGCTCTGGCAATAGTCGTCTTTAAAAGGTTATCGATAATTTCCCCGTTGAAGTTGATTTTACCTTTAAAAGTCTTGTGACAGCAGTGTTCAGACCATGTTTGCGCCAGTGTTTCCAGTTCGGCGTCGACCGGATTGCGTTCGAGCTTATCATAGTATTCTTTAATTGCCTGCATTTCGCCGCTAGTAAAACCGAACCTGCGGGCGATATCGCTTAATTTACTATCATTAGCGTCCAGAATTTCTATATGTTTCAGTTTAAATGTATATTTCGGGCTTTCAGGAAAAACTACCGGGTTTTCACCCACGATATGCTGGATGATGGGGTTTACCAGCAGGCGGCTGCATATAATATCCATATCGTTTTTATCGAGTTTTCCCTTAATAAGGTAGCGTTTTGCCGTCTTGATAGCCTTGACTTTTTCAATGCCGAGGTCTTTTACGGCTTTAGAAGCCGTTTCTTCCACAGGGTCGGCCACTCCGGCGTTATAAGCTACCTCTATAGAGTGCAGTCCGTCTCCTTCAACCGTCTTTTTGCCGGCATCGTAACTATAGTCTTGTGTTACCGGGTCGGCCAGCAGCCGCCCGCAAATTAATTCCAATTCGGCTTTTTCAAGTGCGGCGTCCAGCCAGTAAACATCGATTACGCGCACGTCGGAAATATTTTTTATACCCAGGTCGGAGATACCCTTCACCAATCCCTGCCCTGCGGAATCGGGCAGATGTTCTTTAAAACAGACTTCTATTCTATGCATCGGCAATATCCACGGTAGTATCTGTTTTCTTTACCATGCGTATTATTACCATCCTCTCGAAGCCAGCAGCTGGTCTTCGGGTATTTGTTTGATTTCGATGCCGGGCATGGCCTCTCCGAGATTCTTGCTGACCTCGGCAATAACCTTGTAATCCTGATAATGAGTAGTCGCTTTCACAATCGCCTTGGCCCTCTTTTCGGGGTCGGCGGATTTGAAAATGCCCGAGCCGACGAAGACGCCTTCGGCTCCCAGTTGCATCATCAGCGCGGCATCTGCCGGTGTGGCGATACCGCCGGCGGCAAAGTTGACGACCGGCAGCTTGCCGGTATCGTGCACTGCTTTAACCAGTTCGTATGGGGCGCCGTTTTCCTTGGCAAAAGACATCAATTCTTCCTGGGGCATATTAACGAGCTGCCTGATGCTGTCCATCACCGTTCGCATATGCCTGACGGCTTCGACGACGTTGCCGGTGCCGGCTTCCCCCTTGGTGCGAATCATAGCGGCGCCTTCGCCGATGCGACGTAAAGCCTCTCCGATATTGCGGCAGCCGCAGACGAAGGGGACTTTAAAATCGTGTTTCCAGACATGGTTGGCTTCATCGGCAGGTGTTAAGACCTCGGATTCGTCGATAAAGTCGATGCCGATGGCTTCGAGTGTTCTGGCTTCGACGAAATGACCGATGCGGCACTTTGCCATAACGGGAATGCTGACGGCTTTCATAATATTTTCGATAACGGAGATATCCGCCATGCGGGCGACGCCGCCTGCGGCGCGGATATCGGCGGGGACTCTTTCCAATGCCATGACGGAGCAGGCTCCGGCGGCTTCGGCGATTTTAGCCTGTTCGGGGGTAACGACGTCCATGATGACGCCGCCTTTTAGCATCTGAGCGAGTCCCGTTTTAACTTTCCAGGTACCGGTTTCCATGTAAAACTCCTTAAATTGTCTACAGGATTATTGTACCCTTTGTCTATCGGTGTTATCAAGCGAAGAAGCGGCGATTTTTCATGATATGAAATCGAACGATAGCCTGTACTTTCAGTTCGAATATAAAGGACATCGCCCCGTTGCATTGTTATCAATCGGGATTCCAGCAGATATGCAAATCCTCGTTGAATGAATTTAAAATTTCCATATCTTCCTGCGATAACTCGAAATCGAAGACAGCGGCATTTTCTTTTAAATGCTTCAATGAAGAAGCCTTCGGTATTACCACCAGCCCGGTTTGCAGCGACCAGCGAATAAGTATCTGGGCTGTGCTTTTTCCGTATTTATCTGCCATTACAGATAAGGCCGGATTAGCCAGTTTTTTACCCCGCGTCAGCGGGCTGTACGCTTCCAGTTGAATCCCTTTGGAGCGGCAATAGTCCAGCAGCTCTTTCTGGTAGAGATAGGGGCTGAATTCCACCTGGTTAACGGCGGGTATAGTAGCCGACTCTTTTAACAGGGCTTCGAGATGCCGGATAGTGAAGTTGCTCACGCCGATTGCTCTGCATTTTCCGGATGCAAATAGTCTTTCCATTGCTGTCCACGTTTCGGTATACAAACCGGTCACCGGCCAATGGATTAAATATAAATCGACGTAATCCAACCCCAGGTTTTTAAGGCTTTTATCACAGGCGGCAATGGCTTTATTGTAACCATGTTCGCTGTTCCACAATTTTGTCGTAATAAAAACATCTTCCCGCGGTATTCCGCTTATTATCAGGGCTTTCCCGATTTCACTTTCATTGTGATATGCGGCTGCCGTATCGATATGCCTGTAGCCGGTATCCAGTGCGGATAAAATGACTTCCTCGACTTTTTTACCGGTTATCTGCCATGTGCCCAAACCCAGTACCGGCATCCGGACGCCGTTATTCAGTGTTATCGTTGTATTAAGGTCGATTTTATTATTCATAAACATAATTATACCCTGTTTGGATTAATTTAAACACGTTTCATTATATTATTTGTTACCTTGTGTAAGTGGAATTAAATCGGTAAAAAACCCACATTGACATCATCCCGTCTCAACAATCATAATCATAAAGCACAAGCGGAGGTGGATTTTGGATAATCCTTATGAATATGCTATGGCGACGGAATTCGTAATTCCCAAGCAGGAGGCGGATATTTTATCCGACGGTCCCGATTACAGAGAGCCAAAACTGCAGCAGGCATTCGCCATGAAGGTTTCGAAAACACTGAGTAATATCAGTAAATCGTTGCCCAATCTTAATGGCGGCGGCTGGCTGATAGTATCGCACAGTATTTGCCAGGTGGACGGGGCTATCCTGATATCGTTCCTGTTACAGCGACCCAAACGCGGGTAAAAATTACTGAAATCGCGTTTATAAAAAAGTCTTTTTTATGTTATACTTTAGCTAAAGCCAGCGTAGCTCAGCAGGTAGAGCAGCGCTTTCGTAAAGCGCGGGTCGGGGGTTCGAATCCTCTCGCTGGCTCCATTATTGTCTATTTTTCTTGGAGGAGAGATGAGTCTTTTCATTGATAAGTTAAAACAGGCTTCGCAATCGGAGCCTCCGCCTCTTGGTTTCAGAACGGCTCAAAAGAGTATCAAACCCAGGCTGCTTGTTATTGCGTCTATAGACCGAACCGATGCCTCGAATATGGTTAACATAAAGACTGGCATCGATGCCTTTTTGTTTACCGCTCATAAGTCTGCCGAGTATAAAGCGGTTGAGAAGACCGCCAGGTCATTGACGGATATTCCCTGCGGATGCCGCATAAGCGGTAGCTTCAACATCGACTTTGAGAAGACGGCGCTGGATTTTATTGTTTTCGGCGATGATATGCCGGCTCCTGCATTATTGAAATCGGAAAAAACGGGCAGAATCGTTATAGCTGAAGATAATATGACGGGGGAGATGATACGCATTCTGGACACTATGCCACAGGATGCCGTATTCCTCGATGATAAACCGGCAGAAAAATTATCTTTAACATGGCGGAAAATTACTGTCTATAAACGTTTTTCTACTTTATCCACCAAGCCGCTATTGATATCCGTTCCCTTAAACCTGACTGCCGATGAATTGCAGGCGATATGGGATATGGGTGTCAGCGGTTTGATAGTAAAAGTAGTAGATGCCGAATCCGTTGAGGCGCTTAAAAAGTTAAGGCAGACAGTGGAAACACTGATGCCACCATCGAAGCATAAACGTAACAAATCGAGAGCGCTGGTTCCCCAGGTGCGCAGTGAGGCTCCTCCTGTCGCCGATGACGACGATGGCGAAGAGGACGAGTAAGGCTTTTATATCCCTCATCCGTCATCTCGATAAATCTGACTAAACTGTCATGCTGAATTCGTGATGGACGAATGAAGCATCTGGGGTGGGGCGATTAAAAAAGCCCTCGTAATTTTACGAGGGCTTTTACATTACAGTCTTTATAATATCCGGTTATTTAGAAGCCAGTCCGCTCAACTGGTAGAACTTGCCTTCGCTGGTGATGGCCGGGGCGATTACCATTTCGGCTTGCTGTAACTCTTTAATCGTTGACGCTCCGCAAACACCCATGGTCGTGCGCAGGGCGCCGATAAGATTCTGGCTGCCGTTGGTAATCGAAGACGGGCCGAAGAGAATCTGCTCATATGAGCTGTTCATTCCGACTTTAATCCTTGTCCCCCTCGGAAGGGAAGCATGCGGATTGGCCATTCCCCAGTGATAACCCCTGCCGGGTGATTCCTTGGCCTGCGCCAGTATGGAACCGAGCATTACAGCATCGGCTCCGGCTACGAAAGCCTTGCAGACATCTCCGCCCTTGCGGAAACCGCCGTCGGTTACAATCGGAACATATCTGCCGGATTCTTTCTGGTAATCATCCCTGGCTGCGGCGCAATCCATGGTTGCTGTGATTTGAGGAACGCCGATACCGAGTACCTCGCGGGAGGTGCAGGCGGCGCCGGGTCCGACTCCGACCAGTATGCCGGCGACACCGGTTCTCATAAGTTCCAGACAGGCGCTATAGCTGACGCAGTTGCCGACGACTACCGGAATAGGGGTGGTGTTGCATAACTCTACGAAACTCAACCCCTTGTAACTCTTTGAAATGTGGCGGGCGGTGGTTACCGTAGAAGCAACTACCAGTATATCAGCGCCGGCTTCCACTATTACCGGCACCAGTCTCTTGGTATTGGCAGGGGTAACCGAAACGGCACAAACGGCGCCTTCTTTTTTAATAGCTTTTATGCGTTCCGCCACCAGGTCGTCTCTCATCGGCTGGGAATATATTTTCTGCATTAAAGCCGTAATCTGGTCGTTGGGAGCCTGGGCGATTTCTTCCAGTACTTCATCGGGTCTTTCATACCTTGTCTGGATACCCTCGAGGTTTAAAACCGACAGTCCGCCGAACTTGCTCATAAGAACGGCTGTTTTGGTATCCGTTACCCCGTCCATGGCGGAAGCTATCACCGGAATACCGAAATTGATGTCGCCGATTTTAAAATCGATGTTGGTCTGGTCGGGGTTTATCGATACGTCTCCGGGGACTATGGCGACTTCATCGAAACCGTAAGCACGGCGTAACTCTTTATATTGAGGTGTGCTCATTTCTGTTCCTCCTTAATGAAAATATACGGCAATAATTTAAACGGGTTAATAAAGAAAATAAAAAAAGACGGTTTTTTAAATATAATTGGTTATTATAGCATAATTATTAAGCGGTCTGCATAGTATTTTGTAGACTCAAAAATCCGATTACGTTATAATATGAAAAACAAGGAAGACAAAAATTTAAATGCCAAGCCTGTATATTGTGGCGACTCCGATAGGAAATCTTGAAGATATTTCCCTGCGAGCTGTCAGGATTTTGCGTGAGGTGCAACTCATTGCCGCTGAAGACACGCGTAAAACCCGGATACTTCTGGATAAATACGAGATAAAAACGCCCCTGACCAGTTATTACGAACATAATAAAATCGACAAGCTGGATTATATTTTAGGACAGCTTGAATCGAAGGATATCGCCATCGTATCGGAAGCGGGGATGCCCGGTATATCCGACCCCGGATATGAACTGGTTGCCGCTGCCGTTGGCAAGGGTTTTACAGTAGTGCCGGTTCCCGGGCCTTCGGCGATAATCAGCGCCCTGGCTGTTTCCGGTTTAGCTACGGACAGGTTTATTTTTATCGGCTTTTTACCGCGCAGAATCGGTGAAAGACGGCAGACGCTGGCAACGGTAGCCTCCGAGATGGGTACTATTATCGCTTATGAAGCGCCTCATCGCATCCAAGAAGCATTAAATGATATAATATATGTTTTAGGCGACCGGAGAATTGCTGTTTGCCGTGAGCTTACCAAGGTTTATGAAGAGGTTTTTCGCGGCAAAGCCAGCGAAGCTTTGCAGCACTTCAAAGACCCGAGGGGTGAGTTTACTCTTGTCATAGAAGGCAAGTCTAAGGAGAAACCGCGCCTTACCGAAGACGTAGTGACAAAGCTGGAAGAATTGCAGCAGGCGGGTGTGGGCGCCAGGGAGGCGGTTGCCAAAGTGGTTAGGGAAACCGGTTTATCTAAAAAAGAGGTTTATCAGGCCTGGCTGAAGCTGTTATCATAAGCCGGTCATTTTATAAGTTAGCGGTTATTTTAAAGGAGTTTATCATGAGAAGGGGATGTATCTCGTTAGGCAGGGTTAATTGCGATATCTGCGACCGTGTTATCCTGTATCCGGAGAGGTATCTTTGCGTCGATGAGGAAAACGGCGTTGAAGTAGAGAAGGGCAAGATGGTACGCTACTGCGTTGAATGCGCTTTTAAAAAGGGTTACGCCCATTACAAGGAAGAAAAGGGTGAAAGAATTCTCTCTTTCTTTACCGATACCGACATAAACCTGGGATAAAGCTGCATGAGAGAAAAGATATATATCGGTGTCGCCTGGCCTTATGCTAACAGCCCGCTTCATTTAGGTCATATAGCCGGGGCATATCTGCCGCCGGATATTTTTGCCCGATATCATCGCACAAGGGGAAACATCGTTTTAATGGTATCCGGTTCGGATGTACACGGCACGCCGATAACCATACGTGCCGAACAGGAAGGCGTCGAACCCTCGGAAATCGCCGAGAAATATCATAAGCAGTTTTTGCAGTCTTTCAGGGATTTCGGCATAACCTTCGACCTTTTTACCAGTACGGGTACTGATAATCATACAGCAGTGGCACAGGACATATTCACAACCCTTTTAAATAAAGGATATATCTATAAAGATATCGTTTTACAGCCTTTTTGTTCCAAGTGCCAGCGTTATTTACCGGACAGATATGTAGAAGGAACCTGCCCGCTTTGCGGTTATGCCGGCGCCCGCGGAGACCAGTGCGACAAATGCGGTCAGCCTTTAAATCCAAACGAGCTTAACGCTGCGCGTTGCAGAACCTGCGGCACGGCTCCCGAGTTCCGGAATTCCGAGCAGTTTTTTCTCAAGCTGACTGCTTTCGAAGAAAAATTGCTTTTATGGGTGGAAAAGCAGAAGCACTGGCGTTCGAATGTCTCCAATTTTACGCTTAAATACCTCGAATCCGGGCTTAAAGACCGGGCGATTACGCGCGATATCAGCTGGGGCATTCCACTGCCGCTCGAAGGCTATGAAGGCAAATGCCTCTATGTCTGGTTCGAGGCAGTCATCGGTTATCTGTCAGCTGCGAAGGAATGGGCGCAATCTACCGGCAATCCTGAGAAATGGCGTGAATTCTGGCAGAGCGATGACGTTAAAAGCTATTATTTTATCGGAAAAGACAATATTCCTTTCCATACTATTATCTGGCCGGCGATGCTGATGGGATACGGCGGTCTCAATTTACCGTTCGATGTTCCCTCCAATGAATACCTGACCATCGAAGGCAGAAAGTTATCCAGCAGTTTGAACTGGGCGGTCTGGGTACCCGATTACCTGTCGCGCTACGACCCCGACCCGCTGCGTTACCTGCTTTCGGTAAATATGCCGGAAACCAGCGATACCGATTTTTCATGGCGCGAATTCGTACGCCGCAACAACGACGAACTGGTCGCAACATACGGCAACCTGGTACAGCGCGTGCTTACTTTTACATATCGCAGCTTCGACGGCTGTGTTCCCGACCCTGTCGATGTCGATGAAAGCAATCAGGTATTGTTAAAGAAAACGGAAGAAACTCTGGAAACGATGGGCGAATTGATAGCTGCCTGCCGTTTCAGGGAAGCCATAAAAGCTGCCATGGCGCTGGCGCAGGAAGCGAACCGTTACCTCGAAGAGAAATCCCCCTGGAAAGTTATAAAGACCGATAAACAGGCGGCGGCGGTTACGTTATATGTCGCCCTGACAGTTATTTCCGGTCTCAGAACGGCCTTTTACCCGTTCCTTCCGTTCAGTTCGCAAAAGCTGCACGAATACCTGGGTTACGAGGGCAGGGTGGAAGATGACGGCTGGCAGCTGCGTTTACCATCTCCCGGGCAGCATTTGCTGCATCCGGAGCCGCTTTTTACCAAGCTTGACGAGGAGATAGTAGAACAGGAAACCGCCCGTTTGGGTAAAAAAGATAATATTTAATGATACGGGAGAATTGCTGTAGTGGATGTTAAACAGGTTTATGAACTGGTTAAAGACGGGCTTACCGGGGTAGAGGATAATTTTAAAGGATTAGCCTCCGAGAAGAGCAAAACCTTTCCCGAGCTTCACAAGATGCTTGAGCATATTTTATGCGGCGGCGGGAAAGTCGTCCGTCCGCTGCTCGCTTTTCATTCCGGCAGCCTTTATAACTATAACCATGAAAAACTGGTTTATATGGCTTCTGCCAGCGAGTTGATGCATATCGCCACTCTTGTACACGACGATGCCATCGATAAAGCCAACGTGCGCCGCGGGCGCGCCACCATCAACAGCATCTGGGGAGTGGACCGGGCGATAATTTTCGGTGATTATTTATTTGCCAAGGCGGCGAGCTTCGCCGTTTCCACCGGCAGCCTGCGCGTGGTCGGTCTCTTTGCCGAAACGCTGGAAGCGATTTCTCACGGAGAGCTGCGGCAGGGATTCAGTTCATACAAACTCAATCAAACCTTCGACGAGTACCTGGAACGCATTACCGGCAAGACGGCGGCATTGTTTGCCCTGGCTACCGAGGGCGGAGCGGTGCTGGGAGGGGCTTCGGAGGAAGGTATTGAATCCCTGAGGGATTTCGGTATCAATCTCGGTATTTCTTTCCAAATCGTGGACGACATCCTCGATTTCACCGCCAGCGAAAAGGAACTGGGCAAGCCTGTGGCATCCGACCTGATTCAGGGAACGATGACTCTGCCATCCATGATGATTTTGGAACGTTTCCCGAGCGATAATCCTGTCAGACGTATCTTTAATAACGAAGGCGATAACCATAAAAATGTGAAAGAAGCCATTGCTTTACTGAGCAGTTCCGGTATCATCGAAGATTGTTACAAGATGGCTTCCGAGTACAGCGAAAAGGCGCGCCGCAATCTGGATGCCATGCCGGATACCAAAAACCGCCAGGCTCTGATAGCGCTGGCTGATTTTGTAGTCAAGCGCAGCAAGTAAGACTATTTATCTTTTAATAGAATTTTCCCTCATCCGTCAGACCGGTGAATCGGTTTGACACCTTCCCCCGGTGGAAGGCTTTTTTCCTATCGTTGCTAGGAGTCCCTCCACATTGTCATTCAGAAGTCACAGGGGGTGACCGAAGAATCCGGGGGTAGGGAGACACAGCATATAAGGCTACCTCTGCATCAAGTGAGAACACTTTATTAACCACCCCGCCCCGGATACTTCATTCGTCCTTCACGAATTCAGTATGACAGTGAAAATAAGATTTCCGTTCGTCCCGAGCCTGTCGAAGGATTTTAACGGAAATCTTATTCGGTAATATGCTGCCGTTATGGTTCGACAAGCTTCCTTCGATATACTCAGGACAGACTCCACGAACGGCTCAGGATTAACCCCATACCGAATTCTTCGTTCGTTCCTCAAGAACTCAGCAAGGCAGTTTAAAATTGTCTTTGCGAGTTTTTCCGAAGGGAAAACGAAGCAATCTCTACAATGCTTTTTTATCAACACGACTGCGATTATATTAATTAAGCGGACGGGCAATGCCCGTCCCTACGAACTAGCAAAAAATAAACAAATCGCCCATCCTTATTCAGAACGGGCGATTACAAAGTCAGCTTTGTTTAATAATCTAAATTACTTTTTCGGTTTATAATCGAGGGTCGAGCCGTCGGTATAGGTTTCCTTCTTGGTAGTGGGGAGCTGTTCCTTGAACTTGTCGATGGCATACTGGCAGGCGGCGAAGCCTTCCTGCCTGTGACCGGTCGATACGGCGATTACCACGTTGTTATCGCCGACATTCAGTTTTCCTATGCGGTGCACGATTGCCATATCGTTTACAGGCCATCGCTCTTTAGCCCCGTCGACAATCTTCTGGAGCCTCGCTTCGGCAGTTCCGTCGACATCTCCGTATTCTACGGAAGTCACTTTTTTATCACAGGATTTATCCCTGATAAGCCCGATATAGGCGATGATGCCGCCGCTGGCGTCGTTCCTGACGCTGTTAATCACTTCTTCAATCGGTATAACATTTTTCGTAATTTCTACCATTTAATACAATACCTCTTTCGTTCAATAATTATGCGGTGCCCGGTGATTGCTTGGGTTGATTTATCAAATCAGGAATCTTGCTTTTTCTCGGTCGTTTGGCTGGCGGATTTTCAGGAACCGGTTCGACCACAGGTTCGGCAGCGGCAGCTTCCTGCAACTCTGCCTCCAGCTTATCCAGCGGCTCGGTAAAGAGTTTTTCCAGTTCATCCGGTTCTATGGTTTCCTTAGCCATTAACCGCTCGGCGATATGCGTCAGCCTGTCCCTGTTATTGAGCAATATTTCCCGGGCGGAATTATAAGCCGTCTGGACAATGTTATATACTTCCTCATCGATGATATTGGCGATATCGTCGCCGTAATCCCTCTGCTCGGCAATCTCACGCCCGAGGAAAACCATTTCATGCTTGTTGCCGAAGGTGCGCGTCCCCAGCTTCTCGCTCATACCGTAATCGGTTACCATTTTATGCGCCAGGTCGGTGGCACGCCGTATATCATCTGAAGCGCCGGTGCTGATTTCCCCGAAGACGATTTCCTCGGCAATACGTCCGCCGAGCAAAGTCGCCAGCATGTCCTTGAATTGAGAACGCGTTAAAAGGTAACGGTCTTCCGTAGGCAGCTGCCTGGTATGTCCGAGGCTCATTCCCCTGGCTACGATAGAGATTTTGTGAACAGGGTCGGCATTGGGCGACATCCTGGCAACCAGGGCATGCCCGGCCTCGTGGTAAGCGGTAATCTCCTTTTCCTTGGGGCTGATCTTACGGCTTTTTCTCTCCGGTCCGGCAATAACCCGGTCGATGGATTCCTCAAGCTCAGCCATACTGATGGATTTCTTGCCGCGCCTGGCAGCCAGGATGGCTGCTTCGTTGACCAGGTTGGCAAGGTCGGCGCCGGAAAAACCGACGGTTTGCTTTGCCAGTGATTCCAAATCTGCTGTTCCGTCCAGCGGTTTCCCCTTGCTGTGTATTTTCAGTATGGCTTTTCTGCCGACAATATCAGGACGGTCGAGCGCAATCCTGCGGTCGAAACGACCCGGTCTCAGCAGCGCTTCATCCAGGATATCCGGACGGTTGGTAGCGGCGATAACGATAACGCTGGTATTGGTATCGAAGCCGTCCATTTCCACCAGTATCTGGTTAAGCGTCTGTTCTCTTTCGTCATGCCCGCCGCCCATACCGGCTCCGCGCTGGCGGCCGACGGCATCTATTTCGTCTATAAATATAATGCAGGGCGCATTGCGTTTTGCCTGGTCGAAAAGATCACGAACACGTGACGCGCCGACGCCGACAAACATCTCTACAAATTCACTTCCGCTGATGGAAAAGAAGGGAACGCCGGCTTCCCCGGCGATAGCCTTTGCCATCAGGGTTTTACCTGTACCGGGAGGGCCGATAAGCAGTATGCCTTTGGGTATACGCGCTCCCAGCGCCTGGAATTTCTCACGCATCTTAAGAAAATCGACTACTTCACTTAGTTCCTGCTTGGCTTCATCGACGCCGGCTACATCATCGAAAGTTACCGTCGGCGTGCTGGCTGTCAGCATTCTTGCCTTGGAACGTCCGAAGTTCATCGCCTGGTTGTTGGCGCCCCTGGCCTGGCTGAACAGGAAGAATATCAGAAGTCCGAATATCAAAAGCGGCAGGAAGCTAATCAGCAGGCTTCCCCAGTTAAAACCTCCGCTTTCGATAGTGATTTTCTCAACGTTATCAAGCATAAATCCGGGAATTTCATAGATACTGATAGTGCTTTCCTTATAGGTTACATACTTGATGCCGTCAGTGCCGGTAATCATCAATTGGGTGTTATCCGTTACCACTATGCTGTTAATTTTATTTTCCTGCGACATGGCGATAGCCGCGTTTAAGGAAATCTCCTCCGGTTTTTGTTCTCCGGGAAGAATAAAGGTAGAAAAAAGTATGGCAATTAAAATTATAGCCGCATAGACTATAATGGTTCGCTTCCAGTTTATTTTCATCACTTACCTCGAAAAATGTAATAAAGATATCATGCCGGATTCAATGGGAGTAAAAGAAGCAACAATAATATCTCATACGTTACTATTATAATATTATATTATAACAGAAATAGCCGCATACATAAAAAAACAGCAGAGTTGGCGGGTATTTTTATACTATACAGCTGACCGTGTAATTTTACGGTAAAGAATTGAAGCTGCGTTTTAAAAGCAGGGCATCCTCTTCCATAACCGGGCTTTCACATATTAACATACCGCTGACATTATAATCTTTCAGGACTTGCAGTAATTCACTGTATTTCATATCTGAGTCCTCGAAAGGCAGGTGACGCTTTTCGCCTTTGGACGTATATTCGATGCCGGAAACATGGATATGCATATTATCCATAGCTTCTTTTCCCAGTATATTCGATACCTCATCGAGTATCGAAGCAAATTCTTTATACGTATTATAAGCGCCGGTGCGCGCATGCCAGTGAGCGAAATCGATGCAGGGCTTGGTGTTTGGTAATGCGGAACATAGCTCTGCTATTTCTGTTATCGTGCCGAACTGGCTGCTCTTGCCGCTCACCTCAGGCCTCAGGGTAATATCGATTCCCTTCTCCTCCATTTTTTCCAGCACTTCCGAGAGCGCGGTTTTAACGGTTCGATATGCTTGTTCCGAAGAGTCTCCCATATAGTAAGCGGGATGGAAAACGACGCTTTTCGCTCCGCAGAGATAAGCAATCTCGGCGGCGGTAAAGAGATAGCTCTGGCTGATCCTGATTTTTTGCGGCTCCCTGGCATTGAAATTAAGGGCATAGGGGGCATGCGCCGATAACGCTATTTTGACATCTGCGGCGATTTTTGCTACCTTTTCGGCATCGGGCTTTTTCAGGTAAACCTGTTGTACGAATTCCAGTTCCATGCAATCGAGCCCCAGTTCAGCCACCTGTCGGATGCCCTTGACAGTCTGAAGTTCACCGCCGGCAGCAGGGGGAGTGCTTATGGGTATACCTGCCGTGCCGAATAATAACTTAGCCATGATGGTTACAGTATATCATATCGATGTGATTTGCAGTAGAAGCATGCGCTTTCATTTCGCTAGGAGCAAATGCAATAACAAGACCTCATCCCCTTGTCCCCCTTCTCCGTAAACAGAGAAGGGGGTAACGACCAAGTGTATTTGTGATTTACGATATATTGGAACAGACGCAATCTCTATCGAATAGTCTGACTGTCATCTGTAGGGACGGGCATTGCCCGTCCGCCATATAAATAAAGGGCACACGACCATTGTTCGCCCATACAAATTGTCATGCTGAATTCGTGAGGGACGAATGAAGCATCAGGGGCGGGGATTAAAAGCAGAATAAATTGTCATTGGGTTTCCTGTCCAAATCAATCGAAAAAGTGGTTTCAAGCGAAAGCAACCGCGATTGTCTCCGGTCGTCCAAACAGGGAATCTTGCCTTTATGTTATAATAATAACACGATATCAATTAATGGAGGCATCAACTGGAAGGTATAGATTTAGCCCGAAAAATAGTAGAAATTGCCAGCGATAAGCAGGCTATAGATATAAGTTTACTGGATGTAAAGCAGGTATGCAGTTTTGCGGATTACTTTGTGCTTTGCAGTTGCGATGCCGTTCGCCAGATGGATGCTCTCAGCGAAGAGATTATCCGCACCTTAAAACAGGAAGACGTTTATCCGCTCCACAAGGAAGGGACCCCCGATTCGGGGTGGATTCTTGTCGATTATAACGATGTCATCGTCCATATACTCTCTCCCCGAGAGAGAGAGTATTACAGACTGGATGAACTGTGGAAGCAGGCGAATCCGGTCGTTCGCATTCAGTAATTTCATCCTTGGCATATAGTGGTAAGAAAACAATCGAAAGCCGCTCTTGTTAAATCCCTGTAATCCGGAAAAGAGAGCGGCTTCTTCAATTTTAGGTTGCTGGATTTCGATATATTAAAATCTTAGTCCCTTCTTAATCACCCTAGCAGGTAAAGAGTTCGTCTTTTTTGAAGAAGAGATTGATCTCATTCTTTGCTGTTTCTACCGAATCGGAACCGTGAATTGAGTTATGCTCGATATCCACGCCGAGGTCTCCCCTGATGGTTCCGTCGGCAGCTTTTGCCGGGTCGGTGGCGCCCATGATTTTGCGAATCAGGTCTATTGCGCCTTCTCCTTCGAATACGGCGGCTACTATGGGGGCGGAACTGATGTAGCCGGTAAGGCTTTTGAAAAAGGGTTTTTCCTTGTGAGGAGCGTAATGCCTTTCTGCCAGAGCCATATCCATGTGCAGCATTTTTATGCCGATAAGGGTTAATCCTTCTTCTTCGATGCGCTTGATGATTTCCCCCGATAATCCTCTTTCCATAGCGTCGGGTTTAACAAGAACCAGTGATCTCTCTATCATTTCTTTCCTTCTTTTTATATTTTACTTTTTAATTACCTGTTTATTATTCTATATTTTTAAGCCAATTATCAAATCCGTAAAAACTACTATCACATTTCCTCATCCGTCAGCGGAGCCATGTTTTTATGCTGTGTAATCGGCGGTTTTTTGAGATAGATGGGCTGTAAAGCGGTCGCATTGTCAAAGTCTTCTTTTTGCAGTCGTCTATATCCCAGTTCCGCCAGGAATCCGCAGCGGCGCAAGCGGGCGGACGGGGAGGGAATTATGGCTCTTTCTCCCAATGTAGAAGTCAACTCATCGATAGCGGATGGTGTCAGTTCACCGCAGAAAACGGTATCCGTATGCGTCTCCTTGCATAATTCTGCGATAGTCGTAATGTGTTCTGGTTTGATTTTTTGCCATTCCTCACCCGTTTTCCGGAAAAGAGCAGCCGCCACCTCGCTTCTGCCGGCATTTATAACGGGGCATACCGGGAATCCCGTTGCACTGTGGGCGTATGCAGTCATTTCGAGCGTGCTTATACCGGCAATCGGAATATTGAGGCTGAAAGCCAGTCCTTTGGCCGTACTGACACCCACGCGCAGTCCGTTAAAACTGCCCGGGCCTATGGCGACAACAACCCCCTTAATATCTTCGAACTTGATTTTGCCCTGTTCCAAAAGCTGTGTCAGGCGCGGCATCAGTTCCACCGAATGGTTCTGTCTGCAGCTCCAGCTCAATTCCGCCAGAATATTATATTCATCCGCTACAGCTATGCCTGCCGTACCCGTTGACGTATCTATTGCCAAATGCATTTTTTACTCCGTCTCTTTTCTCAATTTATCCATCAGGTCAAGATATCTCTGCCCGTATGCCGTGAGTATTATCTGCCGCTCATTATCGCCTTTATAAATAATCTCGATTGAGATATGTTCATCGGGAAACAGGGGCATACCCTTGTTTGCCCACTCTATAGTGCAAACGCCCTTACCGTACAGGTAATCGTCGAGCCCGAGACCGGCGATTTCCTCGATGTTTTCCAGCCTGTAGAGGTCCATGTGATAAAGCGTCAAGCGCCCGTATAGTTCACGTACAAGTACGAAGGACGGGCTGAGCGTATATTCGTTAATGCCCAGTCCGTAGGCAATTCCCTGTGTCAGGCAGGTCTTTCCGGCTCCCAGTATACCGGTAAGCAGGAAGATATCCCCGGGCATCGCCAGTTCTCCGATTTTCTTTCCCAGGTTAACAGTATCCTGCGGGCTGTTGCTGGTTATATTCAGTTCTGTTGCGGATTTATTTTCGTTTTCCAAAGTGATTCCATCCCGTATCAGACGGTAAATATATATTACCTGAACAGTCCGCTAACTTAACCCGATATTTATCATCGGCAACAATCTTTCCGATAACCGTTACCGGACAGTCCAACTGTTTTTTTATATTCTCTACTATATCGTGTGGGGCGGTAAACAACAGTTCATAATCTTCGCCGCCCGAAAGCGCCATATCGAGCGCATCCTTGTCGAAGGCGGTTTTTACGGCAGGGTGAACCGGCACGGATTCCCTATCTATTATAGCCCCGACGCGGCTGGCTTTGCAGATGTGCCCCAGGTCTGCAATCAGCCCGTCGCTGATATCCATGGCGCATTTTACTCCGCCCGCAGCCAGTTTCTGCCCTTCCTCGATTCTGGGGAGCGGTTTGTTAAGAGCCTGTATCAGCGGTGCATTTATTTCATCTGCCAACGACAGGTCGTCTTTAATTATTTTAAGGCCGCCGGCTGCTGCTCCCAGGTATCCGGTAACGGCGATTTCATCGCCGGGGATTGCTGCCGAGCGGGTTAACATAATGCCAGAGTTGTCAGCTGCTCCATACATAATGGAATCTATAAAGACAACCGGAGCCTTGCTGATATTGCCTCCGATTACTTTAATGTTGAATCCCCGTGCAAGTTCAAGGATTCCCTTATAAAGCTCAATTATATTATCGACATCCGTATCTTCAGGCAAAGCCAGCGAAAACAGGGCGTATTTCGGACAGCCTCCCATGGCAGCGATATCGCTCAAGCTGACGGCAAGCGCTTTCCATCCGAGTTCCTGCCAGCCGGTTTTATCGAGGCTGAAATGAACGTCCTGTACCAGGCAATCAACCGTTGCCAGGTTCACTGCGGAATCATTTCGCCAGGCGGCGGTATCATCACCTGCATCTATCAGTATGTTGGGGTCGGCTGCCGTTTGACTTTCATCTATCAGGTGCGACAGCATGTTAATCAATACGAATTCGCCCAGTTCGCATATCTTCATATCGAAATTATAACATGTGCCAATATGAGCCACAAAAAATAAAAAAATTTTATTTTATTTTATCGGCAAAATATTCGTCTGGTACTTGAAAAGGGGCTTGACGTCAATGGTAAAATAGATAGTAGGGGTTTATGTGGAGGGGAATACCCCGTTTTGTTTTTGAATATTATCTTTTTAAATACAGGAGCGCAATTCAGGAATAGCAGGCATTTAAACTTTGTTATACTTGTATCGATTTGGTAGATTGCATCATATAAGAATTTATTAGTATGGTATCGGCAAGGCATTGTTGGTTTGTATTTTCTTTAATCATTCCGCACTTTATCCGTTATACAGCCAGCGCTATTTTTATGGTTGCGTTAAAAAGCGGTATCCTGCTGTAGGATTTACGGTAACTTTACGCTGAATTTATCGTTGTTATTATATAATTTGATATCTTTAACCGAATATTTTTAACCTGATAGGAGAGTAGGGTTTGATTTATAATTATTCTGATTTTGTTTTTAAGGCACCGTCCGTGCTGTCGAGGGCTCGTCGTATACTGATAAAACCGATGTCCGGTTATCCTGTTTCTTATCCGGTGACTACCAGCCGTGAAATGCTTGCCAATATCATCAAGGGCATAAGGAAAGTCACCGATGCCGATATTCTGATACTGGACGGAACTCCCAACGGCGGGCCGATTTCCCCGATTTATCAATCGCTGGGCTATGATTTTTCCAGAATTATAACGCTCGATGTCAATGATTGCGTCTGGGTTGAGGTCGATAATCCGTTGACCAAACCCTTGGCGGTGCCCACATTCTGGATTCCGAATGTCGTTTTGTCGAGCGATTACCTGATATCCGTATCGCCTTTGAAAGTGGTCAACGGATTCGGGTATCTCAGCATTATGAACCTCTTGAGCCTGCTGCCGAGTAAGAAATACGGCAACAGCGCCAGGGGCGGCTGGGAAGAACTGTACGGCTTGGGAATTGAAAAAGTAATTACCGACCTTTATTTTACCATGCCGTTCGACATGGGAATTATCGAGGCGCGCCAGAAGTTCATCACCAGAAACGAGCCTGCAAAAGGCGAAATCGAAGAATGCGGTAAGGTATTCACGGGAGACCTCTACAAGGTCGATGTCGAGATATCGCAGACACTCGGTATAAAAACCAATTACCTTGAATTGATAAAGGAATCGATGGCCGAGTTCGGCTTATAGATACCGCGGCGCGATTTCGTGGAATTGATGTTCACTGCAGACTGCGAATGAGTTGTTTGTAAAATCTAACTTGGTGCCGTTATAAAGTAGTTTGTAATCGTCCGGGGATTAGTTATTGGATATCGGGAGCGTGTCAGTATCTGATATCGAAGCTGTTATAATTTCCGGTGCAATTCCCGTAGCCGGTGGTGATTTCTTCTACAACTGCGCCCGGAGGTCCGGCCTTCAGATGGCTGACAAGCTTCTCGAGCTGCGCTTTTTCACCCTCGGCGTAAACCTCGACGGTTCTCCCGTCCGGGAGGTTCTTAACGTATCCGGATAAGTCGTATTCAGCCGCTTTGCGGCAGGTGAAATCCCTGAAATAGACCCCCTGGACGCGTCCGCGCACCAGTACCCTTATCGAAGCTTTATCAGCCATCCCGTTCATATTTTGCGTCGGAAAGCGCTACTCTTCCTCGAACTCCTGCTTCCTCTTTTTCTTGATGACCTCGACTACCGGCGGTTGCTCCAGGATTTCGGAAACGCTGGCTTTCTTGGCATTCTTCTTGGGTTTTTTTGTTTCGTGGTGCTGGATATCTCTCTTACCCATATATCCTCCTTAATCGAATATTAATCAGTATTTAAAAGTTTAGCAAAGGAAGTTTTGCCTGTAAAGTCATTTCAGCTTTTCGAGCGCTGTTCTGGCGGCTTCGATTTCGGCAATTTTTTTGCTTTTACCGGTGCCTCTCCCCAGCAGGGTATTCCCCACTTTTACCTCGGCGGTAAAAATACGTTTATGGTCCGGCCCCGTTTCTGCTATTATGGAATATACCGGGGTCTTTTTATCTACATCCTTGCGTGCCTGGAAGATGTGCTGCAATCGTGATTTATAATCGACGCAGCTCTCTTTTTCGCCCATTTTTGCCAGTTCCGCCTCGAATAATTTTAAAAGAAAACCGCGTGCGATTTCCAATCCCTTGTCGAGATAAACAGCTGCCGCCAGAGCTTCCAACGCCCCTGCAAGATTGGCTTCCTTATCACGGCCGCCGCTGGCTTCTTCGCCTTTTCCCAGCAGCAGGCAGTCACCCAATCCTATCTTTCTTGCAATACTTGAGAGTGTCGAGGTGCATACCAGTGCGGCTCTGAATCCGGTGAGTTCACCTTCGTGATGCTCCGGGTATTTGAAATACAAATCCTCGGCAATTACCATATCCAGTACGGCATCTCCCAAAAACTCCAGCCTTTCGTTGGAATAGGGGGCGATGGCAGGATATTCGTTGACATAGGAACTGTGCGTAAGCGCAAGCCTTAGCAGTGTTTCATTTTTAAATTTGATGCCGATACATTTTTGGATATCCGCCAGATTGCTCAATTACTGTTTTCCCCCTAACGCATAATATATCATAAATTGCGGAAAATGTGTCTAAATTATGACAAAACCAGCAAAAATAATATTCGAAACGTCTGCATATGGGGCAGGCGGTAACGTTGCCTTGAAAGCATCTACGTGTTATAATTTTTAGCGTACTGGGGATTAGTCTAGCGGTAGGACAGCGGACTCTGGATCCGTGAGGAGAGGTTCGAATCCTCTATCCCCAGCCAAATTCCTCTTTATCTCATCCAGTTCTTCCTTTGTGCTTTCGCCTCTGGCATAGCGCTCCTTGGCGATATCGAGAGGAGTATTGATTGTGGAATTAATCTCGTTTTAATACGCTTTTACTCTCCTGTCTTTTTAGCCATATTCCTTCGATTATTGCTATCAGCCCTGGAAGAATCGAAATTCCCAAACCTTGTAATATAAATTTAATTCGTTCATGCTGTAATAAATCTGGGTAAAGTGCAAAGAATGAAATAATGTAGAATATGCCTGTTATTGCACTAGCTATCCAGAAATATCTGGGTTGAGATATTAAACCCCCTGTTAGCATAAATATAAGTCCTATTACACCTAATAAAAAGGTGTATCTCCACAAAGAAATAGCCCCACCTTCCTCAGGAGGTGTAGTTATCATCAGCCAAGAGCAATAAAATGATATTATTATAGCCAAAATAAAGATTAACAATCCCAACCAAGCAATGATTTTAAAGAAAGTGCTCATTATTTCATAATACTCCTATTTATGAATTATTATATTACCTAACTTAGTATATTGACCATAAGATTGCGGGTAGTTTACTCAATATACGATAAAAGTGGACAAGAGAGGCAGAAGACTATAAATTTACCATTCAAAATATCTGCCTCTCTTCCTTATTTATACTCTTATGATTCTTCTACTTTAGTCATTAGACATATGGACCAATCACCATAAGAAATCACATGTCCACTGGTATCATATCCATCATGTAATATAATAAAATCATACAATGCCCAATCCGCGTAACCGACTAGTGTAGTGGAATGGCCGTTATATGTTCCGCCAGTGAAAGACATAACTGCAGGATTTTCAGCATCTACTTGAGTTGTTATATCATTCCAGTTAGTAAAATTGGTATTATTAACATCAAAATCATATCCACATAAGTCGAAAATATCTCTAATACCGTCATCTATATTCCAATCCCATGTGTCGCCTGCTATGGATGTGCCCATATAGTAATGATTATAATCAATTAGAGTATCTTCCCCATCTGGGAGATTAGGATAGCCATGACTATCCCAATATCCATGGATCATAGCGCCTGCTATTGGGGAGCAACCATCCCATGCATACCAAGGGTCTATAGTTGGACCTGCACAAACAGGAAAACTTATTGCTCCACCTCCAGCATCACCATGTTCACCGCTTTGGTAATATGCTGGAACTCCGTTAATAGTTACCAGTCCTCTATCTGATTTGATTGAAATGTTATTAGCAATAATATAACTCAATTCGTTCCATAAAGTTCTAGCCTTATTCTTATCAATTTGCAGGTTTATGCTGTCTGGGACTTTTTGTAATTTGCCATTTAGAAGGTGAATAGCGACGCCATCTTTTTTCATTTGGTCATTGTATTGCACAGAATATGTTAACGCTCCCCAATATAATAACAATGGAGTTGTATCATCACTAACGTATTCCGTTTTATCAATAGTTGTTTTTACACTATTAAGATAGCTACTTGGGGCTTTTCCGCCGCTGCATTCTAATAAAGGATTCAGATTTTTTGTTGCTGATATAAACATAAAACCAACAGATTCTTCAGCTCTTATAAGCGTGTATTCATAGGCTATCGGTGCAGAGTTTTCAGCAATAGAATAATATGTTACAGGATTACTAATTTTAGCCTTCGCCCATATTGGATACAGTGAGGTAAATTCTTTCATAAAGTATTGTGCTGCATTATCTGCTTCTTTTTGAGTAACAAAGCTATCATCTGATACAATATCATCATTGGCCGCAACAGTAGTATTTGCTATAACTAAGGTGCATAGTAACGATACTACTAATAATATCGAAAATATTTTGTTTTTCATTTTCCTTTATCCTTTATAAAATTATTTTTACCTGTGTATATCCCTGCCCAATACATGTGCCAGAAGGGCAGGGCATTCTACTATCGACCTGCCATACTCCATAGAACCTGTTAAGTTCCATATTACACCTCCTATGAGATGGAAGAAGCCCTATCGTTCCATCCCTGCAAGGCAAGGACTGCGTAATTTGAACCCGGCGGCATGGTAAAGCTGTCGCCGGTTAAGCCAGCATAATCCCACATGGTAACCGGCGCATCTGTGCTTATTTCTGCTGATGAAATACAGTTATTGAAGCCTTCGTTCTCAAGGTTGAGAAATTGTTGTCCCGGAGAACATGTTAAATAAGGATTACCATACATCCAATTTACGTATAGAAGACTTAATGACTTGGAAGAGGTTGCGGCTAAGTCAAAAATATTTCCATATTCTTTTTCGAGAAACGTTTCCATTTTTACTGCATCTGTAAATGCGTACAGGTTTCCTTTTTTACCGGTAGTGAAATGGAGTCTCTGCCCGTCGAAAAGAGAAATTTCTTTTCCATCATATAAAACTCCATCCACGATAACCGGGCATTGAGGGGCAATGTGAACTATGGCTTTTATTTCATCTTCTGACATTGGATAAAGCTCTACTATTTCTGATGGTTTCAGGGGATGATTTATATCGCTATTGACATTCGAATCTGTATGAGTATAATCTTGTGGTGAATAGGCTGTTATGCCGATAACAGGCATGAGTATTGTTAACAATATGGCAACAGATAAACCGTAAATGGCTTGTTTATACATTTATAACTCTCCTTATACGATTTAATATTTTGTTTGATTCCAGATTAGCATAAAATAATGTACAAATTATGAAATTGATATAAAAAATCCGAAAAAAGCCTGGTATTTTAGTACTATGTTATGAGAATTTTAATAATCGAGGACGATAAAGGGCTTTGCTCTACTCTGGAACGCGGGCTTGCCGAGGTGGGGCATGTCGTCGATACCGTACATGATGGCGCATCGGGCATTGATTTTTCCGGGGCGGCTGAATACGATCTGATTATCCTCGATATTATGCTTCCCGATATCAGTGGGCTAGAGGTATGCCGTAAACTAAGGGATGCTTCTATATCTGCTCCCATTCTGATGCTGACGGCAAGGAGGGCTATCGAAGACAGGGTCGAAGGTCTGAATGCCGGAGCCGACGATTATTTGTGCAAACCTTTTGCCTTCGACGAACTGGAAGCGCGCATCCGGGCGGTACACAGGCGTGAAACTACTCAAAAATCCCCTGTCATCGAAGCAGGCGGCATTTCGCTGGATACGGTTAACCGTATGGCGAAGGCTAACGGTAAAATAGTGGAACTTACGTCCATCGAATATCACATGCTGGAGTTTTTGATGACCCATTCGAACAGGTTGTTGACGTATGAAGTAATTGAAAACCATATCTGGGATATAGAAAAAAGCCGCGAATATAATAACGTCAGCGTTTTTATCAGCAAGCTGCGTCATAAGCTTGGCTACGATATGAAAAACTGTCCCATCAAGAATGTATATGGTGAAGGTTACCGGTTTACGTCATGAAGATCCATTTCAACAGCATAAAGCTCAAGCAAACCGTTTTTTATACCGTTTTTTTACTTTTGCTGTTGTTTGTTTTTCATTTTATTGCCTATATGCTTTTGTCACATGGTCTTAATAACAATCTTTTTTATTCACTTATGGCTGATTCAGAAAAAGCAAGAGAGATAATTCTAAACAGTAGTACAGATGAAATTCCCGGTCTTTTAGACGATTTGAAAGGAACAGTAGATAGCTCAGTTTTTATTTATGATGTTATATTGAGAGAAATTACAGGAAGCGTCAATGCATCTGAAGAAATAAAGATTAAGCTTGCAAATATTAAGGGTGTATCAGGTGCTAGTTTCACATATTCGATTGAAACGTCCGATGACAGGATACTTTTGTATGTTGCGCCTTTAGATATAAATACCGAACCAAACAAGCTTCTTGGTGTAACACGCAACGCTGATTATATATACCGAACCACTGAAGAATATAAACGTATGCTCTACGGGGCTGTTCCTATTATTATTGTATTCGCCCTTCTCTCCGGTTTTATAATATCGAGCTACTTCTTGAGACCAATTAAGGCCATCACGCGCACGGCGGAGAAAATCGATCCGGCAAATTTGATTGACCGCATTCCGGTTAAAAGCAGCGACGAACTGGGGCGGCTTTCCAAAAATTTAAATGCCCTTTTCGACCGCATTTACGGTTGTATCGACCGCCAGAAGCGCTTTACCGCCAACGCCTCCCACGACCTGCGCGCGCCGCTGACGAATATTAAAGCCGAAGCCACACTGGCTCTCAGGAAGCCCCGCTCACCTGAGGAATACCGGGAGGTTCTCAAGAGGATCGACCGCGAGACTGAACACTTGAATACAATGGTGGACGACCTGCTGACGCTGGCTTCGATGGATACCCAGCCGGAGCGTTCGCGTACAATATTGTTTGACCTTTCCGGTTATATCGAGAGTATACTGAATAGCTGGGAAACCCAGTATGCTGAAAAAGGCGTCAATCTTATCAGCCGCATCGCCCCCGATATCGAAATAAAGGGCGACCTTTTGCATTTCAACCAGATACTGGATAACCTGCTGAAGAATGCTCTCGAATACACACCGGCCGGCGGGGAAGTAACCTGTTCGCTGGAAATCAGGGGCAAAGAAATTGTCATCACTGTTGCCGATACCGGCATCGGCATATCCGAAAAAGACCTGCCGTATATCTTCGAACGTTTCTATCAGGCGGACAGGGATAGGCCGGGCAACGGGCTGGGACTGCCGATTGTCGAGGGCACAGTCAAGATGTACGGAGGCAGCGTAACGGCGGAGAGCGAGTTTGGCAAGGGTTCGGTGTTTACGGTGGTGATGCCGGCAAAGCAGCCGTATTACATAACGTTTGACTAGAACTAACTATGCTGTCTTTGCGAGGACGACGCAGGAGGCCGCGGCAATCTCTACCGTTAAATTTAGTTGTGGCTACGACTTATTAATCATCGAAAGAGAATTTTATTTCGTATAAGAAGCCGGGGCGAGGTAATTAAAGGGCATTGTAGTGATTGCTTCGCCTTCCCTGTCGGGAATGGACTCGCAACGACATTTCCCCACCCCCCGGATTCTTCAGTCACCCCTTATGATTTCGGGATGACATTTTTATCCTTTTTATTTACTGCCTACGGTCAAAGATGAACGTATTCTTCCACTTTGGAAAAGGGGAATCAAAGGGGATTTGCCGCGATTATCATGCCGATATTACGCTTATATCGTAGGGACGGGCATTGCCCGTCCGCCATGTATAAGTTCAGTTCCCCTCTCCGCACGCGGAGAGGGGATAGGGGTGAGGTATTACAAGTATCCGTAATCAGTTAAGCCTTCCTGTTCAAAAAGTTCACCAGGTCATCATAACTTATCAAACCGATGATTTCACCGTCTCTGACCACCGGCAACTGGTCGACTCTTTCTTCCTGGAAAATCTTTACCGCCTCTATCAGTCCGGCTTCCGGAGACAGATACCTGAGTCCGTTAAGAGGAGTCATCACTTCGGTTGCCGTTTTTAAGCTCCATTGCTGTTTGTCGATGTTCCTCAACAGGTGCATATTTACCAGCCCGAGTGTTTCGCTGCCGGAGGTCACAACAAGATAACTCTTCCTGTTTTGTTTTATATATTCATTATATATGTCTTCGATGCTGATGTACGCCGGTATCTTTACATAATTCGTATTCATCAATTCGGCAACGCTATACTTTTGCAGTTCCTGCTGCAGCGATACCTGTCGTGAACTGCCGGAGGCGGCGCTGCTTAAGAACCAGCCGATAAAAGCCAGCCACAGCCCGTTTAACATATTCCCCGTAAACATCAGGACGATGCCGGTGGCAATCATCAGGTAGGCAATAACTTTACCGATATCGGAAACCCATTTGGTAGCCTTTTGCGGGTTTTTGCCGACCTTCCATATAATAGCTCTCAATACTCTGCCGCCGTCGAGCGGAAAACCGGGGAGCAGATTGAATACTGCCAGCACCAGGTTGGTCCAGCCCAGCCAGAAGGAGATTTCGGCAACGCCGTCGAAGCGGGGAGAAGATAAAAAGAAGTACAGAATCCAGAAGACGATTCCCAGTGCAATGCTGGTAAGCGGTCCGGCGATGGCGATTTTAAACTCGACGCCGGAGCTTTCGGGTTCGCGCGAGATGCGCGCCAGACCGCCGAATATGAAAAGGGTGATGGAATTGACGGGAATGCCGTGCCTTTGGGCGGTGATGCTGTGTCCCAGTTCGTGAGCCAGTACAGATGCAAAAAACAGGAGGCTGGTAATAAGTCCGGCAGCAATCGATTGAACGATGCTCCAATCGGGGAAAGCGGAAGGGAAATAGGAGCCGGCAAGCGACCAGGTTACCAGCAGAAAAATAAAAAACCATGAATAATCGATATTTATCGTAATTCCCGAGATTTTTCCGATATTGATACTGCCTCTGGCCATGAGTCTCCTTATAATTCAGTTTTCAGGGCTTAGAGAATGAGTTTAGTATTTTACCCGAGGCATTGTCAAAAAAATATTTTTAAATTCTCAAAATTTAAGAATTAAAGATATTGCATTGTATCAATAAAGTATGTATAATGTTGTACATATAAAATAGTACAAGTAAATAAGGGGATTTATACACCTGGTCTTCTAATCCCATACTCTCTGTCTACGCCGCAAGGCTCTGGATAACTAAGTATAAAAAGGAGGAAGACATAATGTACAAGAAGATTCTTGTCCCGCTCGACGGCTCGAAAACAGCCGAAGGTGTTCTGCCGCATGCCAAAGCCCTGGCATATGCCGAAAAAGCAGAAATGATTTTGCTCAATGTCGTGGCAAATCCCGCTTTTGAATTCGCCTTTTCCGACCCCTCGATTGCCGCGCAAACGATTGCCGAGGAAGAAGAAAAGGGCAAGAAGTACATGGCGGAAATCGAAGCCCAGCTGAAATCCGATGGGTATAAGGTTACCGCGCTCATTAAAGGCGGTTCTGCAGCCAATGTTATTCTTAAAACCGCTGAGGAGATTGGCGCTGAAATTATTGCCATGTCGACTCACGGGCGCACCGGTCCCGCGCACTGGATAATCGGTAGTGTTGCTGAAAAAGTTGTGCACCATTCCAAGATTCCTGTAATGCTGATTCGTTCAAATCATTAGTATTACTTATCCATCAGTTTTTCAAAATTTTATATCGAGAGGAAAAAAATGAATGCTCTGGTAAATTCTGCTAAAAATGGTGTGCAAAGTATTCGCAAAGTAATATTTGCTTCATCCGCGGGCACCATGATTGAATGGTACGACTTCTATATATTTGGCGCACTGGCCACCACTATTGCCAGCAAATTCTATCATACCGGTACCCCGGTAGGTGATGTTATAGCCTGGTTAGCTACGTTTGCCGTTGGCTTTATTGTTCGCCCGTTTGGCGCTATAGTATTCGGACGTATAGGGGACCTCATCGGCCGTAAATTCACATTCCTTGTTACAATGAGCATTATGGGTCTGGCTACGTTTGCTGTGGGTCTATTGCCTACCATAGATGTTCTGGGGGTGTGGGCCGGTATAATACTGATTACCTTACGTATTATTCAAGGCCTTGCGCTCGGTGGTGAGTATGGTGGTGCCGCTACTTATATAGCTGAACACACACCGCATGGTAAGCGTGGTTTCTATACCAGTTTTATCCAAACCACGGCTACGTTGGGTTTATTCATGTCGCTTGGTGTCATTTTGATTACCCGGTTAGGTCTCGGTGATGCTGCCTTTCAGGAATGGGGTTGGCGTGTACCGTTTTTGATTTCAATCGTACTTGTTGCCATTTCTATTTGGGTGCGCTTATCACTACGTGAATCCCCATTATTCCAGAGGCTAAAAGATACAAAGACTGTGTCGAAAAATCCTCTGAAGGAAAGTTTTCTCAATCCATATAACCTTCGATGGGTTCTTCTAGCCCTGTTTGGTGCTACCATGGGACAGGGAGTTATCTGGTATACCGGGCAGTTCTATGCCTTATTCTATCTTCAGCAGATTTTTAAAGTACCATTAGTAGATTCAAATATGATTATTGGTATAGCCCTGCTTATCGGTACTCCGCTCTTTATTTTCTTCGGATGGCTGTCTGATAAAATCGGGCGGAAAAAGATAATGATGACAGGCATGCTGCTGGCAGTGTTAACATATTATCCCATTTATGGGGTAATGGCTGCGTTCGCTCCAACCGATCCTGGCCAGCATTTCCTGTTTGCTTACCAGGGATATAGTATGGCCATGTTGATACTGATGATATTAATACAGGTTATTTATGTGACTATGGTATACGGACCAATCGCTGCTTTTCTTGTTGAACTGTTCCCAACAAAAATTCGCTATACATCTATGTCCTTGCCATACCATATAGGCAATGGTGTATTTGGTGGTCTGGTGCCTATCATAGGATTGTCTTTGATTACTGCAACCGGTAATAATTTTGCCGGCATCTGGTATCCTATGTTTATCGCCGGTATCTGTTTTATCGTCGGTATGTTATTTGTCAAGGAAACAAATCAAGTAGATATTTCCGACCACAACAGTTCTATAGCCGGTGCGCATGAAAACAAGAAAAAGGCAAATACATAAATATCTGAGAATTTGCCATTAGTACCTTTCAGAGCCACGGGGAATTCCCCGTGGCTCTTTCTGCTCTATTCCCAGGGTTGCGATTATGAGCGGCTGATTTCTTAAGTCTTCCGTTATGAGTTTATACTTAATTGTTGACGAAGAAATAAAAAATATGTGTTATAGCGGTATCAAATATATCGACAATCAGATTGCGGATTATCTTATAGAGTAAAAACCGGCCGCTGAATATTACAACACTCTTGACAGATTGTTATCCTACTGTTAACATTTAGGATTACCTAACATTTAGGTCTTCCTAAATAAGGATGTTATCATATGCACAACAGTACGGAAGAGTATCTGGAGGCGATTTATAATCTTACGCGCGGCGGTAAATCGGCAACTACCTCCGATATATCGAAGCGTCTGAATATTTCACCCTCCAGCGTAACCGAGATGTTTAAAAAGCTGGCGGAAGAGGGATATATTGCGTATTCTCCTTATCAGGGTGTTACGCTTACCGGCAAGGGAACTGCTCTCGGGGAAAGAATGACGCGCAAGCACCGGCTGCTGGAACGGTTTTTACACGATACGCTGAAAATAGGTAAGGAAAAGGTGCACGAAGAAGCCTGCGCCATGGAGCATACCCTCTCCGATGAAGCCGAAAGGGCGCTTTGCCTTGCTTTAAAATATCCTGACAGGTGCCCCGATGACGGAAAAACAATTCCGCCCTGCAATCTCGATTTTGCCAGTTGCCAGGAATGTATGGAATGCAATAAAGGCCATTTCGAAGGACTAAAAAAACGCAAACAGTCAGTTATTTCTCTGCTGGAATTGAAGACGAACAGGGAAGCTACCATTGCCTTTATCCGCGGCGGGAAAGGCATGCTGCAAAGGCTTTGCGATATGGGGTTGACTCCGGGAACAAAAATAAATGTCTCCAGAATTGCGCCTCTCAAGGGGCCTGTGGAAATCAATGTCAGAGGCAGTAAACTGGCTCTGGGAAACAGGATTGCCGGCAATATCTTTGTCGAATCCCCTGAAAAATGCGAACCTCCGGTACAAAAGGATTGAATATGAAAAACACACCGGAATCGCCAGTGTTAAAGGATTCATCCGTAATTGGCAGTCCCGTCATCGACCGCAGATTGACACTGGCGCTGGCAGGAAACGTCAATGTCGGGAAAAGCACCATCTTCAATCAGTTGACGGGGCTGGCGCAGGAGACCGGTAACTGGGGCGGCAAGACCGTCGAAATAAAGAAAGGTACTTTGGCTCACCACGGTTTACAAATAGATATCGTAGACCTTCCCGGTATCTATTCCTTTGCCACGTATTCTCCCGAAGAGCAGATTACACAGGAATATATTCTTACTCAGAGTCCCGATGTCATTATTAATGTAGTCGATGCCACGTCACTGGAAAGAAATCTCTTTTTTACCCTGCAACTGAAGGAGATGGGTAAGCCCGTCGTGCTTGTTCTCAATTACAACGATATTGCCAGGAAGAAAAACATCAATATCGATGCCGCTTTGCTAGAGGAGTTGCTGGATGTGCCGGTAGTCGATGCAATTGCCATAAAAGGAATCGGCGTTCATGAACTTGTAGATGCCGCTCTGGATTTGCTGAATAAACCGCAAAAGACTGTCGATATTCCAAAATACGGCAACGAAGTCGAGGAAAGAATCGCTAAGGCGCTTGAGTTGTTGAATAATACCTTATCGAAACCGGCTTCGAGGTGGACGGCAATTCAGTTGCTCGAGGGTAAAAATCCATTTTTATCGACTGAAGACACACGAATATCCGCAATCGCTTCACAGACAGAAAAACTGGCCGCAGAATTGGTTTCGATGCACGGTGAAGATATTTCAACCATAATTTCGGCGGAACGTTATACGCTGGCAGCTTCGATAACCGAAAAGGTAAGCAGCAGAACGGGTGGCGTTAAAAGGTTATCAAATATACTGGACAATATCACACTGCATCCGGTTTTCGGTTATCTCCTGTTTTTTCTGACACTGGCAGCTATACTTTTTGTAGTTTCTCTTTTCGGCGAGTGGGTTACCGGGATTATCGAGGGATTTTTTGAAAGCTTCAAACCTGAAATTACCGGACCTGCGATAGATATTTTCTGGAACGGCGGGGTAATCGGTTTCTATGCCGCTCTGATAGTGGCAATCGGTTTTATCCTTCCTTTTTTTCTGATATTGAGCTGGCTGAGTGAAAGCGGATACCTGCCCAGGATTGCCTTTCTGATGGACCGTCCCTGCCATACTCTTGGGTTGCATGGCATGTCGAGTATTCCCTTGATTATGGCTCTCGGATGCAATGTCCCGGCCTGTATGGCTTGCCGGGTGATGAATAACAAGAGAGACCGCCTGCTCGCTACTTTCCTGACTACCATGGTTCCCTGTGCTGCCAGAACTTCTATAGTTCTCGGATTGGTCGGGGCCTTTATCGGCTGGCAATGGGCGGTCGGGCTACTGTTTTTCCAATTCCTCTTAATTTATCTGATCGGTTTGGTTCTTAACAGAATGATGCCCAGCAGCTCTCCCGGGATTATAATGGAAATCCCCGAATATCGCTGGCCGTCTTTAAAAAATGTCTGGCGGCAGGCATGGCTCAGGTTTAAAGAATTTCTTGTTATCGGCGTTCCCCTGATAGTCGTCGGCAGCGTTATTATCGAAGCCCTCAATGTTTATAACTGGCTGGATTATGTTACGGACATCCTGTCCCCGGTAACGGTAAGCTGGCTGGGGTTGCCGGCATTTACCGGGGTGCTGCTTATTTTCGGTATTCTGCGTAAAGAAGCCAATCTGGCCCTGTTAATATCCTTTGCCGGAGGAGCGGCCGTAACCACAATAATGTCGCCGCTGCAAATGGTGGTTTTTACAATAGTAATCCTGATTTATATCCCCTGTATATCCACCATTGCCGTACTGATAAAGGAAACCGGTATCAAGGTAACCGCTTTAATGGTACTGGCGGAGATCGGGCTTGCCATTCTTATCGGCGGCATTGCCTACAGGCTGTTGGGGCTGTTTTTGTAAAAGCTCTTTATAACGGTGTTTTCTTCTACATTTATAGAAGCGGAATCAGGCTTATTTTATAGGCAGGAAATCAGTTTTATCAAGTTCAATATCAGGCACGAAACTTGACTAATTACGTTTGATTGCTTATAATAGCGTCCAGTTGACATTTTTTACTATTTCTGTCAGAATAGTGCCCGAGTAGCGCAATGGTAGCGCAACCGACTTGTAA
>CAYNQR010000008.1:0-60981 GCA_964399425.1 uncultured Dehalococcoidales bacterium | reverse complement strand
AGGGACTATAATACCATACTCAAAACGCCTTGTCAATTTGCTTTTTGAGCTTACTCGCACAAGATTATAAAGCATGGTTTTTAAATGTAATCCACGGGAACCATACCCTTATTACCTGTATATTATACCATAAAAATATTTTTTGTAAAAAGTTTTTAGAGATTTTTTTTAAATACCCTGTTATCCCCTGCCCAGGACACCGATTACCTGAATAAAAGCTGAATATTATTGTCATGTATGATATAAGGATATATTATATTGGTCATGAGAATATTGATTATTGAAGATGACAAGCACTTGGTCTGGTCGATAAAATCCAAACTGGAAAAGAACGGCTATGTAGTCGATTTTGAAACAGACGGAATTTCCGGGCAGGAAAGTGCTATTGCTATTTCATACGACCTGATAATTCTCGATATTATGCTGCCGAAAGCCGACGGCTTTGCAGTATGCGAATATATCCGTAAAAAAGGAGTAAACTCCCCTGTTCTGATGCTTACCGCACGGGATTTCATTGGAGATAAAGTACACGGGCTGGACTGCGGGGCGGACGACTACCTGCCGAAACCCTTCAGCTACCCCGAACTGTATGCACGGATCCGCGCCCTGATAAGAAGGGCTAACGGACACCCCGGGGTAGAAATAATTATCAAGAACCTGTGTATAAATACCTCGAAAAAGATCGTTGTATACGAAGAAAAAGAGGTAAAACTGACCTACAAGGAATATGCCATTCTGGAATACCTGGCGATAAACAAGAACGGGATAGTTACACAGGAAATGCTGGAAGAACACGTCTGGGGGTCGGATAACCATATATTCTCCAACGTATTGGAAGTTTTTATCAGCCGCATACGCAAAAAATTAAACCCGAACGACAGGGAAGCGGTCATTAAGACCGTGAATGGATTGGGATATGTTATCAAAGATTAAAAGCCTTAGCGTTAAAATAACGCTGGTTTATGTACTTTTCACACTGCTGATGATTATCGGCATACTGAGTTATGTAGAATACCAGGCTGCCGAAGCTGATGAATGGAATGTTCATTTAAGAATGGAAACTAGCTTCGCCTACATTGATGGAGCAACCCCGGCTGAATACAACAGTCAACTTGGGATACTCATCGATATATTCAACAGTTATCATATTACTCCCAGATTTGTACTCGACAAATTCATTCCATTAACTGAAGGTTCCTGGGGTGGGGTTACTGTTAATGAACTGGGGAAAATTTCCGGTGATGGGGATGTTTATTACTCTCTCGAAATATGTAATTCTAAAGTGGGAGCACTTATTATAAGCGAAAAAGCCTTTAATGACAGCCTCGAAACATTTACAGGTTATGGTGGTTGGCGCAAGTTCTACTATATGCCTATTGAAGGATACGACGACGTTGTTATACTTGCCTCTCTCGATAATTTTTTCTCTCTTGGTAAAAGTTGGCCGGAAAGAGTGTGGAACGATTTGAAATCGTCTTTCCCTGTTATATTACTGCTTTCCCTGTTAACGGGATTCCTTATATCTTTGCTTATAGTCAGACCTGTAAAGCATATTGCCAAAAGCGCCGAAGCCCTGGGAAAACACAACCTCAGCAAAAGAGTAAATATTAATTCGAACGATGAAATAGGCAGCCTGGCAAAATCATTCAACCGTATGGCAGACAGTGTCCAGAACACGATAGAATTGCAGAAAAGGTTTATCTCGGATGCGGCACACGAGCTGAAAACCCCGCTTGCCTCGATGAAAACTACGGTTACCGGAGCAATGGACAGCGAAAAAAGCCCGCAGGAATGCCAGGAACTGCTTACTTTCCTCTCAGGGCGTATCAATACACAGGAGGAACTGATCGGCAGCCTGCTGTTTTTGGCTAGAGCGGACGAAGGACGGCTACCGATGGAGATAAAAGTAATCAACCTGCCGGATGTGATACGCGAAGCGGAAGATGCCTTCAGGTACCTGTACGAAGATAAAAAAGTCGAACTGCAAACGGATATGGAAGCAGAAATACCTTTAATGGCAGATCCCAGAATGCTGTTCCAGCTTTTCTCCAACCTGCTGGACAATGCTTTAAAACACACTCCTTCGGGAGGTTCGGTCATAATTATAGCTGTAAACGAAAAAGACAGCGTTTCAATAGAGGTAAAAGATACCGGAAAAGGCATACCTGAAGAACACCTGCCGCATATCTTCGAGCGTTTCTATAGAATCGAAGAAAATAACGATAATGGGTTCGGGCTGGGAATGGCTATATGCAAAAGCATTGTCGAAGCGCACGGCGGCGATATCAGCGTAGAGAGCAAGCTGGGAAAAGGAACGGTGTTTAAGATAAGGTTGCCTTTAGTAAGATGAGACAGCTCTTAAATTCAGGCATTAAGAAGAATCTTCTTTGCGGGGAGTCCTGATTGTCGTGACGAAGAATCCGGGGTGGGGTAAAGCCGTTATGGTTCGACAAGCTCACCACGAACGGCTCTGGACTCTGGATTAAGGCACAGGAATAGAAGTTGGGAGATGGTATTTTTCAGCCAGTTCCTGAGCGAACCATTCCAATCCCTTACTGTAACACCCTTCGCATGATCTCTCGTTACCCGCCGTTCCTGTAAACGAAGCCGGAACGCCGTCTGAATATGCAGCATAAATATAAACGACTGTTTTGGGATCCATGTCACCCGGTGACGAAGCTTCAGGAGAAAAACTTATAACCGGATGGTCGGGGACATAAGTTGTTTCCAGAAGACCTTCCGTATATTCCCTGATATACTCGATATCTTCCAATATAAGAGCATTATCATAGGTGCGCATAACAAGGGTGATAACCCCATTGCCATCAGCCGTTCTTGCTGTCACCCAGTCCACCGGCGGGGCTTCCTTTAAATCTCCGCCGGATGTTGTCGATGTGGAATGTTTGGTGTAAGTAGAAGTATTTACGGTAGTAGTCATTATCGTACCAAGGTTGGTGGTCAAAATAGTACACACGGGATCGACATTCTCCACCGTCGGGATATTCGACGTCGTAGACACGTCACCCGCTTCTACCTCCAAAGAAGAACATCCCGAAAAAATCAGGCTAATCAACAAGCCCGAAGAAATCAGCAGAGTCATTAATTTTTTCATTTCACTACCTCCTTTACCCTGACTAATAAACATCTTAACAGATAAACCTTAATATTTTCTGAATAAACAGGGCATTTTGAAAAATATTTTCAGGAGTATCCGCTACGGACAATATTCGCTCAAATGCAGGCGGACGACCAATGGTCGTCCCTACGTTTATGTAAATAAAGGCAAGAACCACCACTCCGCAATTCTCTCACTTTAGCAAAGGGAGATTAAGAGGGATTTTGGCAGGCTATCGAAATCGATGGAGCAATTGGCGCAAATCTCCCTCACTCCCTCTTTTCCAAAGAGGGTATGTACCTGATTACAATGCTGAGTGCAATAAAGAATCTAATATAAATTGCGGAGGGACGACTAAGAAATTATTCTCGAATAGCCTTATTGTCATTTGTTATTCATGCGGAGGCCCAATGGCCGACCCTACGGAAAATAAAACTGTTTCATCGAGACCGATTTTCCCCTCTCTGTAAACGGAGAGGGGAATTAAAGGGGTGAGGTCTGATCCGATTGACTGGATAATATATTTCTTTTAAACTGATATATACACATTTATATCGGTTTATTAAAATAATCCCCCGGGAGAAGAATCTTGTCACAAATCGAAAACATTGCCGAAGAAGCATCCGAAATCATTAAAAAATACGACGCCGACTACATCGAAGCGCATTTCGAGGAATCCACTTCCAGCAATATTTCCTACCGCGGGAAAGAACTGGATTCGGTAGGTTCCAGCCGCAGCATCGGCGGCAATATCCGCGCCCAGGTCAAGGGCGGCTGGGGTTTTACCAGTTTCAACAACCTCGATAACCTACCCTTAAGAATCGAACAGTCCATCAGCCAGGCCAAACTGGTATCCCACGGAGATATCGAGCTGGCGAAAGCCGAACCGATTGTGGATAGAGTGGTGTTGGACGGCGATAAGAACCCGTTTATAATCCCGCTCTCGGAAAAGAAAGAACTGGCAAACGAATATAACGATATCATCTGGCAGACGCCCGGCTTGCAGACATCCGTCGTCAGCTATGGGGACAGCGTCAGGAAATCTATTTTCATTAACTCCATCGGCAGTTTCATCACTCAGGAAAGAGCCGATATCACCGTTTACCTGATGGCAGTCGCCACCGACGGCAGGGAAGTGCAGCAATCGAGCATCAGCATGGGAAGTCGCGGCGATTTCAGCCGCATCAGGACGCTGCATCCGCAGGTCAAGGAAATGGCGGACAAAGCGGTCGGGCTTCTGGCTGCTCCGCAGGCTAAGGGCGGCGAATATACGGTAGTGCTCGACCCGGTGCTGGCGGGAGTCTTTGTACATGAGGCTTTCGGACACCTTTCAGAGGCTGACTTCGTCTATGAAAACGAGAACCTGCGCCAGTTGATGACGCTGGGTAAGGAATTCGGTACCAAAGAACTGAATATAGTGGACGGAGCAGCGGTTCCGGGACTGCGCGGCAGTTTCAAATATGATGACGAAGGCACCCCTGCCGCTAAAACCTATCTTATCCGCGAGGGGAAACTGAATGGCAGGCTGCATTCGAGAGAAACGGCTGCCAAGATGGGTGAACATGCAACCGGCAATGCGCGCGCTGTCAGCTACCGCTTCCCGCCGATTGTGCGCATGACGAATACCTATATCGAGCCGGGCACCACCACCTTCGAGGAAATGATTGCAGATATCAAGGAAGGGATTTATGCTAAAAACTGGTACGGCGGCACCACCAGCATGGAGATGTTTACCTTCTCCGCCGGGGAAGCCTATATGATAAGAAACGGTAAAATTGCGGAACTGATACGCCCGGTAGTGCTTACCGGCAATGTCTTCGAGACCTTGAAGAATATCGACGCCATCGGCAATGATCTGGATATGAACGAAGGGGGCGGCTGCGGCAAGGGAGGGCAATCCCCCCTGCCCGTTTCCAACGGCAGCCCGCATATCCGCATCCGTCACTGCCTAATTGGAGGCGCATAATGGAGAGAATACTGGAACAGGCAAAAAAGCATGCCGAAGCCGCCGAGGTATTTATGGTATCCACCGAGCAGATGCCGGTTAAATTCGAGAATAACCGCTTGAAGCACATCTTGAGCAAGCAAAGCCAGACCGTGGCTTTACGCATTATTAAAAACGGCAGAATCGGCTACAGCGTTACCAGTGACGTCGATGACATTACCATGCTGGTTAATTCTGCCGTAGAAACCGCCGAGTTCGGCACCGAGGCAAAATTCGAATTCCCGGCTGCCACGGATTACCCGCAGGTAGATGTTTACGACCCGGCCGTCGAAGCGGTTTCCATGGAACAGATGACAAAACTCGGGGAAGAGATGATAGATACCGTCAGGGCGCATACCCCCGAAATAACCTGTGAGGGCGGACTCACTAAAAGCATTACCACTATTAAAATACTCAACTCGTCCGGCGGAAGTGCCGCGTATCGTAAAAGCTCCTTCAGTATGGGACTGGAGGGGACGGTAATACATGATACCGATATGCTGTTTGTCGGAGAGGACGACAGTTCCTGCCATCCCTTAACCGACACCAAAACGGTAACCTCCTCGGTTATCAGGCAACTTTCATGGGCAAAAGAGCAGGTGGAAGCGCCCGATAAAGCCTTGCCGGTAATATTTACGCCGAACGGTGTTGCCAGCGCACTGCTCTCGCCGCTGGTATCGGCATTCAACGGCAAGAACGTCTATGAAGGCTCATCCCCGGTTGGTGATAAACTGGGGAAAGCGGTCTTCGACCGTAAATTCTGCCTTAGAGATGATGCCACGATTCCTTTTTGCCCGGGCAGCCGCCCTTTCGATGACGAAGGCGTAGCCACCAGATGTACGACGCTGATTGAAAACGGAGTTCCTGCTGCTTTCTATTACGATTTGCAGACTGCCGCGCTGTCCAATACCGGGAGCACCGGAAACGGTGAAAGAAGCGGCGGCAGACTCCCATCCCCGTCCGCCTCCGTTTTCGTTATCGAACCGGGAAATACTTCTTTCGAAGAAATGCTGTCGGATATCAGGGAAGGACTGGTTATAGAATATGTCATGGGAGCGGAGCAGGGCAACGTGCTGGGCGGCGATTTTGCCGGCAATGTACTTTTGGGATATAAGATAGAAAATGGTAAAATAACAGGTAGGGTTAAAAACACCATGGTTTCCGGCAATATTTACCGGGTATTGAAAGATATTGCCGCCATCGGCAGTGATTCCAAGTGGATCGGAGGCTCATTCAGCACACCCTCGTTTTATATACCTGTTTTATCGATATCCTCCAAAAAATAACCCGAAAAAACGACCCGGCATTTTTAATGCGGAGGTAGATTTATATGGTAACCGATCTGGTAAAAATAATTGCCCGGCCGAAATTGAATGCGCCCAATATGCTGGCCGCCTGGCCGGGTATCAGCAACGTAGCCATGATTGTAGCAACTTACTTTGCGCGCAAACTGGATTTGAAAGACCTGGCAGAGGTCAGGCCGGCCAATTTCTTCGACCCTATCGGAGTGTTGGTAAAGGATAACCTGATTGAAGACCCGCAGTTCCCCAGCAGCCGTTTCTACTACTGGAAGAACAAGACCGGAGATAACGATCTGATACTCTTTATCGGGGATGCCCAGCCGGCAGCCAAGGGTTACGAACTGGCGCATTGTGTTCTCGATGTGGCAGCCAGGTTCAGAGCCAAGAGAATTTATACCTGCGCCGCCGCGCTGACACGTATACATCACACCGAGCAGCCGCGCGTTTGGGGAGTGGGAACCAACCAGAACATCGCGCAGGAGCTGGCAGGTCGCAACCTGTTAAAAGGAGGCAACCTGCAGATATCGGGCTTAAACGGCTTGCTTTTGGGTGTAGCTAAAGAACGGGATATGGAGGGCGTTTGCCTGCTCGGCGAAGTGCCGTCTTACGCTTCCAAACTACAGAATCCGATGGCGGCTCTGGCTATTATAAATGCTCTACAGCAACTGCTGGGTATAGATATCAATACCGATGAACTGTCACGATTTGCCAATGAAGCCAGGGAACAGATGAAACAGGTAGCCGCCGAAGCTATGGAAGAATATATAGACTACTTTACCGAGCCTATCTGGGAAAAAGACGAGGAAGGAAACGAGGACCTGGATTAATATGACAGCGGATGCGGAACGGCCTTCGATAATCAGGCAAATAATAACGGAACTGGCGGACGATAATAAACCGCTTATAAACAAACAATTGGTCGAATTGACAGACATTAAAAGCGAAGACCTCGCTTTTTTCGACCGCGTATGGAGTCAGCTAAGCCCGAAACGAAAATTACACATAATAAGCCGCCTGATAGAGATGACCGAAGATTCGGCGGAACTCAATTTCGATGCCATTTTCAGGCATCGACTGCGCGACCCCGAAGAAGATATACGCTGCAAAGCCATCGAAGGGTTGTGGGAAAACGAGGACTCCACGCTTGTCGAACCCCTGATTAAAATCATGCAGGGCGACCCGTCATTAAAAGTCAGGCATGATGCCGCTATGGCGCTGGGCAGATTCGCCATGCTGGCTGAACATAAAAAAATCAATCCCGAATATATGCCGATACTCTGTAAAACCCTGCTCGATACTTATAACGATAGCGACGATATCGAGTTAAAGAGAAGAGCGCTGGAAGCTGTCTCTCCCCTCAGCCTGCCGCGCGTGGAGCAGGCAATCTCGGAAGCCTATAAGAGCGATAATCTAAAACTTAAAGCCAGCGCCATTTATGCTATGGGCAGAAATTGCAGCCCCGATTGGCTTAACTGTTTAGTCAGCGAACTCTCCAACCCGCTGGCCGAACTACGCTACGAAGCGGCGGGAGCCTGCGGCGAATTGGGAGAAGAAGCTGCCGTCCCCTACCTGATTGAAATAGCTGACGACGATGATACGGATGTCAGGATTGCCGCTATCGTAGCGCTGGGAAAAATCGGCGGCGACGAAGCGCAGGAATACCTCGAAATGTGCTTAAAAGACGAGAGCGAAGCCATACGGGAAGCCGCAGAGCAGGCACTGGACGACATCGATGTAATGAAAGACCCGGGTTCCATTCCCTGGTTCGACCCACGGAGGCCGGAATAATGATTAAAAATATGCGCATTATGTTGTGCAGTAAAAGGCTGGATGACGCGGTAAGCGATTACACCTGGAAAACAGACCCCGAACTGGCAAGACTGGATGCCTGCCCGCCGCTGGATATGTCATTTAAAGAATACCTGTTTCTGTATATCAGCGAATTGCAGATGTCGCCTATCGTAAAGCACGAATTTTCTATCACAACCTTAAACGGAGAGCACATCGGCAACTGCGCCTATTACAACATAAACAGGTTCAGGAGAGAAGCCGAGGTCGGCATCATTCTCGGAAACCGGCAATACTGGAACAAGGGATACGGCACGGAAGCAATGATTTTACTGGCGGATTATATCTTCAACAGGTATAATTTCGCAAGGGTTTACTTAAAAACGCTCGACTGTAATATCAGGGCGCAGCGCTGCTTTTTTAAGTGCGGGTTCACTCCCTGCTCCAATAAAAAGCTGGACGGATACAACTTCGTCATCATGGATTTGACCCGCGAAAAATGGAAAGCGGTAAAAGAGAATATCCTTGCCGTCAGCCATGGCTAGATTAGACAGCATCCTTTTTATCCTGATTTCCTTTCGAGACGCTCTTGTCAAAACCTGCTATTGACATCCGTCACTCTTGGTATAAATATTGAAAAAAATGGTAAATAATCGTAAGTTACGCATAATAAGTAGAAACGGTTTAACTTTTAAAGTCAAGATGGAATACAGAACCTCCAGAAAGACAGTTTAATCTTTAATCCAGTAGGGACGGGCATTGCCCGTCCGCCAAATACGAAAACATAAATGCGGACGACCATTGGTCGTCCCTACGTTTTTTCTTGTTTGTCATGCTGAATTCGTGTGGTTCGACAGGTTCACCGCAAACGGTCTTCTAATATTATTATCCGGGGGTGGGAGGGTAATAAGAGGTTCCCGCCTGTTGCCGCAGTTACCTTTGTGCTGCTACTCCCCTCCACCCCGGATTCTTTGGTCCCGACACGTTGGGACCTCTGAATGACAGAGTGGAAAGGACTGCTCCTATGGCAACTGTAAATAAAAGCATGATGAAGTACTCCGCGATTCTCTCACTTTGAAAAAGGGAGATTAAGAGGGATTTAATACAATTCGGTATTCGCCGCCGCTTCCTTCGACAAGCTCTCCTACGCTGTCGCTTCAGGACGAGAGGACGAGCGGGATTGTATTTTACCACGAACGGCTTTTTAGAATATGTCCTATTGTTACGCAACAACACAACCAGGCATAACAGCAAGCATTAATTATTAATTTAAAATGCCGTTAACAAATTGTTAAACCCCTCTTAATCAAATTCAACTGAAAATATGATATAATTCAGCCAGTAATATCAAGGAGGGGTAAAGATGGCAACGGAAAACCCTTTATCTGTCAGAAAACCGGATGACTCTTTTGCCATTCAAACGTTCGACCTGACACGAATTTTCGGGAAGCTCGTAGCTGTAGACAATATCAATCTGGATATTAAAAAAGGCGAACTCTTCGCTTTCCTCGGACCCAACGGAGCCGGCAAAACCACCACCATCAGCATGCTCTGCTGCCTGCTCAAGCCTTCCAGCGGAACGGCGCTGGTAATGGGAAACGATATCAACAAAGAGCCGTACAAGGTCAAGTCGGCAATCGGCATCTCGCCACAGGATACCACCCTCTCCGACCATCTCAACCCGGTCGAAAACCTGGAACTTTTCGGTAATCTGCATAAGTTGCCTCCTAAAATCGTCAAACAGAGAGCCAGGGAACTGGTCGAAACCATGGGATTGTCGGACAGGGCCAAAGACCAGGTTAGAAAATTCTCAGGCGGTATGAAAAGAAGATTAAATATCGCCATGGCGCTTATCAACGACCCTCAGCTAATCATCCTTGACGAACCGACGCTGGGACTGGACCCGCAATCGAGACGCGTCGTTTGGAAATACATCGCCCGGCTGAAAAAAAACAAGACTATCCTGCTGACAACGCACTACCTGGAGGAAGCTGACTTTCTTGCCGACCGCATCGGAATTATAGATGAGGGTAAGATTGTTGCCCTCGGCACCAGCCTCGAATTAAAAACCGGCATGATAGATACGCATACCATAATCATCAAGGCATGGAACCTGACGCAGAAGACGATTATGGAAATGAAAAATAGATATGAAGACGTGCAGATTACCGACGGCACGATGACCATCAGCGACAAGCGGGTCGATTTCAAGGAAATCGTGGATTATTTACACGATGCCGGAACAACCATCCGCTCGGCATACATTAAGGAACCCACCCTTGACGATGTCTTTATAAAGATTACGGGAAAGGAGTTGCGGGAATGAGATTTTTCAGTCTTTTTAAAAGAAATATCAAGGAAACCTACCGCGATTACCTGGCGCTCGGTTTTCTGCTGGCATTCCCGTTGGTTTTTATGCTCCTTTTCGGCGTCGCTTTCGGCGGCGATATGTCTGCCAGTTACGGCATCGGCATCGTAGATAACGACCGCAGCCAGGTTTCGCAGTCTTTTATCGACGAGGCTCTGCCGGCGACCTCGGTCCTGCACGTAAGTAAATACAGCGATACGGATTCCGCACTGGAAGCCCTGAGACTGGGTAATATTTCATCCTATGTCGTTATACCGGAAGGATTCGGGGAACAAGTCGCCCTATTGTGGCAAAAAGCACCCGGCGATATCGTGCTTTATATAACCTATGACGAAAGCAATCTGTCGGTATCGTCGAACATCATTTCTATCGTTAATTCGGTAACGCGCTCGTATGCCGGAATCGAAATACCGATTACGATTAATACCAACCCGATAAATATCGAATCCAAGATAACCCAGATGGATTTTACCGCCCCGGGAATTATCATATTCGGACTATTGATAATGATACCGACCGCCGGGCGTATTATGCTGCGTGACAAGGAGACGAGATTTCTGCACCGCATGATGACCGCCCCCACCCGCCCCTGGGAATTCATCGCCAGCTACTCCTCGAGCATGGTACTCATCGCCATTATACAAATAATACTGTTTATGCTGCTCGGCTGGCTGTTCGGTATGGATTTCGTCGGCAATATCTGGCTGGCATTCGCCATCTTCGCATTGACCGGCATCTGCAGCATCGGTATCGGCATGGTAGTAGCTTCGCTTGCCAAATCAGAGAATCAGGGAGAACCGCTAAGCTGGCTGTTCTCGATGCCGCTTGCCATGTTATCGGGCGTCTGGTTTTCCAGCGATTTCCTGCCGTCATACATCAGGACATTCGCCGACCTCTTCCCCTACTCGCACGCCGTCAACGCCTCGCGCGCCGTTATTACCAGGGGTGTCGGCATGGAAGCCATCAGCGGGGATTTCTGGTTCCTGGTCGGCTGGTCGGTAGTAGTTTTCATTATCGGCACCTTCCTCTTCCAGCGCAGTATGAGGAGTTAATCTCCATAAATTTACCGCATCATAATCCCCTCCTGCTATTAAAGCGGGAGGGGATTTTCGGGAGTCAAAGACAATGCAAAAAGTATTCACCTTCATCAGTTATATCAAGTGGTTGGGATTACTGGGAATCATCGGCTTGATAGCGGATAACAGGATACTGACCCTGTTCTTCCTGTTCTTTTTACTCGGTTTTGTAGATATCTTCCGCAATCCGGCCGTTTTTTTTCAAAGCCTCTATATGCTGTTCGGGATCCCCCTGTTACACATTAAACATCGCTTCAATCTGCCATCGATAGATAACTACATGCCGCAAACGGAATTAATATTGCCATTTAACGGGGAGTGGCTGGTGGTTAACGGCGGAATCGATAAAAAGACTTCTCATTCGTGGGGCATACCCAACCAGAGATACGCCTATGATTTCTTTATCGTCGACACAGAAGGTAAATCCTTCTCGGGCGATAACAGGAAGGTTGAAAATTACTATTGCTACGACAGTGATGTACTGGCGCCCGCCGATGGGGAAGTCATCAGCGCAGTTTCAAAACACCCCGACAGCGCAGTTTATGGCAATGGTACTGCGGAATGCAAAGCGCATGACATTCGCGGAAATCATATCATCATAAGGCACAGTAAAAAAGAATACAGCCTGATTGCGCATCTCAAACCTGATAGCATCACGATTAAAAAGGGGCAAAAAGTAATACAGGGACAGGTTATCGCACAATGCGGCAATTCCGGCAATACCACCGAACCGCATATCCATTTCCAGGTAAGCGAGAGCAAAAACTTTTTCACCTCGGCGGGATTGCCGATAAAGTTCAAGAATGTGGTTGTCATCGAAAATGAAAGCACCTCTGCTCCCGGCTATATCAGCAAGGGGCAATTCGTAACAAATTATCTAGTCAGAGAATAAGACTTTTTGTTATGGTATAATATTGCTATGAGATATAGATTGTATGTTGACGAGTCAGGTGATCATACTTATAATAATTTAGACGATATTCACAAGCGTTATCTTGGATTAACAGGTATAGCTATTGAATCTGACTATTACCGCCTCAGCTTTCAACCTGAGTTTGAGGCATTAAAACAATCGCATTTCCCATATAATCCGGACGATCCCGTTATTCTTCATAGAGAAGCTCTCTGCAATCGGCGACTTTCATTTGGTGTTTTAAAAGATCCGATAAAAAATTCTGCTTGGGAAAAAGAGCTTTCTGAATTTATAAACAAAGCTCAGTTTGAATTATTTACTGTTATTATAGATAAAAAACTACACAGAGATAGATATGGAAATTCAGCATTTCATCCTTATCACTATTGTCTTACCTGCTTGTTGGAAAGATACAAAGGATATCTGTTCAAAATGCGTTCAAATGGAGATGTATTAGCAGAGGGAAGAGGTGGCAAGGAAGATACAGCTCTAAAAAATGTATATTGTGAAGTATGGAAAAATGGGACTTATTATATTTCACCACAAGAATTTCAAAAAGTACTTACATCCAAGGAATTGAAAATTAAATATAAGTATCATAATATTGCAGGATTACAATTTGCAGATCTTATTGCTCACCCATCTAAAATGTATATTCTAAGTTCGAATGGAAAAATACCACTACCACCCACATCTTTCGGCACAAGATTAGCACAAGTGTTTCGCGGCAAATATAATCAATATGGAAGAGTCATTCTTGAATAAACAAAAAGGTCAGATGAAATCTGACCTTCCTGCGCTAACCCTAACGGATTATCCACCTTCGGTACTCCGAATTACCTACATTTTATAGCAGTGGTATACAATTGTCAAGTTATTTATGTCAAGGTTCTGCTCACTTCGTGTTGCATACTTTTTTGGAGATGGGTTACCCTTCTAGCTAATAACGCTAGGAGGGTATTATTTTGCAAATTCAAAGGATGGTTAAAGTAATGGACATAATACAAAAAGCTATAGAGCCAACTACCTGTAAATATTGCCAGTCTAAAAAGACAAGGAGATACGGGCATACAAAAACCAAAAAGCAACGATGGCTATGCAATGCTTGTCATCATACCTTCATTGAAAACCCGAATATTCTGCCGAATATGAAAACATCATCAAATGTAATCGGTTCGGCTGTCAGTATGTTCTATGAAGGTTTAAGCCTTAATGCCATTAGAAGGCAATTAAAACAGATATATGGTAAATACCCTTCAGATGGTACTGTTTATAAATGGGTAGTTAAATATTCACAAGAAGCCATTGACAAAGCTAAAGAACAGCAACCGAACGTAGGAGACGTTTGGCTTTGCGATGAGACTGTACTAAAAATAGACGGGAAGAACGTATGGTTTTATGACGTTATCGATATGAAAACTCGTTATCTTCTGGCTTCACATATAGCCGATAAAAGATATCTCGGAGACGCTCGAATAGTTTTAACAAGAGCTGGGAGAAAAGCTGGCAAAAAACCAAGAGTAGTTATTACCGATAGTTTACCCAGTTATCCTCAAGCTATCGGAGATGTATTCGGAGCGAACGTAAGGCATATTAAATATAAAGGTTTTACGCAACAACCAAACAATAATATTCTCGAACGCTTTCACGGCACACTCAAAGCCAGAACAAAGATAATGCGAGGGCTTAAAAGTATAGAGACAGCTAAATTGTTTACTGATGGCTGGTTGGTATTTTATAACTTTATGAGACCTCACGAAAGCTTGAAAGGCAGAACACCTGCAAGAGTTTGCGGTATTCAATTCCCGTATTCAAGTTATAAGGATATTGTCAGTAAATCCAGCTTCAAAACTGAACCAGTCAAATGGGCTGATAATAGCCTTCTAATTATGCGAACCAAAGAACCTGATTTCAGTAATAAAGTACCAAAACACGTACAAAAAATGTTAGGTATGAGGAGATATTAAAATGAGATTATTTAATATCTTTTCTGTTTTGTTAATTATAGTTTGGATTATTTATATTCTTTTGGTGCTTATAGCTTATGATACAGATTCATTACTCGGAAATTGGTTAACAAATAAAGTTTTATCCCCTTTAGGATTTTGGCAGCTTATCTTTACTATTATTGCTATATTAACGGCGTTGTTTTCTATTAGGATTATCTTTAGCTTTTGCCAAAAGAAAACCAATAATAAACAGTGCAAAACAAAGGATTATACCAATAAACCAGAGAGGAGTCCCAATATCCCAAAACCCTTGAACTACGAACAAAACAATTACAATAGAGAGGATACAAAGGATGAAACCTAATACCTGTTTTGACATAGTTAGCATTATACCCCCGTTCACAAAGGGGTGCAACACAAAGGAGGGAGAACCTATGTCAACATCAATAATAAAAGCTTCAAGTTTAATATGCATATATTAATTATTACACCTTATGAATACCAGCAATGAATACGACCTGATAATCATCGGAGCGGGAATCAACGGGCTCTCCGCCGGCATTGCCTATGCCTTGAATACACAGGGCAAAAAAGTCATCATTATCGAAAAAAATGCCGTAAGCGGCGGATACGTTACTACCTTCGCACGGGGCGGATTTCTTTTCGATACCTGCCAGATGAGTTCCAATGTCTCGGACATACTGGAATATTTTGGAATCGATATCGCTTTCCATGATTTTAAACAGGATTTCATCAGGGTTTTCAGGGTAGACCCGCAAACGGATGAAATAAAAACTTTCGAGATGCACTCGGGCGAGGGAGAGTTCGAGAAACAATTCATAAGCCTCTTCCCTGATGATGCCCAAAAATTAAAAGGGTTCTTCGCCTACTCACTGGCGATGTTTAAGGAAATCTACGGTCTGAAATACGCGCCCGCATTCGGGAACATATTGAAAATGCTCTTCACCTGCCCGAAAGTAATCAGGAATAAAGACAAAACCTTCAGCAAGTACCTCAGGATGTTCGATATCGACAACCCCGAAATCGACCTGATGTTCCAGGTGTTTTCTTCCATGTGCGGACTGCCCAATGACAAGATTGCGGCCCTGCTGACTGTCGGTGTAATGTATTCGCTGAGGGAAAAGGCTTACCGTCCGCAGAAGGCTTTTATCGAACTGCCGCAGAAAATGGAAAAACGCTTCAAACAGCTCGGCGGCGAAATAATATTAAACAGCGAAGTTGAAAAAATCCTGGTTGATAAAGGGGAGGTACAGGGCGTACGGTTGAAGAACGGCTCTGAAATAAGTTCCGGGACGATAGTCTCGACTATAGATGTAAAAGCCGCACTGGAGAAGTTGACCGGCATGGATACCTTAAACTCGCTGGACCGGCGTTATGTCAAAAGAATTAATACTATAAGAATGACCACTTCGTCATTCAACATCAATCTCGGTATCGATGACGCAGATGTCCTGATTAACAGCAAGCTTCCCGGCGGTTATGCCCTGCTGACTGCGGGCAACGATGCCTTCCGGAAACTTTACGAAACCTTCGAGAAAAATGAATCCGGATTGTCGAGGGACTGTTTCTATCTCGGTTTCTCATGCCCTCCCCTCTCCGAAAAGAAAAAGGCAACACTGACTATTCAGGCAATACCGGTATCGACTGCAAACTGGATTGATTGGAGAGAATCGGATAGGCAACGATACAACATGGAAAAAGAAAGCATCGCCGATATTATTATCGACATCGTTGAAAAACACCTCGTTCGGGATTTAAGAAAACATATCATAACAAGAGATATATCAACACCGGCTACCTTCGCCAGGTATTCCGGTTCACCTACCGGCTCCATCTATGATATGGCAGCGGTGCCGGAAAATTTCGGCGCCAACCGCCTGCCGGTTAAGACTCCTATAAAAGGACTTCTCCTTCCTAAATTTGCCCACGGACTGTTCGGAGCCATGAACAGCGGATTGCAGGTGATAGATATCCTGCTCGACGGCAAGGTAATGCACGGCAATTCACGCTTTAAGAGAACAGCAAAACTCTAAATCTGTTCGACAAGAACGGAAACGTTACAATAAATCGCGATTGCCAATATAATTGGACTCCGCTAGATTTGACCGCGACCTGCCGGAACCCGTGCTGAAAACTCCCCTCTTCTTCTATAAACAGCCAACTGTGTTAAAATAGAAGAATCAATACTTGAGGAGAAGGCTATGCCATACTGCAATCAATGCGGAAATGAGTTGAAAGGAAACGAGCAGTTCTGCGGAGTGTGCGGAGCAAAACAGGGACAGAAAAAGGCAGAAGCGCCGTCGGCAGAAAAACAGGCCACCGTTCCTCCGATGCCCCCACCTGCAACCCCGGCCTCTGTCAATCAGTACTCCCCGCAAAAGAGCGGCGGCATAGGCGCATGGAAAATGATTGTTATGGCAGTGCTGGCAACCGGGCTTATCGCTGTCGGAGTTCTTTACGGTATTGAAAACAACAATTTAAATAAGGCAAAAGCGAATATAGCAGACCTCGAAAATAACGTGGCTGCACTCGAAAATAACATAGCTGCAATGCAAACACAGCTGGCGGCAGAACAGGCCAATGCCGCTTCCCTGCAGGCTCAATTGACAGCCACAATCAGTGATTTGAATGCCTCCCGCGCCGAGGTCGTTCAATTGGAAGTGAATCTGGCTGATTCCGAGCTGAGGATTATAAACCTTGAAACCGAACTGGAAGAAGCGAATACGGAACTGGTACAGGCTTATGCAGAGATTTCCGCCTTGACAGCTTCAAATACTGCCCTTTCCACAGAACTCGATTCGATAAAAGACCCGAGGCATTTCGATTCGCTTGAGGAACTGGAAACATGGCTTGAAAACGACGACACCGATACCAATGACGCTTATTCTGCGCTGACACCCCAGGCTAAAGCCTATGTTTTGCAGGTCAAAGCCTTAAGAGACGGATATCTCCTTTCCGCCTGCATCGACTGGGATGCCAATTTCATTTATTCATGGAATGTAGCGGTTATCGCAGACAAAATCTATTCGATAAACGCCGCTACCGATGCGATAAACGCCGGACCTTCTCTAGGCGATGCGCTGCCGCTCCACCCGCTGCCCCTGTCCTGATTCGGATAACATTAGAGGGGGCTTTTGCCCCCTCTTTTCAAGATTTTTTACCCTTAAATTCGCTACCAGATAGCCGGAACAGCATCTTTCGGGTTGTTGTAGCCCGATATGCCCGGCAATATGTCGACCCCTTTTTGCACCGCGCCCAGGTATGTCGGTTCAATAGTCCACCAGTACGAATTATAACCGCCATCCGAATCGGCGGCATTATAGTCATAGTACATCGCTACCCTGAATAAACCGTTAGGCCTGCCGTTGTTAGTGCCCCAGCTGTTCAGCATAATCCAGTAATGATTAGCCGGGTCGGGGTCGCTGTCGTCATATCCTACGCATAGTACCGCGTGTCCGGCGCCTTCCTCGTCATTCCAGTCCTTCCCGTCGGAAAACCCGTGATTCCAGATGTCCGATTCGGATTGATAATTCCAGAAATTATAAAATTGGCGCCAATCGTCGTTATCTGCCAGGTAAAAAGCAAAAAATATACCCTTGTTTTGATTCAAAATATTCTTGATTCGCGTTATGGCGCCGTCCTGCCCGACCCTGTGTGTTCTTATATAGGAATAATCGACACTGTCCAGCAGGTAGCCCGAATTCACAGCGATTTCCCCGGCAGATATGGCAGCGCTGTTTCTGCTGTTGTAATCCTGATAATGGGCATTTATATTCGACCAGGATATTATCATTTGATGCCCGTCATAAAAATCGGCAAAATAAGCGGCAGTACCGCCGTTGCCTGCCCAATCATCCCCAAAACCGTCATTATAGAGTGAATCGAAGTATTGTATGGATAATCTGTCGGTGATACCCAGTTGAACGTTCAGCGCAATCTCCATGCAACCTGTTCCCGCCCAGACCCAGCAGTTTCCTATACGCCCCTGGTCACGTTCTGCCGGAATATGATACAGGTACGAAAGCAGGCTGAAAGAGCTTCCCTGCTGCAGTGATTGCGAATCCCGTTGAATTTGCCAGTCGATAACAGCTTCGGGGGCCGATAACATTATTTCATTTTGCAGAGCCTTCTCTTCGGAGGTAATTGGCATTACGGGAGGGTTGTTGACAGACACCGCATCGACGTCAACGGGAGATGAGAAAACGGAGCAAAACACGAAAAGCAAGGACAGGATAACGGCAAAGATGCGATTATGCCACGGCTTGTTTGACCGACCCTTCAACATATTCCAGCGGCCGCTATCTGCATGAACTGTTCTCATAACCGTTCTCCTCCACCTTTCCGTTTAGTATGCGTCCGACCCATAGAATATCGCCGTTATTGTATTCGGCTCTGACATTGTAAATTATTTCACGCGTTACCGGACGCCCGATGCTGACATTCCAGCCGCCTCCGCTGTAAACACTTCTGCTATATCCGGGAGCTGATTTACCAGCGGAACTGACGGTAAAACAACTGTAATCTTCCAAAGGCACTGCGGCTTCGGGATGATTTTCCTTTATGTAGTCCAGTACTGTTTTTAATACATCCATTATCGAAACCCGATATGAGATTCCATCGTTTAGTAATAGCGCATTTAAATTATAGCACGACATTCCGATTTTAAAGAATTTATCGTTACAGCCGTCCGGCAAAGCCTGCCAATATAATACTTAACGGATTATTAAGACATCTAAAAATACGGATTGTGGTACAATAGAATTAATTTAATTAAAGGGAAATACGTTTAAGATGAAAGATACCGGTTTTAACTTGCTGCCGACCATGATAGGGAGTTTGCCGCATAAGGACGCCGCAGAAGCCTGCTCTGTCATAACACGCTTTTTAAAGGATATCCCCTGCTGGCCGCAGCTGCCCAACCGCTCATCCAAAGAAGGGATGGCGATACAGGTCAGCGACGGTTTTCCGGGTATTATCGAAAGAGGCAACGACCTGCTGATAGACGGAGCAGTAGACAGTAGCAACGAACTCGAACAGCTCTATATGGCTTATCTTGAAAATGATACGGATAAATTCCCGATTACAGAGGACTACGCCGCCGGACTTTACGAACTGTTAAAGCAGCCGGATTTATCCCCGCTTGCCGTAAAAGGGCAGTTAATCGGCCCGATAAGCTGGGGACTGACTGTCAAGGATAACAGCGGAAGAGTAATCCTTTACGACGAGATACTCTCGGATGCCGCCGCCAAGATGCTGAGGCTCAAGGCAGGCTGGCAGGAAAAGACGCTGGCGCAGATTTCCCAAAATACCATCATTTTTATAGACGAACCGGCGATGACCTCGTATGGTTCAGCCTTTTTTTCGCTGCCGAAAGAGAGGATTATTACCCTGCTACAGGAGGTTATGGACGGAATCGGCGGTCTGAAGGGGATTCACTGCTGCGGCAATACCGACTGGTCGCTGATATTGAGCACCGGCATCGATATCCTCAATTTCGATGCCTACAACTTTGCCGAAAGCTTGACGCTCTATCCTTCGGAAGTAAAAGCCTTTTTGGATAGAAACGGCGCTATCGCCTGGGGCATAATACCGACAGATGAAACCAATATTAAAAAAGAAACCGTTGCCAGCCTGAAAGACCGGCTGGAGGAGGCAATGGCTCCCTTTACACGTAAAGGGATTGCCTTTAAACAAATGGTGGAACACGGGCTGCTTACTCCCAGCTGCGGACTGGCTGGTTTGAAAGAAGATGGGGCAACACTGGCTCTGGAACTGCTGACGGGGCTTTCCCGCGAGATGAGAAGGGTTTACGGATAACAGGTTTTTGTATGGATTGCAATATCAAGGAAAACATGACAAAGTGCAATTGCACTTACGAACCCTGCCCGCGAAAAGGTAAATGCTGTGAATGTATCGCATATCACAGGCAATTCGACGAGTTACCTGCATGCTTTTTCCCTGCCGTAATAGAAAAGACCTATGACCGCTCTTGCAAACGCTTTGCCGAATGGGTATTAAAGGGGAAACAGGGTTCTTAATAATTTTATAGTGCTAACTAACGTTCTGCTCTTAGACAATGACGAGAGGATGAGCGGATTTATGATTTATAAAATAAGAAAAACCGGATTATTCACAAAATGTGTTTAAGTGGTACAATCAATAGTAACGCTCTTTAATTAAAGGAGAAAAACCGAAAGGATTTTTATTAGAGATAGATGAATAATCTCCCCGAAATAGCACAGGCGCTTCTTAACCCCGAAATATACCCCGAGCCGACAAAAACAGTGCGGCTGGAACAAACCCAGATGTCTTTCGTATTTATTACCGATAAATACGTATATAAGACCAAGAAAGCAGTGAACCTGGGATACGTAGACTATACCACTCTCGAAAAGCGCAAGTTCTTTTGCGATAAGGAAGTCGAATTAAACAAGCGGCTTTCGCCCGATACCTATCTCGGCGTTATTCCGATTACCAGGAAGGACGGAAAATACGCTCTGGGTGTTGACGGCGAAATCGTGGAATATGCCGTCAAGATGAAAATCCTTCCCTTCGACCGCATGCTGGACGCTCTTTTGAAAGAAAACAGCGTCGGCGACGATATGATGCCGAGAGTAGCTAAAAAAATGGCGGATTTTCATAGCAAGGCGGCTACCGGTAAGATTATAAATGACTTCGGAAAAATCGAGCTAATCGACCATAACAACGAGGAAAACCTGAACCAGATGGCGCCTTATATCGGGAGGACGCTAACCGCGCGAGAACATCAGAAAATCGCCGCTTTCGTGCGCAACTTTACTAAAGAAAACGCTGCCCTGCTCGAAAAGAGAATCAAAGGGGATAAAATCAGGGATTGCCATGGAGACCTGCACGCCGCCCATATCTGCTTTGAAAACGGGCTGATTATCTACGACTGCATCGAGTTCAACGACCGCTTCAGGTACTGCGACGTCGCTTCGGAAGCAGCATTTTTAGCCATGGATTTAGACCACAACGGCAGAGCCGACCTGGCACGCAGTTTCGTTAACAGCTATATCGAAAACAGTGGCGACACTGACCTTAAAAAACTGCTCAATTTCTACAAATGCTACCGCGCCTGCGTCAGGGGCAAGGTTGCCTGCTTCAAGCTGGACGACCCGTATGTCTCGCAGGAACACAAGCAAGAGGCGCAGTACAACGCCGAGAGCTATTTCGACCTGGCATGCTCTTATACCAACCCCACCCCTACCCTATTCATAACTGTGGGGCTTACCGGTTGCGGAAAATCGACAATGGCTGAGGAATTAGCCGGAAGACTCGGACTGGTTCTCCTTTCTTCCGATATCACCCGAAAAAAGCTGGCAAATATACCGCTAAAAGAACACTGCTATAATGACTTTAACAGCGGCATTTATTCTGCCGAATTTTCGGCGCAGACCTATCGCGCACTTTTCGATGAAGCGGCAAAGATACTGGGTGAAGGTGATTCGGTCATCATCGATGCCACATTCATCAGGTCTGCCGACAGGAAAGAGGCAAAGAAACTGGCGGAGGATATGGGAGCAAAATTTTTTATAATCGAGTGTACGCTGGATGAAGAAACCGCCCGTAACAGATTGAATAAGAGGATGAATGAATGTTCTGTGTCGGACGGACGCTGGGAAGTGTACCTGGCACAGAAAAAGAATATGGAACCCGTCGTGGAAATACTGCCGCAGAGCCATATTAAAATCGATACTTTAAAATCGATAGAAGATAACGTAAATACTATACTCGACGCGATAGGAAATATCTAATATAATATACAGGTTTATATATCTGAATTAATAATAAAAAAAGCGAATTGTAACAACACAAAGGACGGCTTGTAAATGAACAAAGATAAATATGATATTAAGGATATCTCGCTCGCCGAAGACGGCAGGCAGAGAATCGAATGGGCGGCGCGTGAAATGCCGGTATTGGCGCTTATTAAAGAGCGATTCGAGAAGGAAAAACCCTTCAAAGGGGTGCGTATTTCAGCCTGTCTGCATATCACCACCGAAACCGCCAATCTTGCCCTGACGCTTCAGGCGGGAGGTGCAGACCTGATGATGTGCGCTTCGAATCCCTTAAGCACCCAGGATACCACCGCCGCGGCACTGGTGGAATACGGAATTCCCACCAATGCCATCAAGGGTGAGGACGATAAAACCTACTACAAGCATATCCAGACAGCTCTCGACCACAAACCGCAGCTCACCGTGGACGACGGGGCAGACCTGGTAAGCACCCTTCACAAGGAAAGAACGGAATTATTGGAGGATATCATCGGCGGCACTGAAGAGACCACCACAGGAGTCATCCGGCTGCGCAGTATGGAAAGAGACGGCAAACTCAAATACCCGATAGTTGCCGTTAACGATGCCCAGACCAAGTATCTCTTCGATAACCGCTACGGCACCGGTCAAAGCACAATCGACGGCGTTATCCGCGCTACCAATGTCCTCTTTGCCGGAAAGAACGTGGTTATTCTCGGTTACGGCTGGTGCGGGCATGGAGCTGCTATGAGAGCCAAGGGTTTGGGTGCACAGGTCATCGTTACCGAGGTAAAACCGCTGCGCGCGCTGGAAGCGGTAATGGATGGATTTAAGGTAATGCCGATGAACGATGCCGCTAAAATCGGCGATATTTTCATCACCGTTACCGGAGACAAGCATGTGATTGCCAAAGAGCACTTCGATATGATGAAAGACGGCGCGATTATCTGCAACAGCGGACACTTCAACGTCGAAATAGATATCCCCAGCCTGGAGAAAATGGCTGTCGCCAAGAGGCGCATCAGAACTTTCGTGGATGAATATACCATGAAGGACAATCGCCGCATATTCCTGCTGGGAGAGGGCAGGCTGATTAATCTGGCAGCCGCCGAAGGGCATCCTTCCAGTGTTATGGATATGAGCTTTGCCAATCAAGCCCTTTGCCTGGAATATCTGGTAAAAAATAAGGGCAAGTTGCAAGCTAAAGTCTATGTTGCGCCGGAGGAAATAGACCTGGAGGTCGCCCGCCTCAAGCTCGAATCGATGGGCATAAAAATCGATAAATTAACCCCTGAGCAGGAAAGATACTTAAACAGCTGGGAAGAAGGGACTTAAAGAAGGAGAAATTTATGAGCAACTGTTTCGAAAGTTCACCTAAATTCATGTTTACATCGGAATCCGTGACCGAGGGACATCCCGATAAACTCTGCGACCAGATATCGGATGCCATTCTGGATGATATTATGGCTAAAGACCCCAATGGCAGGGTTGCCTGCGAGGTAGCCACCACCACGGGGCTGGTTGTGGTACTCGGGGAAATCACCACCAAGTGCTATGTCGATATGCCGAACATTGTCAGAAATGTTGTCAGGGAAATCGGCTATACCAAACCGGAATACGGTTTTGACAGCAATTCTATCGGTGTCATTGTCTCTGTAAAGGAACAATCGACCGATATCGATATGGGCGTCAGCAAATCAGCTGAAGCCAAGAGCAGTTCCAGCGATGATTTCGATAAAACAGGAGCCGGCGACCAGGGTATGATGGTGGGCTATGCCTGCAATGAAACCCCGGAGCTGATGCCGTTCCCGATTCTTTTGGCGCATAACCTCTGCCGCAGGCTGGCTAAAGTCAGGAAAGACGGTATTCTGCCATACCTGCGCCCCGACGGCAAGTCGCAGGTTACCGTGGAATATGCCAACGGCAAAGCAAAAAGAATCGACAGCGTCGTTATCGGCGCTCAGCACGATGATAATGTTAGCCAGCAGCAAATCAGAGAAGACATCATCAAAAATGTTATTAACGAGGTTGTTCCGGCAAAACTGATCGACAGCGATACTAAATATTATGTAAATGCAACGGGACGCTTTGTTATCGGCGGCCCGGTATCGGATACCGGATTTACCGGTCGCAAGATTATTGTCGATACCTACGGCGGTTTCGGACGTCACGGCGGCGGCGCTTTCTCGGGCAAAGACCCCACCAAGGTCGACCGCTCTGCCAGCTATATGGCGCGCTATATTGCCAAGAACCTGGTTGCCGCCGGAATTGCCGACAGAATCGAGATTCAGGTTTCCTATGTAATCGGCGTCGCCAAACCCTTGTCAGTCTGTATCGAGACATATGGAACTGAAAAAATAGACAGGCAGTCAATCAAGGAACTGGTAGATAAACACTTCGATTTAAGACCGGCTGCTATCATTAAACACCTCGACCTGCGGCGTCCGATTTACCGTCAGACGGCAGCCTACGGGCACTTCGGCAGAACAGATATCGACCTGCCATGGGAGAAAACCGATAAAGCCGAAATTTTGAAGAAAGAGGCTTTCGGCCAGTAAAATAATACGGGATTTGATAAAATAAGCCCATATTGGATAAAATTACTCTCCGGTATTGAGAGCAATCGAGGTGTGCTTGAAAAACAATCCCATAAAATTCGGAACGGACGGCTGGCGCGGGATAATTGCCGAAGATTTCACCTTCGATAATGTGCGCATCTGCGCGCAGGCTGTAGCCCTGTACCTGTATAAATCCAAGCTGGCAAACCGCGGACTGCTTATCGGCTATGATACCCGTTTCGCTTCAAAAGAATTCGCATCGGCTGCCGCCGAGGTAATTGCCGCAAACGGAATAAAAGTATATTTATGCGATAAGGCTGAGCCTACACCTGTAGTCAGCTACGGTGTGGTAGCCAAAAAAACGGGCGGGGCGATTGTAATCACCGCCAGCCACAATCCGGCTAAATGGAACGGATTTAAAATCAAATCTGAAGACGGCGCCAGCGCACCGACCGAAGTTATTTCCAAAATCGAGGAGAATGTTCAAACAGTCTTTGAGTCCGGCAAAATAAACCGCCTGCCGCTGACTGAGGCAATAGATAAAGGACTGGTGGAATACACCGACCTCTACCCTGCCTACCGGATGCAAATCGCCAGGCTGGTCGACCTCGACGGGATGAAAAACCGGAAGCTCAAAATCGCCGTGGATTCGATGTGCGGAGCAGGAGCAGGATACTTCAAAGCTCTGCTGAAAGAGAGCGCCTTCGATATTACAGAAATCAACGACTGCCCCAATCCGGTATTTCCGGAAATGAAACAGCCCGAGCCGATAGCCGTTAATCTGAATGGACTTTCGAAGTTTATAAAAGACACTAAAGCCGACGTAGGACTGGCAACGGACGGCGATTCCGACCGCATCGGTATTATGGATGAAAACGGCAATTTCTTGACCCAATTACAGGTATACGCCCTCCTGACACTATACCTGCTGGAGGTCAGGAAAGAGCGCGGGGCGATCATCAAGACGATTACGACCACGGCTATGCTGGATAAACTGGGAAAGATATACGACGTACCCGTTTATGAAACGAAAGTCGGCTTTAAATACGTAGCTCCCCTGATGCTGCAGCACGATGCCCTTATCGGCGGTGAGGAGAGCGGGGGATACGGTTTCCGGGGACATGTCCCTGAGCGCGACGCCCTGGTAGCCGGGCTGTATTTTTTGGACTTCATGGTAAAAACAGGCAAGAAACCTTCACAGCTTTTAAAAGACCTGTATGATAAAGTCGGAGAACATTATTATGACCGGCTGGATATCGAATTTGAGGAAAAGCAGCGGGAAGTTATCATAGAACGCGTAAAAAACAGCCATCCGAAATCGATAGATAATACGGAAGTTGTCAAAGAGGACACCATCGACGGATTCAGGTATACTTTAGCAGACGGCAGTTGGCTGTTAATCCGTTTTTCGGGAACGGAGCCGCTGCTGCGGATTTATACCGAAAGCGATAGCCTTCAAAGGGTGCAAAGACTGCTGGAGATCGGTAAGAAAATAACCGGAGCCTAATTTAATGATAGATTTAAACGACTTAAACGCATATTCGGAATACGACCTGCAAAAAATGATAATTCACCTCAACAACTTCCCGGAACTGTGCCGCGAAGCATGGCGCAAGGCGATGCTGCTGGAACTGCCGCAGGATTACAGCGATATCGACCGCATCATGATCCTGGGAATGGGTGGCTCGGCGATTGGCGGAGACCTGATTTCGCGTTTAATCATTAACGAAGCCAAAATACCGATGACCGTCAATCGAGGTTATCATCTACCGGCATATGTAGATAAAAGAACGCTTATTATCGCCTGCAGCTATTCGGGGTATACCGAAGAAACGCTTTCAGCCCTAGGACAGGCTCTGAATGTCGATGCCAAGTGCATGGTTATTTCAACCGGCGGCAAACTGAAAGAAATTGCCCAAGAAAAGCATCTGCCCTTATTCACCTTCGATTACGATGCCCAGCCCCGCGCCACCCTGCCCTTCAGCTTCATGGCGGTATTCTGCACGTTGCAGAGACTGGGTATTATCGGCGATAAATCGGCGGATATTGCCGAAACCATCAAGATACTTGAGCAGTTATCGCAGCAACTGGATATTACGGTTCCGTTGGAAAAGAACCAGGCCAAGCAAATGGCGGAAAAACTCTACGGTAAATTTATATTCATCTACGGTTCGGAAATTACTTCTGAAATTGCCTACCGCTGGAAAACCCAGTTCAACGAAAACAGCAAGAACTGGGCAGCCAATGAATCGTTTTCGGAGCTGAATCATAATACCATTGTCGGCTATCGATACCCGGCTGATTTTGCCAAAGACGCCTTGATTATCCTGCTGCGTTCGACGCTTATATCGAAACCCATCCTGGCGCGTTATCAGGCCACCTGCCGTGTGCTGGAACAGGACAAAATCAAGCACAGTATAGTAGATGTCGGCGGGGAGAACGCGCTGGCGCAGATGTTGAGCCTGGTGCTTTTGGGAGATTACATCAGCTACTACCTGGCGATTTTAAATGAGGTAGACCCCACCCCCATCGAGACTATCGACAAGCTGAAGCACGAACTCAGGAAAAATAAATAATGAAAAGTCCCGAAATCTTTTTATCTGCTTATCGGACAAGTTGCAATATCTATAAGACGCCACTTCTATATATAAGGATGTAGTTAAATGCTAATCGAGACTTTTAACCTGACAAGAAAATTCGGGGAGCGGACTGCCGTCGATAACCTGAACCTGACCGCCGAGGAAGGGAAAATCCTCGGGTTTCTGGGACCCAACGGCGCCGGAAAAACAACTACCATGCGCATGCTGGCCGGGCTGATATCCCCTACCTCGGGATATGCCGTCATCGACGGGATAAGACCGGATAAAGAACCGGAGCGAGTTCATGAAATCATCGGCATCCTTACCGAGACACCCGGCTTTTATAATAACCTGAGTGCGCAGAGAAACCTGGAATATTTTGCCGGTTTTTATCATTTGAACGAGGCCTCTGCCCGGATTGAAAATTACCTTAAGCTGATGGGATTATGGGAACGCAGACAGGATAAAGTCGGCACCTTTTCCAAAGGCATGAAACAGCGACTGGCTATCACCAGAGCTTTAATTCACAAACCGAAGATTTTATTCCTTGACGAACCGACCTCGGGGCTCGACCCTGAGGTATCGCAGGAAGTAAGAGGTCTGATTAAAAATCTCAGCCAGGAAGGTTATACCATTTTACTCTCCACTCACAACTTAAACGAAGCCGAGCAGTTATGCCATCGTATCGCTGTTATCAGAAGCGCACTGGTTGCGCTGGACACTCCCGCCAACCTGAGGCAGCGTCTTTTCCGGCACCAGACCATGATAAAACTGGATGAGATAGACGAAAAGCTGCTTCAAACGGTATCGAAGCTGGATTATGTAAAAAATTACAGCCGGGAAGATAATATCCTGCTTTTGGAGCTTGCAGACGCCGCCAAATATCAGCCGGAACTGATTAAAAGCATCGTGGAAGCCGGCGGCAGAATAATAGAAGTAACCGATAAAAAACACTCGCTCGAGGATATTTACCTCAGCCTGTTAAACGATGAGGAAAAGATATGACAAAGCAGCGCATCTTCAACATATTGAAAAAAGAGTGGCAGGTGATGTTTACAGAGGTAAACAGCCTGATGCTGGTTACCTTGCTGCCGGTTATAATTCTGGCGCAGGGACTGCTATATGTCTGGCTGATCGAGAAATTCGGCGGCGAATCTATGATAAGCAGCTCTTTTTTTCAGTCCGTACTGCAAAAAATCAGTGAAGTAATGCCGGCAGTCAGCGTATTGACAATCTCCGAGCAATTGCAGGTTTTTCTGCTTTCACAGTTCAATTTCTACCTGCTTCTGATTCCGGTAATGATAGCTGTCAGCTTTGCCACTTTCAGCATCGTCGATGAAAAACAAACCCGCAGTCTGGAAGCTTTACTGGCGACGCCTGTCAGGACTTGGGAACTGCTGCTGGGGAAAGCTCTATCCGGAGCCATCCCTGCCATTATAGTAACCTGGATTTGCGGCTTGCTGCTGCTTTTGGGGGTGCAAATACTGGGGTGGGGATATCTGCTTTCTTATTTCCTCAATCCGGCCTGGTTTATCGTACTTTTCCTGCTGACGCCTGCCATATCGGTACTCAGTTTTTTGCTGGGAGTCATCGGTTCCGCCCGCGCCAAGGACTCCAAGAGCGCGCAGAACCTTGTGCTGCTGATTGTGCTTCCGGTTCTGGCCCTTATAGGCATCCAGATTAGCGGAGTGGTCTGGTTTACTGCGATACCGATGCTTATCCTGGCTATAGCTATCGTTGTTATAGATTTCTTCGTCTTGAAAGCGGCCGTGAAACTTTTCAGCAGGGAATCTATCATTATAAGCTGGAGATAGCGGACGCTAATATCATCGACGACGACACCTCTACTTTGTCATTAGTCCCTCACGAATTCAGCATGACAATCAAATCGTAGGGGCGACCATTGGTCGCCCGTAAGTATCGGGCGCGCAATGCCCGCCCCTGCAAGTTATACTATGTAGAATAGAACAACTTTTCCAATGCTTGTTTGTATACCATATATAAAAATGGTATTCTGGAACTGTAAAGAAATAATTCAGGCGGGTTGATGAGATGAACGCAGTAAAACTCATTAATATTACCGGTAGCGCCTTAATAATTACAACTATATTTTTTCTGCTGTTCCCCTGTTTCAACATTTTTGCACAGGAGAAAGACGGCTTGGCATTGAGTTATGCCGACGCAGGATATTATAACGATATAAACCCCGATCAAACTGTTTTAGTATATATAAAAGCTGCCAATTATAGCGACAATGATACTAAAAATATACAGTTCTTATCCAACGCACCCGGCGGATGGATTATCGAATTTGATCCCCAAAGTATCGAGACTCTGAATTCAAACAGCTACCAGGTAATTGAAGTGAGTATAACGGCGCCGCATGACTTGAAAAAAGGCAATTACTCGATTACTGTTATAGCCGATTCGGATATAGGTCGCAGGGTAACAGGTGTCTATTTATATGCAAGAGAAGATTCGGCTTCATGGGTCTGGGCAGGTACTGTAATCGCAATAGCCGCCTTAATAGCATTTGTTATCGTTTTTAGAATATTCAGCAGGAATTGAAATCGTTCATAAAGGAGGACATATGATGATTGAAAGGGTTCATGAGCATATTATCGGTGAATTGAATACCAATACGCGCACGGATACTATTTTTGTGCTTACAGCAATCCTCTTAAACTTAATAACGCTGGGAATAAATTCCGGTCTCGCCTCAGGAAATAACGACAACACTACGACCATCGTCATGTTCACTTTTGTATTTTTAATTCTTGTGGTAAATTTTGTCGCTGAGATAGGCTTGATACGCGGCAGGCAAATGAGGAAAAAATTACTGGACGGACTGTTGAAGATGTATAAAGACCAGGGGGTTGAAGGCTACTATGATTCTTCACTGCTGACTGACTATAAAACCAGATATAATCTTTTTATGCTGGCGGTACTTGTTACCGGTATAATAGCAATTTTTATTCCCTTTATCATTAGATAAAAAATAATAAACATTTATCTCAGGTTTGATATCTTATTAAAAAACCAAAAGGCTGCAAAGCTTGTGACCTTGCAGCCTTCTTTCTTTCTTATTAAATCGCAGGGAATTAACGCTTGGTATACTGAGGCGCCTTGCGGGCACGCTTGAGACCCGGCTTCTTCCTTTCCTTGGCACGCGAATCGCGCGTCAGCAGGCCGTCCCCTCTTAATGCCGCCTTAAACTTCTCGTCTTCTTTTAACAGTGCACGCGATATACCCATCGATATGGCTCCGGCCTGTCCCGAAACGCCGCCGCCATCTACTTTTACCGATACATCGAATTTACCCATCGTTTCGGTAACCATAAACGGTTTTACAATACACTGGCGATGCTCGAAGCGTACGAACCGTTGGTCGTAGGGCATCCCGTTTATCAATATTTCTCCGCTCCCCGGCACGATTCTTACCTGGGCAACGGCTGTTTTACGCCTGCCTGTCCCCTGCGAATAAGTTTTCTTTTTCAAAGTTTCCCTCACACACTATTAACCGATTTACTCTTTTGCAGCCACCTGAGCCGCGTGGGGATGAGTATCCCCGGCATAGACCTTTAATTTTTTTATCATGACGGCACCGAGACGGTTGCGCGGCAACATTCCCTTGACAGCATGCTCTATTACAAATTCCGGCTTGCTTTTCAGCATCTCGTCCAGAGAAATTGTCCTGAAGCCGCCGGGGTAACCGGAATGGCGATAGTAGAACTTGCCGGTTCCCTTGTTACCGCTGGTGCGGATTTTCCCTGCGTTGATGATAACCACATAATCACCGGTATCTATATTACGGGTGAACATCGCTTTGTTCTTACCCATAAGTAAACGGGCAACCTCCGTAGCCAGGCGACCCAGCACCTGGTCCGTAGCATCGATAACATGCCATTCCCGTTTAATATCCGAAGCTTTTGCACTATATGTTTTCACTATTTTCTTCCCCTAAGGATTTATTATAATTAACTTTAATCAGGAACAATCCTTTGGCAGGAGCCGCAGGACCGGCCAAACCAAGTTTTCTCGCTAACATTATACTATGAAACTCTTCCCCAGTCATCTTCCCCTGCCCGACTCTGACAAGAGCTCCGATAGTGTTACGTACCTGGTGCGGCAGGAAAGAGTTGGCTGTTATATTAAAGACAACCATTTCTCCATCCCGGTCGAAACAGGCTTTGTAAATACGGCGCACCGTACTTTTTAATTCCACCCCCAGGTTGCTGGTAAACGAAGCGAAATCATGCTCGCCGACAAGCTGCCCTGCCGCACTATTCATCGCTTCGATATCCAGTTCCCCGCCAACCAGAAAGGAATAATCCTCCCACAGCGGAGACCTTACCCGGCTATTCAATATGTAATATTTATATTCGCGGCTTACAGCCTTGCTTCTGACGTTGAATGAATCTTCAACCCTGTAAACCTTTTTAACTGCTATATCAGCAGGCAGATAATAATTCAAACCGCCTATAAACTTATCCAGCCCCAGCGCAGACTTCGTTTTAAAGCTGGCTACCTGCCCTTTGGCATGTACCCCGGTATCGGTTCTGCTGGCCGACGCCACCCTTGTTTTTTCACCGGTCAAGCGGTACAACGCCTGTTCCAGTTCGCCCTGTACGGTTGGAAGCTTTGCCTGCAACTGGAACCCGAAATAATTGCTTCCCTTATACTCGATAATCAGAACCAATCTTCTGATTTCTTTATCTACCGGAGAGAAATTCTCCCCCATTACTTATAACCCTTATTCTAATTTAAAAAACTACCTGGCTTTCTCAACCAGTTCCAGTTGTACCATACTTGCCCCGTCACCCTGGCGCGGACCCAGCTTGGTAATACGGGTATAGCCGCCGGGACGCTCCTTAAACCTGGGAGCTATATCGGAAAATACTTTCTCCACCACCTTCTCATTGTAGACGAAGGCCAACATCTGCCGCCTGGCAGCCAGGTCGTTGCGTTTTCCCAGCGTGATGGTTTTCTCAGCCAAACCCTGAATTTCCTTGGCTTTGGCTTCGGTGGTCACGATTTTTTCATAATCCAGCAAATCGGTCACCAGGTTGCGGAACATAGCCATCCTGTGCGACGATTCCCTGTCAAACTTTCTTCCAGATACTTTATGCCTCATTTTTGCCTCTTCCTGCTTGTTACCTATTCGGCAGATTCTTTCTTTTTACTTTTCTTGGGGGCAGCAACCTCTTCTTCGTCCTCTTCTCCCCCATCCATGCTGATGGAGAAATTGAGACCGAGCGTCTTGAGACGGTCCTGTACTTCCTGACGCGATTTTTGCCCGAAATTACGTAAGCCTAAAAGCTCCTTCTCGCCGGTGCTTACCAGCTCCCCGACGGTGCTGATACCGCTGCGGCGCAGGCAGTTCATCGCTCTTACGGAAAGGTCGAGCTGTTCTACCGGCATGTTGAACAAATCCTGAGGAATCGATGCCCTTAAAGCCTTCTTCTCCTCGGCAATCTGCGAAACCCGGCTGTATTCGACAAACGGCGTTATCTGCTCGACCAGAATAGACGCGGCATTGCTCATAGCATCCGAAGGGGCGATGGTACCATCAGTCCATATCTCAAGGACGAGACGCTCACGGCTGGAGGTTTCACCCACATGCATCGGTTGTATATTGAAATTGACCTTGCGTACCGGTGTAAATATGGCATCTATGGGTATAGTTCCCACAGATAAATTATCCGTCGATTCGGCGGCTTTAAAACCCATACCGATTTCCACATCGAAATCCACATAAAAGCGTGCTTCCGGCGAATCTACGGTTGCCAGGTACAAATCGGGATTCATAATCTCGAAATCCATAGAAGGATTGATATCTCTTGCATAAATCGGGCCTTCTTTCTGTTTCTCCAGCGATAACCTGGCAGGCCTGTCAGAGAGCGCTTTCAAACGCAACGCCTTGACATTCAGTATGAACTCCAGCACGTCCTCTTTTACATGCGGGATGGGAGCGAACTCATGCTGAACTCCCTCTATTCTGATTTTGGTAACGGCAGCTCCGGGAAGAAACCCCAGAAGCACACGGCGCAGAGAATTGCCGACGGTGGTTCCAAAACCCTTCTCCAGCGGCTCGACTACAAAACGCCCGTAATTGTCGTTACTCTCGACACATTCTATATTAGATACAGCTAAACCAAACAAACGCCACCTCCTTGCCAGCCCGCCTATCTTGAGTAGTACTCAACTACAGACGCTATATTATATTTCGCCTCGATATCATCGGGCGTCGGCAAAGATAATACCTTACCAACGATTTTCTCTTTATCCAGGTTCAACCACCCCGGAACCGTCTTGCTGCCAAGTGACTTCGACATTATCTTGTAATACTCGCTCTTGACGCTTTTACCATGCCAGCTGATTACGTCTCCTTCTTTTACGAAGCAGGACGGAATATCGGTCTTTTTACCGTTAAGGTCGAAATGACCGTGCTGTACCAGCTGACGGGCCTGAGCCCTCGAATCGGCAAATCCGAGACGATAGACTACATTATCGAGACGCATCTCAAGCAATACCAGTAGATTTTCACCTGTAATGCCGGTTTTCCTCTCGGCTTCTGCGAATATACGCTTGAACTGTCTTTCCAACACTCCGTAGCTATAACGCACTTTCTGCTTTTCACGCAGCTGCTCACCGCGGTCGGAGAGACGGCGGCGACGCCCGAGTTGAGGCCCGGGAGCTTTGGGGCGCTTGTCCAGAGTGCACTTGGCAATGCACCGGCTGCCTTTAAGCATTAACTTATCACCACTGCGTCTGCACAGACGACAAACTGCTTCATTATATCTAGCCATTCTTTAGACTCTCCTCCTTTTGGGCGCACGGCAGCCATTGTGCGGGATGGGAGTTATATCCCTGATACTGGTAATATATAACCCTGAAGCCTGCAAGGCGCGCACAGCTGCTTCGCGACCGCTGCCCGGTCCCTTAACATATACGTCCACCTGCCGCAAACCGTGCTCCATAGCCTTATGGGCTGCATTGGTAGCCGCCATCTGCGCTGCAAACGGCGTACCTTTGCGCGAACCCTTAAAACCGGCGGCTCCGGCGGAGGCCTGCGAAATAACGTTCCCCGCAGGGTCGGTCAAGGATATTATCGTATTGTTAAAAGTCGCCTGTATATAAGCCCTTCCACTCGGAATAGACTTGCGGTCTTTTTTACTTACTTTTGCTTTTACTTTCTTATTAGGTGCCATTTATTTTATTTCTCCCTTAATACTACGTCTTGGCCATGCCGCGTTTCTGCCCTCTGCCGGCTACCGTCTTCTTTTCGCCCTTCTTGGTACGCGCATTGGTGCGCGTCCTCTGTCCGTGCGACGGAAGATTACGGCGATGCCTTAAGCCGCGATAGCTGCCGATATCTATAAGGCGTTTGACATTTAAAGTGACTTCTTTCCTGAGTTCCCCTTCGGTGATATACTCACGGTCGATTATTTCGCGAAGGCGGTTATTTTCCGCTTCCGTCAGGTCGTCCGTCTTTGTCACCGGATCGATACCGGCCTTATCCAGTATCTTCTGGCTGAAGGTCGGACCTATACCATGAATATACTGCAATGCATATTTAATCTGTTTATTTTTAGGGATATCAACCCCGGCTATACGTGCCATTTATTCCTCCTTATAGACACCCGTCTAACCCTGACGCTGCTTATGCTTGGGATTTGTGCAGATATTTCTGACCACGCCGCGTCTTTTAACTATCTTGCATTTTTCACACCTTGTTTTAACTGATGCTCTAACTTTCATTATAACCTCTTACTCATCTTGCCCGGATAAACCGCCTATTTCAAACGGTAAGTTATCCTCCCTCGATTTAAATCATAGGGCGATAACTCGATTAGTACTTTATCACCGGGTAATATTCTAATATAATGTACTCTTATTTTACCAGAAATATGGGCTAAAACTCTATGTCCGTTTGCCAGCTCTACATTGAACGTAGCATTCGGCAGAGCCTCAACGACCACACCTTCAACTTCGATAGCCTCTTTTTTACCCATAGTTTCCAGCCTTATAATACGGTGAGCACCTCTGGCTCACCGTCGGTAACAGCAATAGTATGTTCGAAATGCGCCGATAAACTGCCATCGGCGGTATACACCACCCAACCGTCCTTGCCGGGTTTGGTACGCCAATCCCCGATATTAACCATCGGCTCGATAGCCAGCGTCATTCCTTTTTTCAATTCTATACCGCTTCCCCTGGTGCCGAAATTGGGAATCAGCGGGTCTTCGTGCATCTCTCTGCCGATGCCATGCCCGGTATATTCGCGCACCACCGAAAATGCTCTCAATTCGGCATATTCCTGTATTGCCGCCCCGATATCGCCTAACCTGGCGCCGTTACGGGCGGAGGAAATACCGGCAGCCAGTGCCCCTTCGGTAACCTTTAATAATTCCGCAGCCCTGGGGCTGATTTCACCGACTCCGACCGTTATCGCCGCATCACCTTGGTAACCATCATATATCGAGCCGACATCCATAGAAACGATGTCGCCGCTTTTTATAATTTTATCGCCGGGAATACCGTGAACGATTTCTTCGTTTACCGAAACGCAAAGACTGGCAGGATAACCGTAGTATCCCTTAAACGACGGTTTTGCTCCCAGCCTTTTCAACTCTCTTGCGGCTATCACATCCAGTTCCCTTGTTTTCATTCCCGGTTGCACGCTGTTTTTTAACACCAGCAACACTTCAGCTACAATCCGTCCGGCTATTCGCATCGTCGCGATTTCCTTCCCGGATTTTAATCTTATACTCATTATTTATTTTCAGGCTTTCCTGCGAAGAGCCTCGATAATCCTCTGCGTTATTTCCCCGACTTCCCCTTCTCCGTCAACCTCGATCAGCCTGCCTGAATTCTTGTAATATTCTATCAAGGGCGAGGTCTCGGTAAAATAGACCTTAAGCCGGTTTGTTATCGTTTCCAGATTGTCATCCGGCCTCTGATATAATTCACCGCCGCATTTGGCGCACTTTTTCTGTTCTTCTGTTAAAGTCCCCTGAATACTGTAAGGCGACTGGCAACTGCGGCACACCCAACGCCCGCTTAAGCGCCGTATCAATTCCTTTTCTTCTACTTTTATGTATACAACACTGTCGATATTCTTTTTTTGTTCTTTGAAAGCCTCGTCGAGCGCTTCCGCCTGTCCCAGGTTCCTGGGGAATCCATCCAGGATAGCCCCGTTCCGGCTCTCCGGTGCCGCCAGTTTATTTAAAACCATCTGCACCGTTATCTCATTGGGGACCAGAATCCCCTTTTGCATATATTCCTTTACCTTTTCCCCCAACCCGTCCCCGCGTTCGACTGCCTGACGGAATAAATCCCCGGTTGCTATGGAGACCAGTCCAAATTCTTCAGCGACGCTGCTTGCCTGAGTGCCTTTGCCGGCACCCGGGGCTCCAAGGAATATAATAAACAACCTTTTTTCCGCCTTGTTTCCCTTTATTTTATAAAGCCTTCGTATCGTCTCATCGAAAGCTGGGCTTCCATCTGCTTCATGGTATCCAGCACGACACCGACAACAATCAGCAAACCGAAACTGGACAAAACCATATTGCTGACATTACTTACCATGCTGACAATGAAAGGCATTATCGCCACAACAGCCAAAAAGAGCGCCCCTCCCCAGGTTATGCGGGTTATAACTCCCGTCAAATAAGCGGATGTCTGTTTCCCTGGCCTGATACCCGGGACAAAACCGCCCTGCCTCTGGAGGACACCCGGCAGGTCCTGCTGCTGGAATATTACCATGGTATAAAAGAAGGCGAAAGCAAATACCAGTATAAAATAAAAAGCCCAATATATAATTCCTAATGGCAAAGCCGTGTCGGCGCTGAATATCTGCACCACCCAGTACCAGAAGTTATGAGCTTCGGCATCCTGAAAGTAACTGGCAATAATGCCGGGAAACATTACCAGCGCCATAGCAAATATCAGGGGTATCATACCGGCGGTATTTACCCTCAAGGGAATATGGCTGGCGCCCGACTGGCGGTACATGCGCCCGCTCTTGAATACGCTCTTGGCATATTGTACCGGAATCCGCCTGTGGGCTTCCGTAAAGATAACAATCAATATGGTCGTTGCCAAACCTACCAGGAAGAAGGTGATTAAACCGGCAAGCTGCCCCTGTTGTGCCGCCAAAACAGAATCTCCTACCATCTCAGGCAATCCGGCAACAATGCCGGCAAAAATTATAATCGAGATACCGTTGCCGATACCGTATTCGGTGATTTGCTCGCCCAGCCACACCAGGAACATCGTTCCGGCTATCATAGTCATAATCATGGCTACGGTTAACAGCGGCTCGGCAACAGCTACCGCCCCGGCATTCTGTAAAATAGCCAGTTGTCCGTAACCGGCAAGCCCGGCCAGCGGAATCGTCAACCAATGGGTTATACGGCTTATCTTGTTTTTACCGGCTTCCCCTTCCTGTGATATCGCCTGTAATTTGGGAATAACCGGCGTCATTACCGTCATGATAATGGAAGCCGTGATATAAGGATAAACACCCATAGCAGCGACACTGAAATTCTTCATTGCCCCGCCGCTGAAGAGGTCCATCATTCCCAGAATTGCGTTATTTTCGAACAATGTCGCCAGAGCAGCCGAATCTACTCCGGGTAGAGGAACATGCGCTATCAGCCGGAATACCACCAGTATGCCGAACGTAACCAGAAGGCGCCGCCTCAAATCGGGCAGTCTGAAGGCATCGATAGCTGCCTGCAGAAGCCTTGGCTTAGCCATTGGTCACCTCTACCGCCGTGCCGCCGCAAGCCTCTATCCTGGCTTTGGCAGCCGCTGAAAATTTATCCGCTTTCACCGTAAGCGACTGATTTAAATCGCCGCGTGAGAGTATTTTTAGCGGTTTTTTGGTATTTTTAATAATTCCTGACTCAACCAGTTTATCTGCTGTAATCTCGCTGCCGGCCTCGAAAATGTTGAGGCTGCCAAGATTGACTACTTCATATTCGATTCGGAAAATATTGGTAAAACCGCGTTTTCGCGGAAGACGTTTAATTAAAGGCAGCTGCCCGCCTTCAAAACCAGGCCTGACCTTGTTATTTCCGGCACGCGATTTCTGCCCCTTGCAGCCTTTGCCGGAATACGTGCCGTGACCGCTGCCGTTTCCACGGCCGACACGTTTGCGGTCCTTCCTGGACCCCGATGCCGGTGATAATAATTCCTGCCTCACTAGTTTGCTTCCTCCACTTTAACCAGATGCCTTACTTTCTGAATCATACCCCTGACGGCATAGGAATCTTCCAGCACAACACTCTGATTCAATCGTTTAAAACCCAGAGCGGTTAAAGTCCTTTTCTGGTCTTCGGCATAACCGATACCGCTTTTAACCAGCGTAATACGCAACTTAGACATCGGCAACCTCCCCGGATTCCGTCGCCTCGGTAATTATTCCCTTGCGGCGGGAAACCTGCTCTCTGGTATCTTTAAGCTGACTGAGCCCCAGAAGAGTGGCTTTTGCCACATTGGTTTTGTTGGCGCTTCCCAGAGATTTTGTCAGGATGTCCTTGATTCCGGCAGCTTCCACAACTGCCCTGACACTGCCGCCGGCGATAATACCGGTACCGGGAGAAGCCGGCTTTAAGAGAACTTTTGCGGCTCCGTATTTAACAACAGTTTCATAGGGAATGGTGGTACCCGACAATTTAATCTTTACGAGGTTCTTTCTGGCAACTGCACCGGCTTTATTGATGGCGTCGGGAACTTCAGCCGACTTGCCCGTTCCGATCCCTACATGACCGTTGCCGTCACCGGCTACTACAAGCGCGCTGAAACTGAGCCTTTTACCGCCTTTAACAACCTTCGAAACCCGGTTAAGGTAGATAAGTTTATCGTTAAGCACCATTTCCGACGGGTCTATTCTATTTTTTATTACAAGCTTCTTGGTCACTTCAATAACCCTTCCTTAGAATTTTATTCCGCCCTTGCGAGCTCCATCGGCAAGAGTCTTGACTCTGCCATGATATTTGTATCCGCCGCGGTCAAACACTACCTGTGTTATTCCGGCTTCCAAAGCCCGCTTGGCTATCAAAAGACCGACCATTTCAGCCTGATCCGTTTTTTTCTTTCCATCTGTACCCTTTGCTATTTCAGGGTCGACAGTAGAAGCCGAAACAAGGGTGCAACCCTTGGTATCATCGATAACCTGCGCATAAATATGCTGCAGACTGCGATATACACACAGGCGCGGCCTTTCGGTTGTACCGCTTATTTTAGCCCTGACCCTGGCGTGCCTCTTTAAACGTCCCGCTCTAGCTACATCTTTGCTCACTACTTCTTACCCCCTCCGGCTTTACCAGTCTTACCGGCTTTAAGACGTACAACCTCTCCGGCATATCTGAGACCCTTGCCCTTATAATGGTCCGGCGGATGTACGCCGCGGATTTCGGCAGCCAGCTGCCCGACCTTCTCCTTGTCGATTCCACGTACTTTTATCTTTGTTTGCCCATCCAGTACAATCGATAAACCGGGGGGCGGAACAACTTCAACGGCATGAGAAAAACCGATACGTAAAACCAGCTTCTCGCCTGCCATTTCCGCACGGTAACCGACACCGACGATTTCCAGATTTTTCTCGAAACCGTCACTGACGCCTTTTACCATGTTATCGAGCAGAGTCCTGGTCAATCCGTGCAGAGCACGATGCTGTCTGTCATCGCTGGGGCGGGTGACCTTCAGGAAACCATCCTCCATGTTGATAGACATCTCCGGGTTGAACGTACGCTCCAGTGTCCCTTTCGGGCCTTTCACGACAACCCTGCCTTCATTTATTTTTACTTCTACGCCCTTCGGCATAGCTATTGGCATTTTACCTATCCTAGACATATATAATCATACCTCAAGATTTCTTTACCAGACATAGCATAAAAGCTCGCCGCCGATTCCCTGGTGCCAGGCTTTCTTGCCGGTCATAACACCCTTAGATGTTGAAATTATGGAAATCCCCAACCCGCCGTAAACGCGAGGAATCTCGGAATTCTGGACATAAACCCTCAAACCGGGTTTACTGACTCTTTTAAGGCCTGAAATAAGCGGCTGATTTTTCTCAGCGTATTTCAAGACTACTTTTATCTGTCTCTGCGTACGGCTACCTATAACCTCATAATCAGCGATAAAACCCTCCTGTTTGAGGATTTTAGTAATATACAGCTTCATCCTTGAGGATGGTATAGGGACCGAATCATGCCGCGCCATACCGGCGTTGCGTATTCGTGTTAACATATCTGCAATTGGATCTGTGACAGCCATCCCCTGTACTCCTTATTCTTACATTTAACCAGTCTGTCTACCAGCTGGCTTTCTTTACTCCCGGAACCTGCCCTGCCAGGGCTAACTTCCTGAAACATATACGGCATATGCCGAACAACCTGATATATGCATGCGGTCTGCCGCATAAACGGCAGCGGTTGTGCTGCTGTACGCCGAACTTGGGAGTGCGCAGTGATTTTGCAATTTTCGATTTCTTTGCCACTTATTCTTCCTCTTTCGTAAAAGGCATTCCCAGCATTTCCAGAAGCTGCCTGCCTTCTTCGTCTGTTCTGGCCTTGGTAACAATGGTAATTTCCAAACCCCTCAATTTATCTACAGCTTCAAAGCTTATCTCGGGGAAAACCGTCTGCTCTTTAAATCCGAGTGAATAATTACCAAAACCGTCAAAGCCGTAACGCGGCACACCGTTGAATTCCCTGATACGAGGCAGAACGACGTTCATCAGTTTATCGAGGAAATGATACATCCTTTCGCCGCGCAGCGTTACCTTCAAGCCTATCGGCATCCCTACCCTTAATTTAAAGGCAGCAATAGACCTCTTGGAACGGGTAATTACCGGGTGCTGTCCGCAGATAGCTACCAGATCTCTTTCGGCAGCTTCCATCGCCTTGGCATTGGCAATCGCTTCACCCATGCCGATGTTTATAACAACCTTTTCAAGGCGGGGAACACGCATAACATTGGTATATCCGTAGCGTTCCATTAATCCGGGAACGACCTCATTTTTATATCTTTCTTTCAGTGCCGCCATTTAATCAATCACCTCCTGGCAGGATTTACAGTAACGTACCCTCTTGCCATCCTCCAGGGTTTTATATCCCACGCGCACCGGATTATGACATTTTTCGCAAAGTATCATAACATTCGATATGTTGATTGATTCTTCGCGTTCAATGATTCCGGCCTGTCTTGCCTGACCGGTCGGACGGGCATGTCTTTTAATAAAATTTATACCCTCTACGATAATACGTTTCTTCTTGGGAAAGACAAATCTGACCTTTCCCTTTTTACCCCTGTCTTTTCCGGCAATTACCAGAACAGTATCGTTTTTCCTGATATTCATCTCTACAAATAACTCCCTATAATACCTCGGGTGCCAGCGAGATAATCTTGGTAAAATTCTTATCTCTCAGTTCCCGGGCTACCGGGCCAAAGATTCTGGTCCCTTTGGGATTGCTTTCATCAGCAAGTATAACTGCCGCATTTTCATCAAATTTTATATATGAACCATCCGGACGCCTGTGAGGACATGCACAGCGTACCACTACCGCCTTTACCACTTCCCCCGCTTTCACCTGGGCTTCGGGAATGGATTTTTTGACCGCAGCGACAATTATATCGCCGGCTACGGCATACCTTCTTCCCGTACCACCCAGCACATTGATGCACATCAATTGTCTGGCGCCGGTATTATCTGCAACTTTAAGCCTGGTATAGGTTTGAATCATCTAAGTATATCCCTTTTAGATTATTTCTTGAGGTTTAACCTCAGCTACTTCTTTCCTGGTTATCACTTCCGATACCCTCCACCTTTTTTCCTTCGAAAGAGGGCGGGTTTCGATTATTTTTACTTTATCTCCCAATTTACAGGTATTGTTTTCGTCGTGAACCTTGTATTTTACGACTTTCTTTATTGTCTTGCCGTATAACGGATGATGTTTCAATGTCTCGATCGCAACGACCGCCGTCTTGTCCATCTTAACGCCGACTACATGGCCGACCCTGACTTTTTTATTAGTTTCCATAGGTCTTCCTACCTTATCCCCAGTTCCCTTTCACGTATAATAGTTTTTAACAGAGCGATCTCTTTCTTAGCCCTGGGGGGCTCGCGATGGTTCTTGAGCTGCTTGGTCGCAGCCTGAAAACGCAGGGTAAAGAACTCTTTATAAGCCTCATCCAGCTTCTTTTTTAATTCCTCATCCCCGAGAGCTCGTAATTCCTTAGCTTTCAACTTGAGTTAACTCCTTTTGTTCCGAGTCGCTAGCAGATTCGATGCCGCTGTCTTTGACCAGGAACTTGGTATGAATCGGCAGTTTATATGCCGCAAGTCGCATCGCTTCCTTGGCGACATCCTCCGGAATGCCGCTCAGTTCGAATAATATTCTTCCCGGCCTGACGATGGCTACCCAGTGGTCGGGAGAACCCTTGCCGCCTCCCTGCCTGGTTTCAGCCGGTTTGGCGGTAACCGGATGGTCCGGGAAAATACGTATCCATACTTTGCCGCCGCGGCGAATATATCGAACCATGGCACGCCTGGCAGCTTCTATTTGCCTTGCCGTTATCCACGCCGGCTCTACTGCCTGTAATCCAAAATCCCCAAATAATATCGTCGCTCCGGCATGAGCCCTTCCACGACGGTGTCCTTTATGACTTTTACGGTATTTAACCCGTTTCGGTTGTAACATCGGTCTCCCCTCTATCTATCAAATTCGGAGGCTAAGCCTCTTCACTTGCATCCTTTTTCTTTGCTCTTGCCTTTACCGGTTTTTCAACTGTCTCTTCGGAGGTATCCGCCTTCTTTTCTTTCTTTACCGGTTTTTCGGCTGCTTCTTCCGCACTTTCTTCAACCTTGGTTTTACGCCTCGTTTTCGGTTTGGCAGCCTGTTCTATTTCTCCGGCAGGCACTTCCTCGGCAGGTTTTTCTTCGGTCTCTTCCGTCTTCTCAACCGCTTTGACCTTAACCGCACGTTTAGCCTTCGGTTTTTCCGTCGCTTCCGCTTTCTCCTCTGTAGCTACAGCTTCTTCTCCAGCTTCGGAAACGATTTTTTCCTCAGTCATATCCTGTTCATTAACTACACTAAACGGAGACTCTTCGATTATATCGCTGGCAATTTCCGGAAGAACATCTCCCCTGTATATCCACACTTTAATACCGATGCGCCCCATTGTAGTATGCGCTTCGGTAAAACCGTAATCCACATCAGCCCTCAATGTATGCAGAGGAACCCTTCCCTGGTGCATCATCTGGCTGCGGGCGATTTCGGCGCCTGCCAATCTTCCCGAGCATTTTATTTTCATACCGAGAGCACCGGCCTGCAAGGTACGGAAGATGGACTGTTTCATAGCTCTGCGATAAGCGATACGACGCTCGATTTGCTCGGCTATAGACCTGGCTACCAGGTAAGCATCCAACTCGGGTTGCCTGATTTCCTGTATATTCAACTGTATCTTTTTATCTATCAGGGATTCCAGAAAACGCCTGACTTCATCTACTCTCTGCCCGCCGCGCCCGATAACAATACCGGGACGTGCCGTGTATATCGTTACCGCTACTTTGCTCGCCTGACGTTCGATTTCTACCAGCGAAACCCCGGCTTCGGAATATCTGTCCCGAACTGCCTGACGGATTTTCACATCTTCCTGCAAGAAATCCGCATAGTGTTTATCGGCATACCATTTGGCCTGCCAATCACGAGTGGTACCAATTCTAAACCCGAATGGATGAACCTTACGTCCCATTAAGCCTCCTGCTCCGCAACAATAACGGTAATATGGCTAGATCTTTTCTTAAAACGGGCTGCTCTCCCTCTAGCCGATGCGCGAAATCTTCTCATACTCTGTGCTTCGTCCGCATATATAGTTACGACCTTTAATTCCGCAGGATCCATATGGAAATTGTTCTCGGCATTGGCCGCCGCCGATTTAACAGCCTTGGCCACTACCTTTGCCTGCGGTGTCGGTGTGAACTTCAGAATGTTAAGGGCATCCTCAACCTTCTTCCCTCGCACCATATCGATAAGCAGCCTCACTTTACGAGGCGATAACCCTGTATTTCTGGATACTGCTTTAATTCTCATAATTAAACCCTGTTTATAACCTTAAATCATTTATTTTTTAGCAGCTTTATCTGCTTTGGATACATGCCCCCTGAAAGTTCTGGTGGGAGCAAACTCACCGAGTTTATGCCCGACCATGTTTTCCGTCACAAAGATAGGCACGTGCCTGCGCCCATCGTACACCCCTATATTCAATCCTACCATCTCGGGCAGTATAGTAGAACTGCGCGCCCATGTTTTTATCAGTACTTTTTGTTTCGAGGCGTTTGCCGCTTCAACCTTTTTCATCAGTTTGGCATTAACTGCAGGCCCTTTTTTTATTGATCTAGACATATCTCTTATTTACCTCGACGTTTAACAATCATCTTGTCGGAAGATTTGGCTTTCCTGGTCTTGTATCCTAATGCAGGTTTACCCCAGGGAGTCTTGGGACCGGGCATTCCGACGGGAGACCGGCCTTCACCGCCGCCATGCGGATGGTCGCGCGGAGTCATCGCCGAACCCCTGACAGTCGGGCGCCAGCCCATAAGCCTTTTTCTGCCCGCTTTACCCAGTTTTATATTCTGATGGTCTATATTGCCCACCTGTCCGATGGTCGCTATACAATCGCTGCTTACACGGCGCATTTCGCCGGAGGGCAAACGCAGCAAAGTAAAATCGCCTTCCTTCGCCATAAGCTGTGCCGCAGCACCGGCGCTGCGAACCATTTTGGCACCACCGCCGGCAATCAGTTCGATGTTGTGAATCATGGTACCGCCCGGCATCGCTCTCAATGGCATGGCATTACCCGGCTTGAATTCGGCGCCTTCACCGGTGTTAATGACATCGTCTACACCAAGCCCGATGGGAGATAATATGTATCTCTTTTCGCCGTCGGCATAGAATATAAGCGCCAGATAAGCGGAACGACCCGGGTCGTATTCTATCGCTGCCACCCTGCCGGGAACACCGATTTTATCGCGCTTGAAATCGACAATGCGAATACGGTGCTTCATACCGCCGCCGCGATGTCTGACCGTTAACTTTCCCTGGTTATTTCTTCCTCCACTCTTCTTAACGGACAGTAACAGCGATTTTTCAGGCTTGCTCTTGGTAATTTCTTCAAAGCTTGCGCCGGTCATGTTGCGTCTGCCCGGGGAAGTTGGATTATATGATTTAAGTGCCACTTCTATATAATCTCCTTAAACACCTTCGAATAGTTCTATCTTATCACCGGGCTGAAGAGTAACGATCGCTTTCTTCCACGAAGATTCGGTTACTATGCGATTACCCATTCTTCTCTTCCTGCCGGATACCCTTACTATGTTTACCGATTTCACTTTAACCTTGAAGGCGGCTTCGACAGCCTGCTTTATCTGCGGTTTGGTCGCTTTATCGGCGACTTTAAAAACGTACTTTCCCTCGGCCTGCAATATCGTTCCTTTTTCTGTTATCGAGGGTTCGCGTAATACTTCGTATAAATGCATGGTTAGTCGCCCTCCTTGCCCCACAACTGCTCTACCTGACGGACAGCCGCTTCGGTTAACAGCAGTACTTTATGGGAAGTCATATCGACTACATTCAACAAATTGGCAGGCATCATTTTTACATCCGGGATATTGCGTGCCGACTTGATTACATTCAGTTTCATTTCACTTGTGGCAACCAGCGCCGATTTATCGATATTCAAGGCAGACAGGACCCTTGCCATTTCCTTCGTTTTCGGTTCAGTAAAATCGAGGTCTTCAAGAACAATCAGTTCGTTATCCTTAAGTTTTGCCGAGAGGACGCTCCTGATAGCCAGGCGACGCATCTTCTTGGGCATTGCCTGCTGGTAACTCCTCGGTTTCGGGCCGAAGATTGTGCCGCCGCCGCGGCGCAGCGGAGACTTTGCGTTTCCGGCGCGGGCGTTTCCGGTATGCTTCTGGCGATAGAGTTTCCTGTTGCTTCCGGCTACTTCACCGCGGGTTTTTGTGCATGCCGTTCCCTGGCGGGCATTTGCCAATTGCCTTACGACAGCCTGATGCACTACCGCCTCATTAAAAGGCACTGTAAAAACATCATCGCTGACATCGATTTGTTTAATTACTTCCCCTGACATACTGTAAACTGGAATCTGCATATCTTATTTACCTGATTTCCCTATAAGTATTATTCCGTTATTTGCACCGGGAACAGCTCCCCTTACCACGAGAATGTTGCGCTCGGCGTCGGCTTTAACTACCACCAGGTTACGAGCGGTAACCCTCTGATTGCCCATACGCCCTGCCATACGCATACCCTTTTTGACTCTTCCCGGAGTGGTACCCGAACCGATTGAACCGGGCGCTCTCCACCTGTCGGATTGACCGTGTGTTTTCGGACCGCCAGAAAAGCCATGGCGCTTTACCACACCGGCAAAACCCCTACCCTTGGATATACCGGTGACATCCACCGTATCCCCCGGTTGGAATATGCCGACATCGACTTTATCGCCGACATTGATACCTTCGATTTCATCCATTCTGAATTCACGAAGCCAGTTAAAATCCCCAGTCCCTTTAAGATGCCCCTTAACAGGAGAAGTCAGCTTTTTGGCTTTGCCGTATCCGAGCTGAACGGCATTATAGCCTTCTTTTTCAACTGTTTTTACCTGCACCACGGCACAGGGGCTGGCATCGATAACAGTAACCGCTTCAGCTACGCCATCTTCCCTGAATAATTGGGTCATCCCTAATTTGCGTCCGATAATTCCCTGTATCATAATTTATTACTCTTCTATAACTTAATATCTATGGAAACACCCGACGGTAAATTTAGATTCGTCAGGGCATCTATAGTCTTGGAAGTAGTTTCGACTATGTCTATAAGTCTTTTGTGAGTTCTCATTTCGAAGGCTTCCTGCGAATCCTTGTCGATAAAAGACGAGCGGATAACGCTGAACCTTCTTATGCGGGTAGGCAGAGGAACCGGCCCGACGGTAACCGCTCCGGTTCTTTCCAGGGCGCCGACTATCTGTTGCGCTGCCTGATCCAGTATTTTATGATCGAAACCCTTCAGCTTGATTCTTATTTTCTGTTTTGCCATTTATATTCTGCTCCAGATCTAGCTAACTTTCCCCGGCGAGCCTAGATTTTAACTCGCTGGCTAATTGAGCCGGCATCTCCTGATACCGGTAGAATTCCATAGAATGTGTCGCCCTGCCCTGAGTCATTGACCTTAGGCTGGTAGTGTAACCGAACACCTCTGCCAGAGGGACATGGCAACGAACGGTCATAGTATCCCCGAAAGTCTCTATATGTTCTACGTTACCCCTGCGGGAACTGATATCCCCTATTATATCACCGAGGAATTGCCCCGGAGTAACAACTTCCAGCTTCATCAAGGGTTCCAGTATTACCGGATGCCCTTTCTTAACACCATCTTTGAAAGCCATTGAACCGGCCATCTTGAAAGCCATCTCGGAAGAATCCACCTCGTGGTAGCTGCCATCGTATAAATTAATTTTAATATCTATGACCGGATAGCCGGCTACTCCGCCGGTCTCGACAGCCTCCCGGATACCCTGTTCGGCAGCCACTATAAACGACCTGGATAAAACGCCGCCTTTGATAGAATCCACGAACTGAAAACCGCTGCCGCGTTCCAGCGGTTCCATCTCGATACGAATATGGCCGTATTGACCGTGACCGCCGGATTGCCTGACGAACTTGCCTTCCGCCTTAACGGGCGCAGTAATAGTTTCCTTATAGGCAACCCTCGGCTGCCCGACCTGGGCTTCTACCTTATATTCGCTCAGTAAGCGGCTTACAATAACTTCGAGATGGAGTTCTCCCATGCCCGAAATGACCGTTTGCCCGGTTTCTTCATTGTAGTTGACCTTAAAAGTAGGATCCTCTTCGGTCATCTTCTGCAGCGCTTCACCCAGCTTATCCCTGTCAGCCCTTGTTTTCGGCTCGATGGCTACGGAGATTACCGGAATCGGGAACTTGATTGATTCCAGTAAAACCTGGTTCGCCATATCGCATAACGTATCACCGGTAAAAGTATCCTTGAGACCCATCGCCGCCACAATCGAACCGGTATCGGTTTCATCTATTTCCTCATGGCGATTGGCATGCATTATCAGCAAGCGTCCGATACGCTCTTTCTTGCCGCGGGTTGAATTATAAACCTGTGCTCCCGCTTTTATCTTTCCGGAATAAACCCTCAAATAAACCAGCCGCCCGACGAAAGGATCGGCTACGACTTTAAAAGCCAATGCCGCAAAAGGTGCATCGTCCTCTACGGGACAGACAATCTCTTCGCCAGTAGAAGGCTTCTTTCCCTCTACCGCAGGCATATCGAGAGGCGAAGGCAAATAGGCTTTCACAGCATCCAGGAGCAGTGTAACTCCTTTATTCTTCAGCGCGCTGCCGCATAAAACAGGGATAGCTTTATTTGCCAGCGTAACCCTTCTGATAGCAGACCTGATATCGGAGGTGGTGATTTCTGCGCCGTCCAGGTATGAATTCATAATGTGATCGTCGAATTCCGAAAGACTTTCGATAAGTTCATGCCTGTATTTCTCCAGGGTGGCTTTCTCGTTCTCCGGTATCTCTACTTCCTGCGGCTGGTCATCCGGCTTCCCGCTCATGAACCAGGCTTTCATTTCTATAACATCGATGACACCCTTAAATGTGTCCTCTTTCCCCATCGGAAGCTGTATTACAAGGGGCTTGGCTTTCAAGCGGTCTTTTATCATAGAGACACAGCGCTCGAAGTTAGCCCCGATCCTGTCCATTTTATTGACGAAACAAACCCTGGGAACATGATACCTGTCTGCCTGCCTCCAAACCGTTTCCGATTGCGCCTCCACACCAGCAACACCGTCGAAAACGACTACGCCGCCGTCAAGCACCCTGAGACTGCGCTCGACCTCGGCCGTAAAATCGACATGTCCCGGCGTATCGATGATATTGATACGGATATCCTTCCAATGGCAGGTTGTTGCAGCCGATGTAATGGTAATACCCCTGGCGCGTTCCTGCTCCATCCAATCCATCACCGCGGTACCCTCATGGGTCTCGCCTATTTTATAGGTTCTGCCCGTGAAATAGAGTATCCTCTCGGTGACGGTGGTTTTACCGGCATCGATATGGGCAATAATCCCTATATTACGTATTTTATCTAAAGGAAAACTTCTGGGAGACATGCTCGTGGTTCCTTTTTTTGATTCCGCTGTTATTTCTTCTTTATTTATTTCTTCTTTATTTAATATGGTTGTAATCCCCAAATCATCACCATCTGTAGTGCGCAAAAGCCCTGTTGGCCTCCGCCATCTTATGAGTATCTTCTCTTTTCTTTACAGCAGCGCCCTGTCCCTTGGATGCATCGATCAGTTCCGCTGCCAGTTTTTCCGCCATCGATTTACCGGACCTTGACTTGGCCGACTTCAATATCCACCTGATCGCAAGAGCCGTATTCCTGCCCGGCCTGACTTCCACGGGAACCTGATAGGTGGCGCCACCGACACGGCGGGGTTTCACTTCGAGTAACGGAGTGGCATTACGTAAACCCAATTCCATCACCCCGACAGGCTCTTTACCTTCCCGTTCGTTAATAATATCGAGCGCATTGTAAACTACACGCTCTGCGGTAGTCTTTTTGCCGCCGACCATTACCTTATTTACCAACCTGCTGATCATCACGTTATTAAACTTGGAATCAGGTTGAACTTCTTTTCTCTTAACAACTGCCCGCCTTGGCATGCTTCCTCCTAACTAGGCTCCCTTAGCTTTCTTTTCCCGTTTGCTGCCGTATTTACTGCGGCCCTGTTTACGGTTAGCTACGCCACTGGTATCCAGCGTCCCTCTTACAATATGATAGCGGACACCGGGTAAATCCGGAACACGTCCGCCTCGAATAAGTACTACGGAATGTTCTTGCAGCTCATGCCCCTCGCCGGGAATATAAGCTGTAACTTCCATATGATTGGTAAGCCTGACTCTGGCAATTTTGCGTAAAGCAGAATTAGGTTTTTTCGGGGTAGTGGTTTTCACCTGTACGCAAACACCGCGTTTCTGAGGAGAACCTTCCCCTTTTACCATCCTGTTTTTCAAAGAATTAAAGGTATATCTAAGAGCCGGTGTCCTAGTCTTCTTAGTACCCTTTACGCGTCCTTTTCTTACTAACTGATTTACTGTGGGCAACTTATCCCCCTTAGCCAAACAATTTCAAAGGATGAGCTTTTGGCTCATCCTTTACTCGCCAATCGAATCGGCCAGAAATTTATCCAGCCAATTACAAATGCTGAGGTGGCTAGCAACAGCATTTTAGTCTAACACAGGAATGAACCCTGTGTCAATAACCTTGAGCTCGTAAATATTTATATAATTACCAGATATAATAGCAGAAAATACCCTTCCTTGACAAATGTTTTTTACAGTGTTATATTCCACATAGTTAGATTAGTCAGGTATAAAATAATTATGTTAAACAAAAATACCTCCGCATACTATACATATTATTATATGTTTACCTGGTGCCGAAAGGGCACCCGGGGGGTATTTGATTGATCTGCTGAAGCATTAATTATAAGTAAATCTTTAAAAATCCTCCCGGCGGGAGGATTTTTTATTTTAAATAATGGACTTTATTCGAGCATAAGATATAGAATAAAAAAGAGACGGGAGGAACAGCAGCCATGATAATAATGGAAAAAGGCGCCACCAAGGAACAGATTAAAGACGTCATCGATGAGGTTAAGAAACACGGTTTAAGAGTCGATGTCTCTCAGGGCGAATTCAGGACGATCATCGGACTGATCGGAGATGAGAGCAGGATATCCTTTGCCAATCTGGCGTTGATGCCGGGGGTAAAAGAAGCCAGGATGGTGGAAACTCCGTATAAACTCATCAGCCGCGATTATAGCGAGTCAATTATCGAAATTGAGCAAAGCCGCATCGTTAAAGTCGGCGATGTTCGCATCGGCGGAGATGAACCGGTCATCATGGCCGGACCCTGTGCCGTAGAAAGCAGGGAGCAGGTTTTCCGGATTGCAAAAGAGGTAAAAGCCGCCGGAGCCCGGATACTGAGAGGCGGGATATATAAACCGAGAAGCTCGGTGCATTCCTTCCAGGGGCTCGGTTCGCGCGGCGAAAGCGAAGCCAGGGAAGCCCTCGAATGGCTGCGCGCTGCCGGACATGAGTACGGAATGCCGGTTATGACCGAGGTCAGGGGAGAAAATCAAACGGAACTTATAGCCGAATATGTTGATATACTCCAGATCGGCGCCAGGAACATGTACGACCAGGACCTCTTAAGCAGAGTCGGCAAAACCGGTAAACCGGTTCTTTTGAAAAGGCATTTCGGCGCCAGCGTCGAGGAATTCCTCTCTTTTTCCGAATATATCGTTGCCGAGGGCAACAAGGATGTAATCTTGTGCGAACGCGGCATTGTACCCGTAGGCAAGGGAAACAGTTATACCAGGTACACTTTGGACTTGGGAGCGGTACCCGTTATTAAAAGAGAAACTTATCTTCCGATTATTGTCGACCCCAGCCACGCCGCCGGCCGCCGCGACCTGATATTCGACTTGAGCTGCGCCGCCATTGCTATCGGCGCGCACGGACTGGTTATCGAAGCCCATTACAATCCGAAAGAAGCCATTGTCGATGCCAAGCAGATGATAACGCCGGATGAACTGAAAGATGTCATCGATGCCTCGCTAAGCATCAGTAAGATAATTAACGGCTATAAGAAGAAAAACAGTTAAATGAAATCACTGAAGGTAGAACTGGGAGACAGAAGCTACGATATCCTGATAGGCAGCGGTTTGCTCGACCGGACAGCCAACCTGCTCCGGGAGGCTATACCGGCAAAAAAATATGTAATTATTACCAATCCGACCGTCGATAAATTATACGGAAACAAGGTAAAAGAAAATCTGTCGAACGGGGGTTTGACTGCAAACCTGCTGACAGTGCCCGACGGGGAAGAATATAAGTCTCTTGATAGCGCCGGCAGGTTATATCAGGAGCTTACAGAGTGTTTTGCCGAACGCAATACACCGATACTGGCGCTTGGAGGGGGCGTTATCGGAGACCTGTCCGGATTTGTAGCATCAACCTACATGCGCGGGGTGCCGCTGGTACAGATACCCACTACCCTGCTGGCACAGGTAGACAGCAGCATCGGCGGCAAGGTGGCGGTTGACCATGGAAAAATCAAAAATAAAATAGGGACTTTCTACCAGCCCAGGATGGTAATTTCAGACACGGCGACACTGAAGACACTGCCTCAGAATGAGTTTGCTAACGGCATGGCCGAAGTAATTAAAAGCGCCGTTATCAGGGACAGGGAATTCTTTACTTTTATTGAACAAAACCTTGATAAAATTAACGGGCGGGATGAAGATACAATAGAAGAGATGGTTTTCCGCGCTGCCGGTATCAAGGCATGCGTCGTAATGCAGGATGAGATGGATACCGGTTTAAGAAATATACTGAATTTCGGCCATACGCTGGGACATGCCGTCGAGACAGTATCCGCTTTCAGGATAGCGCATGGGCAGGCGGTATCTATCGGCATGATAGCCGAAGCCAAAATCTCGCTTAAAATGGGAACATTTGAAGAGCGTGAACTGAAAAAGCTTGAAAAATTGCTATCGGATTGCGGGCTGCCGACGAAGATGCCGGAAATGGATAAGGATAGCGTACTGAAGGCAATGCGACATGACAAGAAGATTACAGGCGGGAATATCAGATTCGCCCTGCCTCACAATATAGGAGATGTTTACCTGACAGATGAAGTAGATATTGGGTATATCATGGAGGCGATAGCAGGATAAATGGAAAAAAACCGCATCTGCGCAGTCATTGCAGACAGAAACGCCGATATTTCGCAAATAGCAGGGATGGCGGATTTATTCGAGGTGCGCATCGACCTTATCGGCAACGGCTGGCAGGAAGCGGCATCGGGACTTCCGAAACTGTGGATTGCCTGCAATCGCCGAAAGGAAGAAGGCGGAAGCTGGCAGGGCAGCGAGGACAGGAGGATTGAAGAGTTGTTTAAAGCGCTTTCGCTGGGAGCGGCTGTCATAGATATAGAACTGGCAACTCCCGGACTGGATAAAATCGTGCCGGTTATAAAACGAAAAGCCGTATGCCTGATATCATCTCATAACACTACCGAGACACCGATATTCGACGAACTGAAAGACATCGTATCGAGTCAGATTGCCGCCGGCGCCGATATCTGTAAAATTGTCACTTTTGCAGCTAAGGCGGAGGACAATTTTACTGTATTAAGACTGATTCCTGAATTCCCGCTAAAAAGGATTGTTGCTTTCGCTATGGGGGACAAGGGAGTATCCAGCCGCATTCTCTGCCCGCTTATCGGGGGCGATTTTACCTATGCCGCGCTGGAAAGAGGCGCGGAATCGGCTGCAGGGCAGATAACGGTAAAAGAGATGCATGAAATATACCGGATGGTGAAAAAGTGATTTCGACGATTTCAGCCGGCACCCGAATTTGCGGTATCATCGGCGACCCCGTGGAACACAGCTTGTCGCCGGCAATGCATAATGCCGCCTTTAAAAAAGCGGGACTGGATTATGTTTACCTGCCGTTTAAAGTAACTGCCGGAAACCTTCCCGGAGCCATAACCGGATTAAGGAGCCTGAATTTGCGCGGGATTAACGTTACCATACCGCACAAGGTTGCCGTTATCCCACTTATTGACGAACTGGAACCGATGGCAGAAAAAATCGGCGCCGTTAACACAATTGTAAACGACAACGGACGTCTTAAGGGTTATAACACCGATGCCGCCGGATTTCTCAAATCTCTATCAGCAAAGGATATAGACCCCTCGGATAAAAAGGTTGTCATCCTCGGCGCCGGAGGCGTTTCGAGAGCTATTGCATTCACATTGGCAGAAAAGGCCGCCGAAATAAATGTGATGAGCCGCAGCCGGACGATAGAAGAAGCCGGTAAACTGGTCTCAAATCTATCCCGGTATTCAAAAAACAAAACTTTGGCAACGGAGCTGAACGAAAACAACCTGAAACAGGCATTGGAGTATGCCGATATTCTGGTCAATGCCACCAGCGTCGGTATGAACCCCGATGCGGATAAGACCCTCGTACCCCGGAAATTGATTAAACCCGGACTGGTGGTTTTCGATGTTATTTATAATCCCGAAAAAACAAGATTGATTGAGGATGCCGAGAAGGCAGGAGCGGTAGTAATCGGCGGACTGGATATGCTGATATGGCAGGGGGCTCTGGCTTTCGAACTGTGGACCGGTGTAAAAGCGCCGGTAAATATCATGAAAAATGCAGCGGCTAAATTATTAAAAACGGCCGCTCAAATATAATTGTTATATTACAATAAAGTAACAATCCGGTAATAAAATGAATTTTGCTGTTGAATTGATAGCTTGTCGGATTTGTTAAACAATGCCTTATTATTATAATATGTATATATATTGTTCGGGGTTGATAAATTGAAGACGAATATCGCATTGATAGGCTTTATGGGTACAGGCAAGACTACCATTGCCAAGGCTATTGCCGGAAAACTGGGCAAGACGCTGGTTGAAATGGATGTTCTTATCGAACAAAGAGCGGCTAAAAGCGTCGCCGATATTTTTAAAGACGACGGGGAAATCGCCTTCAGACAACTGGAAATCGATGTCACCAGGGAAATCGCAGAGCAGGATAATCAGGTTATCGCCTGCGGCGGCGGAATAGTATTGAACAGGATTAATATCGACAGGCTCAAGAAAAAAGCCGTCATAGTATTACTGACAGTGTCATTCGATGTTATCGAAAAAAGGGTTTCCGCGGGCGCGGCTGTCAGGCCGCTATTGGCCGGCAGCAAGGATAAAGCGCAGACAATCAGAGAATTGATGTCATTCAGACAGCCGTTCTATGAAAGGGCTGCTGATGTAACTGTAGATTCGTCGAACCTCGGTATCGATGCTACGGCAGATTTAATAATAGAGAAGGTTAAGAATTATGAGAGTAAGAATCAATAAAAGCGAATTACGAGGGAGAGCGGTTGTTCCCCCCTCTAAAAGTTACACCATCCGCAGTCTGATGTGCGCTGCCCTGACCAAAGGAAAAAGCAGAATTATCAATCCGCTTATATGCGACGATACGGAGGCTGCCAGTGAAGCCCTCGGAAAAGTCGGCATCAAGATAGCGAAAAACAACGATTGCTGGGAAGTAAGCGGCGGACGTTTCCACGCTCCCGAAGGCGATATTTATTGCCGGGACTCCGCGGCAACCTTGCGCTTTATGACCGCCCTCTCATCAATTATCCCCGGGAAATGCCGTCTGGTTCCGAGTTCGTCGCTCGCCAAGCGGCCTATCGAACCGCTGGTTACCGCTCTTAATAAACTTAAAATCAAATGCTACCTGGAAGATTCGACAGTTGTTGTCGACGAGGGAAAGTTCTGGGGTGGTAACGTAAGCATGACCGGAGACGTCAGTTCCCAATTCGTTTCCGCCCTCTTGTTTTTATGCCCGCTGGCGGAGGCCGGCTTGAACATCAGGCTCACCACCCCACCCGAATCCGGCCCTTATATCGAAATGACGCTCGGTTGTATGAAAGAATTCGGCATAGACATAATTGCTTCTCCCACCCTGCAATTTTTTACCAGCGATTTCAGGCCATATAAAACAGCCGATTACACAGTCGAGGGAGACTGGTCTACGGCTTCATACCTGTTGGCGGCAGGAGCGATGACGGGAAGCACCGCAGTAACCGGGCTCAGTCTCAACAGTATCCAGGGAGACCGCGTAATCTTGAACCTGCTCAGCAAAATGGGAGCTTCGATGCAAACCAAAAAAGAAATCATCACTGCCAGCCGTTCCAATTTTAAACCCATTAAGGCAGACCTGACCGACTGTATCGACCTGCTGCCGACTGTAGCTGTAGTAGCAGCCCTGGCAAACGGACAAAGCCGGCTTTACGGAATTCGCCGCGCCAGGTTCAAGGAATCCAACCGCGTTACAGCTGTCAGAGAAGGATTGGAAAGAATGAACATCGCGGTAACTGAAGATGATGATATGCTGCTTATCAACGGCGGAAAACCTGTGGGCGCAACCATAGACAGTTTCGGAGACCACCGTATTGCAATGGCATTCAGCCTGTTGGGAGCGGCTATCGGTGATACCGTTATCGACGGAGCGGAATGCGTTTCCAAGACATACACCCACTTCTGGCAAACCCTCGAAAAGCTCGGAGCAAAGGTAGAGTACGATGTCTGACAGCCTTGGCAAAATTTTCACCGTAACCAATTTCGGTGAAAGCCACGGTAAACTGATCGGCATCGTTATCGGCGGTTGCCCCGCCGGACTTAAAATTGATGCGGACTGCATACAACGCGAGCTTGACAGGCGTAAACCCGGCAAAGATACTGCTTCGACTTCGCGCAGCGAAGAAGACCGGGTGGAAATCCTTTCAGGAGTTTTTAACGGATATAGCAGCGGCGCCCCGATATGCCTGGCAATCCGCAACAAAGACGCTCACCCTGCAGACTATGACAGGATGAAACTGGCGGCAAGACCGGGGCATGCCGACTATACGTCTTATATAAAATACGGCGGATTCGGCGACTACCGCGGCGGCGGGCGCTTTTCAGGCAGGATTACAGCCGCATTCGTCGCAGCCGGCGCTATTGCACACGCCCTGTTAAAAACAATCGGCATCGACATCGTTGCCCATACTGTCGAAATAGGCGGCATAACTGCCGTACCGCTGGATATCGACACGATAAGGCGAAATATAAATGACAATCCCCTGCGCTGCGCCGATTCGGCAGCCGCAGCCCGCATGATGACTGCTATCGAAGACGCCAGAGCCAATGGAGACAGCCTCGGCGGGATTATCGAGGGAATTGCTACGGGTGTTCCTGCCGGGTTGGGCGAACCCGTTTTCGACAACCTTGATGGAGAAATGGCAAAAGCGCTGTTCGCCATTCCTTCGATAAAAGGCGTGGAATTCGGCGCCGGATTCAATGCCGCCCGATTGAAAGGTTCGGATAACAACGACCCGTTCGATATAAAAAATGGAAAGATAATTACCGAAAGCAATAATGCCGGAGGCATACTGGGCGGAATCAGCAGCGGAATGCCCATAATCATAAGGGTAGCCGTAAAACCGACACCTTCCATAGCCCAAAAACAACACTCGGTCGATTTGAAAGAAATGACCGGAACTGAAATCGAGATAAAAGGCCGGCACGATGCCTGTATCGTTCCCAGAGCGGTTCCGGTTGTCGAAGCGATGATGGCGATAACGCTCTGCGATTTTGCCCTAAGGGCGGGATTACTTCCTAGGATAATCAAATGAATCTGGATGAACTCAGGCTGCAAGTCGACAAGATAGATAAGGAAATCGTCGAGCTGATTGCCGAGCGAATCAGGCTGGCCGAGCAAATAGGCGCGCTTAAAAAGAAAGAGGGTCGCCAGATTGAAGACAAGCAGCGCGAAGAGGCAGTCATAGACAAGATTAAGGAGATGGCGCTGCAAAAAGGATTGAAGCAGGCGGATATCGAGCGCATCTACCGCCAGATATTCATCGCTTCCAAAAGCATCCAGGGAGCCTTTGTGGCATTTCAGGGAGAAATCGGCGCCTACAGCGAGGAAGCTGCCGTTAACTTCTTCGGAGCAGGCATTCAGGTAAAACCCTATGAAACACTGGAAGATGTCTTCAAAGCCGTCGAACAGGGAGAATCGGGATTCGGTATTATCCCGGTCGAAAATTCAATCGAGGGCAGTATCAGCAAGTCCTACGACCTGCTGCTGGACTCTCCTTTAAAGGTATGCGGAGAAATCGAATTGAGGGTATCGCATTGCCTGATAGCCAACCCGGGGGTAACGCTGGATTCGATTAAAAGAATCTATTCGCATCCGCAGGCTCTGGGACAATGCCAGGCATTTATAAAGCACTTGAAGTGCGAACTGGTGCCCGCTTACGATACCGCCGGCAGCGTTAAAATGATTAAAGAAAAGAAAATCATGGACGGAGCCGCCATTGCCGGCAAACGCGCCGCCGCTATATACAATATGAATATTATCAACTGCGGCATCGAGGACAATCCCAACAACTTCACGCGTTTCTTCATACTTGCCAAGGAAGATGCTCCGCCTTCCGGAAACGACAAGACCTCTCTGGTATTCTCTGTTAAACACAAACCGGGCGCCCTTTATGAATTTTTAAAGCAGCTGGCGGATAAAAATATCAATATGACCAAGCTCGAATCCCGCCCTACCCGCCAGAAACCCTGGGTGTATAACTTCTACCTGGATTTCGAGGGGCACCGGCTGAATGAAAAAGTAAAAGAGACGCTGAAACAGCTAGAAGACTATACCATCTTTTTAAAGGTTTTGGGCTCGTACCCGAAGGCTGCCCAGAAGAGTAACGACTAAATTTTTTATTATTGTCATTGCGAATTCTGACGTGTCAGAATGAAGCAATCTTTCCCGAATAGGCCAATACGTAAGGTAACAATCATCGGTAGAGATTGCCGCGTCGTCCCGACAATGTCGGGACTCCTCGCAAAGACAGATGAGATAAATTCCGTCTAATCCACAGTATCGTCGAAATGTCATTAAGAATCGAGAATAATTAAAACTATGACCAGCGTTAACAAAATAGCTATTATCGGCGGGACCGGCAAGATGGGACAGTGGTTTGCACGCCTGCTCATCCAGGAAGGCAAATCGGTAACCCTCATAGGCAGAAACAAAACAAAACTTGAAGCAGCGCAAAAGAAGCTGGATGTCGCTATAAGCGCCGATATTTCAGATATAAAGTCGGCGGATGCCGTCATCATATCGGTGCCGGTAGATAATTTCGAGCAAACCGTTAAGCAGATGAGTCTCCATACCAGTTCGGGGCAACTGATATTCGATTTAACATCGGTAAAATCACTCCCTGTCGACCTGATGCACCGCTATATAACCAACGGACAAATACTGGGCACGCACCCGGTATTCGGCCCCGGCGCCCGCAGTTTAGCCAATCAGAACTTCGTGCTGACACCGACCACGCCGCAGGAGACAAAACTGGCGGAGCAGGTTAAAGATTTCCTGGTAAAAAGAGAGGCTAAAGTGCAGATTATGACACCCGCCGAGCACGACGGCATGATGTCGGTCATACTGGGGCTGGCGCACTTTATCGCCATCGTCTCGGCGGATAGCCTGGCGGGGCTGGAAAAGCTGAAAGAAATGGAATCCATCGGTGGCATCACCTATAAAGTATTGTGGACGCTGGTGGAAAGCGTCATCTCGGAAGACCCTGAATTATATGCCTCGCTGCAGATGAACCTGCCGCAGCTACCGGATTTCCAGCAGCGATTTCTGCAAAACGCTTCCGAATGGACGGAGCTTGTCCAAAACAGGGATAGAGATGAGTTCGTTCGCAGAATGAAAGATATCCATGACAGGCTGGAAAACAAGAGCAATAACTTCGGCAAGGCTTATGATAATATGTATAAAATAGCGGAGGGGCTCTAAAGCCCCTCTCTTTATTTTAATCCTTATTCAGCCGCTTTCAGTCTAACTTAAGCCGTTCGTGTCCTTCGTCAGGCTCAGGATGCACGGATAATAATACATGGATACATACCGAATGTTGAGCTCCGTAAAACGGAGCGAAATCCCGATTTAACGGGAAACCATAACGGCGACGAATAGTATAAAGCTTTTTATATTGGACATCCTTCGACAGACTCAGGACGAACGGAAATCTTATTACTCCCTACTAATGCGATGAGTCCCTCTACATTGTCTTTCTGAGGCGAAGACAAAGAATCTCATATAAATAAAAGAGGGACGACGTGGGATACTTAATATTTGTTTTCCACATCCAAGACACCTCGCCCCGATAAATCAGGACTCCGTCCAGACAATTATTATTTACGCCAGCAGCCTGTCCAGTTCCTTCACATCGAAGCCGATGACTACCTTTCCATCTACAGTAATAACAGGCACACCCATTTGTCCTGACTTCTGAACCATTTCCTGCGCCGCAACGCGGTCTACGGCCACATTGACATCCTTATAGGCAACTCCCTTTTTGGCAAGATACTCCTTGGCTCTCACGCAATAAGGGCAGGTCGGGGTTGAATAAACGATAACATTCTTTGCAGTCATTACATAAATCCTCCTTATCGAATTTATATAAATTATTATATATAAAGACGGATATCGATAATAGAACTTTTATCACACTTGGGGTTTATAGCAATTACTCTAAAACAAGCGAAGCAAATCCCCTTTGATTCCCCTTTTCCAAAGTGGAAGAATCAGCCCTCTTGTTTAACTTAACTGTCATTCTGGAGGGAGCAAAGCGACCGAAGAATCTGAGGATGAGGGGCTAGTTACCTTCTCCACCCAAGATGCTTCATTCGTCCTTCACGAATTCAGCATGACAATCAAGCAAATCCCCCCGGAAAACAAATAACCCATAGACAAATGTATCTATGGGCCTTGTTTTACTTCTCTTGTTGTCAAAAG
>CAYNQR010000007.1:0-62596 GCA_964399425.1 uncultured Dehalococcoidales bacterium | reverse complement strand
TCACTTCTAAAACCGAGTAGGTTTTGCCGCACAGGAAGTGTTAGCGCATCCTTGGCTATCGAGTTACGCATGTAACTCCGTATCCTGATAGAGATGACCGGAATGAGAGTTCCGGTTAAGAAGGGTGGTACCGCGGAAGTAACCTCCTGCCCCTTTAAGGGCGGGAGGTTTTTTTATTTGCAAAAAAGGAGGAAGGAGATGTACAGGTTAGCGGGCACATGGCCCCGCCGGGGCCGAGAATATTAAAAACAGTCAATTGGATAAAAATAAATAAGGAGAAAACAATGAAGATTTCAGAAGAGAAATCCATGTTCATACTCGACCAGAAGGATATGCCCACCCATTGGTACAATATCCTGCCCGACTTGCCGGAACCGCTGCCGCCGCTGGTGCATCCGGTTACCAAGCAGCCCTGCCCGCTGGATATGCCCCTGCCCCCTCCGCTCTTCCCCGATGCCATCAACAAGCAGGAGTTCAGCAAGGAACGCTGGATAGAAATCCCGGACGAGGTGCAGTCCATTTATAAAATGTGGAGACCCACGGCATTGCACAGAGCAAGACGGTTAGAGAAGGCGCTGGATACACCGGCAAAGATCTTCTTCAAATACGAGGGTACCAGCCCGGCCGGCAGCCATAAACCGAATACCGCTGTGGCACAGGCCTACTATGCCAAGAAAGAGGGCTTCAAACGGCTGGCAACGGAAACCGGCGCCGGTCAGTGGGGCAGCGCCCTGTCGATGGCGGGGGCTTTGTTCGGACTCGAAGTAAAGGTTTATATGGTGCGCGTCAGCTATAACCAGAAACCCTATCGCCGCGTCCTTATGGAAACATGGGGAGCCAAATGCGTTCCCAGCCCCAGCCCGGATACGGAAATCGGAAAAAAACTGCTGGCTGAACTGCCGGACCACCCCGGCAGCTTGGGTATCGCCATCAGCGAAGCCTGCGAAGATGCTTTTGCCCACGACGATACCAAGTATTCCATCGGCAGCGTCGTCAACCACGTCCTGCTGCACCAGACGGTTATCGGACTGGAGACGAAGAAGGTAATCACGGAACAGGCGGATACCTATCCCGATATCATTATCGGTTGCGTCGGCGGCGGCTCCAATTTCGCCGGTATGTACCTGCCCTTCGTAGTGGATAAAATACAGGGCAGGAAAAAAGACCTGCGCATCATCAATGTCGAACCGACCAGCTGCCCGACCATTACAAAAGGCGTTTATGCCTGGGATTACGGCGATGTGGCGGGACTGGCTCCCATCGTGATGATGTACACGCTGGGACATACCTTTATTCCGTCATCGATCCATGCCGGCGGACTGCGCTATCACGGTATGGCGCCCATTATCTGCCACCTGCACAGGCTGGGATTCGTCGAAGCCCGGGCGGTTCCGCAACTGGCGACCTTTGCTGCCGGCGTCCAGTTCTCACGCACGGAGGGCATTATCAGCGCACCGGAAACTAACCACGCCATCAGGGTTACTATAGACGAAGCTTTAAAGTGCAAAGAGACCGGCGAAGCCAAGACGATTCTGCTGGCGCACAGCGGTCACGGTCATTTCGACCTTGCCGCCTACGATGCTTACCTTGCCAATAAGCTGGAGGATTATGACTATCCGGCGGAGAAGGTCAAGGAAGCGCTGGAACACCTGCCCAAAGTACCCAAGTTCTAGATTATATAAGACATCGCCCTCTCTTAATACGGGAGGGCGATGTGCGATTATTCATTTTAAACGTTAGCGACTACATACGTCTTCGATACGGGGATATCCTCTCTCAGCCCCTAACGACAGAGCAAGACTCTAATATGACAAACAAAAAATCGTCTTTGCGAGGAGTCCCTCTATATTGCCATTCTGATCCCGATTAATCGGGAGAATGAATCTCATATAAATCCAGATAGGGACGACAAAGCAATCCCGACGATACATTATAATTACCCCGCTCCGCATATGATATCAATATACCTTAGTTAGAATAAAAATCGCAGCCATAATAGAATTGAGTGGTAGAGATTGCTTCACTTTCCTTCGGAAATGTTCGCAATGACAGTTGATTTTTACCCTGCCCCAGATGCTTCGTTCGACCACCACGAACTCAGCATGACAAAACAACCCGCAAAGCCGCTCGTGGAGCCTGTCCTGAGGCTCTCGAAGGAAGCCTGTCGAACTAAGCGACTTCGAATTATAAATTGCCCCCATAATTGATAAGAACCATAACGCAGATTGATACCTATACCTTGGCGGCGATTTCCTTCGCCCAGTTCCTGATGGCATCCCAGTCGCGGGTATCATAGAGACCCGGACTGACCTCTTTAAATCCGGCTTCTTCGATTTTTATCTTAAAGGGCGACATTGTTTTTCGGAAGATAAAGGACATCTTGTTATAATCCCAGACTCCGCCGAATATAACCATTGATACGGGGCGCAGACCGTAATTTCCGGACTTCTCTTCCAGGTATTTCTTTCTCGCCATATCGATTTCATCGTCTTTTTTATCGAACTCGAGCAAAGCCCGCGCGGCGGAGGAGATGAAGATTGCCACCTTCTTTTCCGAGAGCTCCTTTTTGTGCTTCTTTAAAAAATCCTCGGCGGCGCCTACCCATTTCCCCATCTGCATTCCGCTTCCCACGATGACCATATCATAAGCGGAAATATCCCCGACTTTTTCCTTGGCGGCATTTGCTACCACCGTATCTATCCCCTGCTCCCGCAGTACTTTGGCTATTTCCTCCGATGTGCTCTCGGTGGCGCCGTAACGCGTCCCGTAAACAATCAGAACCTTTTTAGACATCTCTAACTCCTTTTTACAAAGAATTATTAATTTGCAAATGAATCATCCGGCAGCTTTCGACTTTACTCCCCTTAGTATCCAGTAAACGATGATGCTGATGATTGCCGCGAAGAAACACCACACAGACGTCATATACTGGGAGAAAAAGATGCCCGTTACGATGCATGAGACGGCAATCAGCACGCCGAACACCCACATCCGTCTGACGGACGAAATGAAAAAAGGCATAATGGTGGTGATTAAGTAGAACACGAAAGCGATGCTTATCAGCGTTTGCGGTACATTATAAACGTATTCTATATGAAAACCGTTTATACGGGGGAAGATATCGTAATATATCAGGCAAAAAGCATAGACTGCGGATATCAGGCAGCCGGTAATCAATAAACCCGTGAGGATTTGTTTTCTCAGCTTTACCTCTTCCATTAAGCGAACGGATAAAGGCACCATCACCGGCCAGATTACCATCGCCGTAACTAAAAAGATATAGGTGACGATGTCCTGCAAGACCGGATATTTAGCTGAACCCAGTGTTATCCAGAGCACTCCCTCGGCAAACTGCTGGAACCCGAAGAAAAACGGGATTATTGCAAAAAGCCGCTGCGCCGGCTTGCTGACCTGCGTTTGCGCCGCTACTCCGATAGCGGATATTATTGCTCCACCGGCAAAACTGGCTCCGGCCGAAAAACACATAAAAGCCTCTTGCTAAAGACGAAATATTGTATTCAGGATGATTATAATATCGTAGGAGAGAAATGTCTATATGCCTGCTTGACCGGCAGTGCTATACTATAAATAAATTGTATAAGTTAGAAGCGAACGGTATCTAATACGGAGGTGATATTATGGCTGATAATTTTAAACCTGTAAAAGTCCCCAAGGCTATTTCAAAAATGCTCTATGACGATGAAATGGTGATTACCGGCATCAGGCAATCGAGGCTGAGAAGGCTTTTTACACCGGATAGCATCTTTGTTACCAATCATCGCATTATCCTTTATGCACCGAAAGCATTGGGACTGCGCAAGACCATCGAGGATTACAGGTACCGCGACATGGCAAACTTCAAAGCGGACAGGGGTATTTTATTTACAAAAATCACCATTAAACAAAGGTTCATGAGCAATGACCTTATAATAGACAGCCTGCCGAAAGGTAAAGCCGACCGGGTTGCCAGGATTATACACGAAGGCATCAGGCAGCTGGGAAACGGCGCACAACCCGGAATGACAAATGTTCCGACCGGCATCGAGACAAACAGCGACGACCCGCTGAAAGTGCTCAAGCTGCGCTATGCCAGGGGCGAAATCAGCCAGGAGCAATACGAGGAGATGAGAAGAATACTGGGGTAAGAAAACAAAACAGATAATTCTACCCGAGCAGCAGCAGGCTAAGCGCCATAATTGCCATTCCGCTTACAACTCCGATAATAACGAGATGCTCCCGCCCGTAGCGGTGCGCCATCGGCAGTATTTCATCCAGGCTGATATAGACCATGATTCCGGCTACGAAAGCCAGCGTCATCGACAGTATATCAGGGGTGAGAAAAGGCATAAGTATCAAAAATCCGATAATAGCACCTACCGGTTCGGCAAGTCCTGATAACAGTGAATAGCCGAAAGCCTTTTTACGGCTGCCGGTAGAATACAGGATAGGGACGGAGACGGCGATGCCTTCGGGGATATTATGCAGGGCGACTGCAACGGCAATCATAATACCCAGCGATATATCGCCGGTAGCCGCGGCAGAAAAGGTTATCAAACCCTCGGGGAAATTGTGAATTGCGATGCCCAGGGCAATAAAGATGCCTCCCCTTTTAAGAGCCGATTTGGAGGAGGATGAAAGCGGTTTCTCCTTTTTGGGAATAACTCCCAATCGATGGTCGTCAGCCGATTCCTCCTCGTAGGAATGAGGAATCAGTATATCTACAATGGCAAAGACGATGATACCGGCAAAGAAAGCGATATTGGCTTTTAACAGGCCGACATCATCAATGGCAGTTCCCAACAGCTCGGTAAATGATATGTAAACCATCACCCCGGCAGAAAGCCCAAGTAAAAAGGAGAGATAGGAAGTACTGAATTTGCGGATGAAAAAAGCAATCAGGCTGCCGATGCCGGTGGAGAGACCGGCAAGCGTGGTTAAAAGCAGGGCGAATCCGACGTTTATATCCATAGATTATTTACTATAATTAATAATACCAGATTCCAGAGGAACAGAGATAATGCTTGCCCTGCCATCTTACATTATTTTCAATCGACCAGTTCGTAGGACTTCCCTATGATGTCTGATAATTTGCCCGCCCCGCAGCCATGGCAGCCCCCGCTGCTGCAACTTCCGCAAGGCTCGACAGACTTCCCTGCCTCACGCAGCTTCCCCTGTCGCACCAGCGTCTCCAGCATGCCTTCGAGAGCGCTTTTATCGACACCGAGTTTTCGGCTTAAAGCGTCGAGGCTGATAAGCCCGCCCGATTTTCTGTATTCATTCAGTAGCTGAGACAGCATCACCATGCTCCTTATCGGGGGGAGCCGATTAAGACTCCCCCTTTATTTTTTCTAAACGAACAGGCTGCCGACCTGGAAGACCAGCACCGCCATAATCCAGGCGACAACAGTAGTGTATAATGCGGTAAAGCCGGTCCATTTCCACGACTTGGTTTCACCGCGGACGGCGCCCAGCGCCGCCACGCACGGCACGTACAGCAAACAAAAAACCATGAAAGATAGAGCAATCAGCGGAGTCCAGCCCAACTCAGTCGCCAGTATTCCACCCAGTAACCCCTCTTCCGCAGCAAACATTGTTCCCATAGCTCCGATAACCACTTCCTTGGCAAGGAATCCGAATACTAAACTGGCTGCCGCCTGCCACTGGTCGAATCCGGCCCAGGCAAATACAGGCGCAAAGAAACCGCCTATCTGCCCTATCCAGCTATCGGCGCTGGCATATTCCACACCCCACGGCATAGATGACAGGAACCATATGACAACCACCGCCGCCAGTATCAGCGTACCGGCTTTCTGCAGGAACATCTTTCCCCTTTCCCACATGTGGGTTAGGACACCTACGAAAGTAGGAACACGATAAGGAGGCAACTCCATCACGAAATGCCCGCTTTCGCCCTTGAGGATAGTCTTGCGGAAGATCCATGCCATCAGTATTGCGATAAGTATACCGAGTACGTACATGGAGAACATAACGATTCCCTGGTTTTCAGGGAAAAAAGCCCCGATAAGCAGAACGAATATGGGAAGCCTGGCGCCGCAAAGCATAAAGGGATTGATAAGGATCGTGGTCAGCCGGTCTTTCGGATTTTCGATTGTACGGCAGGCCATGATGCCGGGGATATTGCATCCGAAGCCCAATAGCATCGGGATAAAGGAACGCCCGTGCAACCCGATTTTGTGCATTAAACGGTCCATGACGAAGGCGGCACGCGCCATATAACCCGAATCTTCGAGAATCGAGATGGCGATAAAAAGGAGGAATATCGGCGGCACGAATACCAGCACCGAACCGACACCGCCGATAATACCATCGGCAACCAGGGAACCCAGCCATTCGGGGCTGATATTAGCGGCGTATCCGCCCAGCCAGCCGAAGAACGACTCTATCCATCCCATCAATGGAGCGGATAAAGTGAATACAAACTGGAATACCAGGTACATCAATCCCAGAAAAATGGGGATACCCAGCCAGCGGTTGACGATAATCTTATCGATTTTATCGGAAAGGCTGACACGTTCCAGCGCAGGTTTCTTCAAAACGTCTTTAACCAGACCGCTGATAAAACCGTAGCGCGCATCGGCAATCACCATATCGGCATCGCTGCCGTAAACGCTTTTTAGTTTCTCCGCCGCTTCGCGGCGCAGCCTGAGAATATCTTCATTTGACACTTGACACCCCTCCGAATTTCCTGATAATTTCTTCATCACCCTCGAGCAGTTTTATTGCCAACCAGCGCGGCGAATAATTACCGGACAGCGATTCTGCCGACAAAGCCGATTCGAGAATATTCAGCTGTTTTTCGACCTCTCTCCCGTATTCTATTTTTACACCGCTAACCGCTTTCTTCCCTTCCGCTACTTTTATTATCTCCTCCAGCAATTCGCCGACCCCTCTATTTTTGCTTGCCACCATCGGAACGACCGGAATTCCCGTTTCTCCGGATAATTTATCCACATCGATTTTATACTTGCGGTTTTCCGCTTCGTCCATCATGTTCAAAGCCATGATCATGGGGGCACCCAGTTCCATCAACTGCACGGAAAGATAAAGATTCCTTTCCAGATTGGAAGCATCGACGATGTCAACCACCACATCCGGTTTTTCTTCGATGATAAATTTTCTGGCAACCACTTCGTCCGGTGAATAAGCCGTCAGGCTGTAAACGCCCGGCAGGTCGACGACCTTGATATCGCATCCGCCCGATGAGCAGCTCCCCTCTTTTTTCTCGACCGTTACGCCCGGCCAGTTCCCGACATGCTGCCTGGCTCCCGTCAGGCTGTTGAACAATGTCGTCTTACCGGAATTGGGATTACCCACCAGGGCGACGGTGACCTCTTTTTTCTTCATTAGATGACCCCTCCAGATTTTTTCAGGGGACTCAGCCTCATAAGAGTATTCGATTTCCTGAAATCAACCGATAAGGGCGGACTCTGCAATAATCCGCCCGCCACTGCAATCTGTTCCCTTTTCATTTGCTATCTCCCTTACCATTATTTTGTGTGCTATACCGCAACCCAGCCCCAGCCGCGACCCTCTCACATCGACGACCAGCGGACCGCAAGGATTACCGCTTATCACCGATACCTGAGAACCGACGGTCAACCCCATATCAGCCAATCTCCGGCTCATACCGCAGCCGCCGGCAATATCGGTTACCACCAGTTTTTTACCGCTTTCGGCAAAAGTCAGCGGAAATCCCTTTTCTTCCATTTTAATAAACCTCCACGATAACACCGGCAGCTTCCGACTTGCGCAGCGTCAGATTGTAGCCCTTGATCCTGATCTCGATCGGGTCTCCCAGGGGAGCCACTCCCTTCATCTCCACCTCGCAGCCGTTTACCAGCCCCAGGTCCAGCATTCTGCGAAAGACGCTGCCGTTGCCGGTAATCTTGACGACCTTGCCTTTTTCACCCTTTTTCATTTCGTTCAATTTCTTTTCAGACATCCGATTTTCTCCTGTGACTTTCTTCTATTTTACGCAGGCTCCGGTTGAACCCCGATAATATTGATAATTATGTTAGCGTTATCTAACTTATTACCTCGTTATTTTACTCATCTATTCACATATTGATTGTATTTATCCGTAAAGACAAAGCATATTTAACATAATTGTTAGCTGACTCTAACAATTGCCAATAAAAAAATGTCTCAGCTATTTCCGGTAAATTTATCCTTTATCTGCCGGTCATCCTTGCCGTATTTAATATAACGGTTAAAGATATTCTCCCAATCCGGCTGTCCCGGGTGGCAATCGAGAACAAAGGCAATGAACTTCTCCAGTCGCTTGATGGTCTCACGGCTCATGACATGTTCCATTTTACAGGCATCTTTAGCCGCAATTTCCGGGCTGACTTTCAAAATATCTACCAGGAAACTGGTAAGCGCTTTGTGCCTGCGGTAAACCTCTTCGGCAATCCTGGCGCCGGCGGGGGTTAAGTCGATATCGCCGTAGCGCTCGTGGGTAACGAACCCGGCATCTACCAGCTTTTTTAATGCCCAATCGACGCTCGGTTTCTTTACGCCGATAACCTCGCTGATGGCGGTTACCGTAGATTCCCGGCCTTCTTCTTTGAGCATCACGATCGCCTCGAGATAATCCTCCAGGCTGGCTGTTGTTTTTTCCTGCATTTTATCCATTTTATTCGACTGCCGATTATTGTTAGGTCTCTCTAACTTATTCAGAAGTATATAACGACTTGGTACACCCTGTCAAGCCCCCGCAAGCCATTTCGATATTTTTATATAAAAACTATTGATTTCCAATCATTAATCTGATATTATTGTGATATCACTATGATATATCTGAGGAGGTGTATCGATGACGGAAAAGGTTACCAAAGTATATAACGGGTTTTTAATGCTGGCAGTCGGAATTATTTTGATGGCGGCAGCTGTTACGCTGTTCATCATAAATGCCGAAAACGAGTACGTCTGGATGACTGTGCTCGCTGTCGTATTAACGGTTATCGATGTAATTCTGGTTTTACCCGGGTTATTCATCGTCAACCCCAACGAAGCCAAGGTGATGGTTCTCTTCGGTAAATACGCCGGTTCGGTCAGGCAAAACGGTTTTTTCTGGGCTAATCCGTTTTACACCAAGAAGAAAATCAGCTTGAGGGCGCGCAACCTGAGCGGACAGAAGCTCAAGGTGAACGATAAAATCGGCAACCCCATCGAAATCGCTGCCGTAATCGTCTGGAGGGTGAACGATACCTTCAAGGCATCTTTCGATGTCGATAACTATGAGCAGTACGTTATCATTCAAAGCGAAGCTTCCGTGCGGCACCTGGCGCAATCCTATCCCTACGATTCATTCGAGGAAATGGACGAAGAACAGTTGACCCTGCGCGCCAGCACCGACAAAATCAGCCAGATGCTGGAAGCGGAGTTGCAGGAAAGGATGAACAGAGCAGGCGTGGAAATAATCGAAGCCAAGCTCAGCCACCTGGCGTATGCTCCGGAGATCGCCGAGGCAATGCTGCGCAGGCAGCAGGCGTCGGCAGTGGTCGCTGCCAGGAGCCAGATAGTAAACGGCGCCGTCAGCATGGTGGAAATGGCGCTTAACCAGCTCTCCGAAAAACAACTGGTTGACCTTGATGAAGAACGCAAGGCAGCCATGGTTTCCAACCTGCTGGTGGTTCTCTGCAGCGAATCGTCTACTTCACCGGTAATCAATACCGGCACGCTCTACCAGTAAAAAGAGGGAAAGCGTATCTATGAAAAAGGGAGACCGCAAGAGTTATCTGCTGCGAATAAATGAGGAACTCTGGGACAGCCTTAACGAATGGGCAGCCCAGGAGTTCCGCAGCGTCAACGGACAGATAGAACTGATTCTGCAGAATGCGGTTAACGAACGTAAAAAGAAGAACAGGAAAAAAGACGCGGATGAAAATCCCTGACAGCAAAATCATTATAAAGGAGGAATCTAAATGACGAATGCCGTTCTTGCAACAATCGGACTGGCAATCCTGGTACTGGTCGGCTGGATGGCGAAGGCTTTCTTTTTAGCGCCGGAGATACCGATATTTTTCCGCATACTGGTCGCTGTAGTAATAGTCGGCGGCGTTATCCTGCTGGGTATCGTTATCAAAGACAAGTTGAAACAGGACAAAAAAGATGATTTTAAAGGAGTGGATAGATGATTATAGTTACTTCTTCCGAGATTACGGGAAGAAATATTTCCCGCTCAATCGGTTTGGTTAAGGGCAGTACCATCAGGGCAAGGAATATCGGCAAGGATATTATGGCCGGTTTTCGCGGAATGGTCGGCGGCGAAATAGTCGAATATACCAAGATGATGGCGGAAGCCAGGGAACAGGCTTTGCAGAGAATGGAAGAAGATGCCCGCAGCAAGGGCGCCGATGCCGTAATCTGCATGCGATTCGATACGGCAATGGTAATGCAGAATGCCGCCGAGATAATCGCTTACGGAACCGGCGTTGTTCTGGAATAAACCGTAAAGGACAGGCTAACAATAAATACGGACGGGGAAATAACATCCTCGTCCGTATCTTTCACATTTCATCCAAATGAAACTTGACTATACCAGCATGCGCCTGAAACCGAGGCTGGCAAGGAAAAGCAACACAACAGCCGAAATGACGATTATCAGCACGTCTACTCCCAGACTTGACAGGTCTCCGGTGACTAAAAGAGACCGCAAAGCATCAACGATGTAACTCAGAGGATTGACGACGGTAATCGCCTGCAGCCAGCCCGGCATAATCGATACCGGATAGATGGCGCTCGAGGCGAAAAAGAGCGGCATGGTAATGGCCTGCCCCACCCCCATCATCCTCTCCCGTGTGCGGAAAACCGATGCCAGAGCCATACTCATACTGGAAAAGCATATTCCACAAAGGATAATTACAAAAAACATTCCCAATATGCTCAGTGGAGTCAGTATCATATCTATGCCGATTATGATGGCAATCACCAGTATTCCCAGAGCCTGGAAAATGCCCCTGAGCCCGCCTGCCAGCGACTTTCCGAGTACGATTGAAGAACGCGGAGCCGGCGTAGACAAGAGCTTATTTAAAAGACCGAGGTCGCGTTCCCAGACGACGTTGATGCCGTAGAAAATAGCGGCAAAGATGACGGATTGCGCCAATATTCCGGGGGTTAAAAATTGAAGATAGCTATAATCGCCGGTGGGAATTACCCTGATGGCGCTGAAGGTGACTCCGAAAACAGTCAACCAGAGTACCGGCTGGATTAAACGCATCCATATCTGCGACTGGTCGTGACGCATTTTTCTTAGCTCGAGTTCGGTGATTGCCAGCATCGCCGTAAAATAACGCTTCAATTTCATTTTGCCAGCCTCCCGTAAGTCGCCCTGGTTTTCTTTGTCTGCGCCCATCCGGCGCCGTCATCGATGCGGGAGCCGGTATATTTTAAAAAGACGTCGTCTAAAGTCGGTTTCTTGAGAAAGACCGATTCCAGTGCAACTCCTTCACTTTTAAAGGCTTCGACTATACGTGGAATAGCTTTCTCCCCGTTTTTTACCAGCAGGTCGGCGGTACCGTTTAGCGGCTCAGCTATGGTTTCATATTTCAGATCCCTGATGACGGAAGAAAGCGAAACATTTTTTGCGGTAATAGTCATTACATCGCCGCCGACGGTTGATTTCAATTCGGAGGGGGTGCCGATTATCGCCAGCTTGCCTTTATTCATAATGCCGATCCTGTCGCAAAGGATATCCGCTTCCACCATATCATGAGTCGTTAAAAAGATAGTCGTGCTGAATTCTTCTCTCAGTCTGCGAACCATATTCCACATGGCATTCCTGGCATTGGGGTCCAATCCGATACCGGGTTCGTCGAGGAAGAGAATTTTCGGCCTGTTTATGAGTGATTGTGCCAGCTCCAGGCGGCGCATCATGCCGCCCGAATAGGTTTTAACCATATCGTTAGCCCTATCTGAAAGCCCGATATATTCCAGCACCTCTTTTATGCGTTCTTTCCTCTGCGATGACGGGATGCCGTACAGCTTGGAGTAAATCAGCATATTTTCATAGGCGGTGATTTCCCCGTCGACGGATATCCCCTGCGGCACGTAACCCGCTATCTGCCTGATTTTATCGGACTGGCTGACGGTGTTCATTCCGAAAATACGGGCGCTCCCTGCTGTGGGTTGTATCAAAGTCAGCAGCATGCGTATAGTCGTAGTTTTGCCGGCTCCGTTGGGACCCAGCAAACCGAACACCTCTCCTTCGGGAACATCAAAGGATATTCCGTCTACCGCCTTTATCCTGCGATAGTTTTTTTCGAGATTTTCGACTTCAACTGCATTATTAATCATTTTTTACATCGTCCTCACCCAGTTTGTTTACGGCAACTGCCAGAATATCGAAGGCTTGCGACACAATTGACAGTTCTTTGTCGGACAGGCATTCTAAAAGTTGGCGCATCTTTCCCGACTTGCCTTCGCGTAAAACGGACAGTTGTGCTGCGCCTTTTTCAGTAACGGAGAGCCACAATACACGCCGGTCTGCGCTATCGGGAATACGGTCGATAAATCCCTGCTCCACCAGCCTGTCGATAATACCGGTAACATTCGCCGGAGTGACATGTATGCCGGCTGCCAGCCCGCTTAAGTTGGTTTTTCCGTGCCGCGAAATATAACACAGACACTTCATCTGGGGAATCGTCAGATTCAGGTTAATCCACGATTCTACGCTGCCTTCCCTGATAAAATGATTGACATGACGCCGGCATTTTATAACCTTTTCGATTACTTCTTCTCTCATCGCCGCCTCCTTTTACTTTAATCCACATTGATATTTTATGCAACTTAAAGTATTTTATCAAAATAAAGAGTATCTATCAACATAAGGGATGGCTTTCAGGACCCAGTATAACGAATTAGCAGGAATTTTATCGGGCGCCGATTAAAAGACCTGTTCCTCTTTCGCTTTTATGCAGACTGCGGTTCACGACGATATTCCCCGACAGGCAACTGACTTTCTTTTAGTTTCACCATCTGCCTCACCTGCGGAATAAAGAGACTTAGAATCAGGATGAATGTCAGCGCATCTGTAACCGGAAATGCCAGCCAGACGCCGTCCAGCTGCCAGTAATGCGGTAATATCAACACCAGCGGCAGCAGGAAAAGCACCGTTCTCGAAACCGACGACAGAAAAGCCTGTACCGGCTTGCCGAGAGCCTGAAACATGGTGGAAGCTACCATCATGAACCCGATAATCGGCATCGTAATGAAAATACGCCTCGCCCCGTACACTGCTAACGATATAAGCTCCGGGTCGCTGTTGAATATGCGCGCAAAAAAGCCCGGAAATGAATAGAGAACAATAAAAGCCGCCGCGCAGCAGACAGTCGCCGCCGTAATCGCTATCTTCAGAGCCTTGAGTCCCCTGTCGTAGCGTTTGGCGCCGTAATTGAATCCGAGTATCGGCTGCAACCCCTGCCCGATTACCATTCCCGGAATAAGGGCGAACATTATAATCCGGTTGATAATCCCGTAAGCCGAAATGGCGATATCTCCGCCGTATTGATTGAGCACGCGGTTGATGATAATGGCGCAGATACTGGTTGCCATCATCATAATAAAGGAAGAGATGCCGATAGCAAGAATCGAACCCAGTATTTTCCAGTCGATTGCCAGGTTTTTAAGATAGATTTTAAGGAAACTTTTACCCGACAGATAATAGAATACGCAATAGGACACGGATACCAGTTGAGCGATAATGGTAGCCCAGGCGGCGCCGGCAACCCCCATCCCCAGCGGTATTATAAATACGGCATCCAGAATAATATTCAATACTGCGCCGATAATCATGCTTACCATCGGTACGCGTACATTGCCCTCTGCCCTGATAAGGAAATTGAAAGCCATGGCGAATGTCTGGAAGAACATCCCGATAAGAATGATACGCAGATAATCGGAGGCATATGGCAGGACATCTTCCGAAGCCCCGATTAACCTCAGCCAGAAATCGGTATTGGATAAGCCGAATATCATCAGGATGGCGGAGAAGATAATCGTCGGAGTGACGGCATTACCCAGAATCCGCTCAGCCCTTGTTTTATCTCCGCGGCCGATTGCCATCGATATCAGAGAGGCTCCGCCCATACCCATCATATGTCCGATACCCATCGAAAGCATCTGGATCGGGAAGACGATTGAAAGAGCGGCAATCCCCAGCTTGCCGACATATTGCCCGACGAAGATGGTATCGACCACGTTATATAGCGTTATCACAGCCATACCGATAAAAGCCGGAATGGTCAATTTCAACAACAATTTACCGACCTTATCGGTATCGAAAACGGTATGCTTATCCATATAAAGTATTGATTACTCCCGAATCAAAAAGAATATTGTCGCAGTGAAAAATGGTTTTTTCGTGGCTTCGATAAAAGACTTTTAAATATGACAAAAAAACTTGTTTAATCCATCAATGCCTATATCATAAATAAAGAGACTGTTTTTCCGCTGTATACGCAATTTATAAAAATAAGCCGCTATAACCGGCTTTTAGTTAAAGGTCTATATTATATACCGATATAAATTTATTGACAACATCGATTCAGATATCGGAGCAATCCTTCGTACCGTAATGCAAAACCCTGACTTTCTCCATCGTAACCAGTCCGTTGCCGATTGTGGATTCGATTTATAAGAGAGGCAAAACGTCCAACGATTTATGGTCACTGGACTGTCAGGCAAATTGAAAATAGCAACAGCGAAAATTCTCGATTATGTTTTGTCTTCCGACTCCTTTGATTTATCCGTTAACTTGATATCGTTGTTGCCATTATTATTTTTTCCGTTGCCGTTAATATTAAAATCAACAAGGTCCTCTGAGTGAACGGGCATAAACCATTTCTGAGCGATGATGGTCGGAATCACGGCGCTGGCAATTACTACTCCGACCAATAACGAATATTGAGTCTGGTCGATAATTCCGGCATTAAGCCCGAAAACACTGGAGATAGTACCGAATGTAAGGCCGGTGCTCATCAGCAGAGTGGTATACATAGCTCCGTTAGGAACATATTTTTTGGAAAGGAAATATACTCCGATAAATTTACTGGCTATTTTTAAGACAAACAGTATCAAAAACAAGCCTATTGCCGAAAATATCAACGGAAAGGATAGATTTAATCCGCCTACGATAAAAAATACCGGAGTAATCAGGGCATATGCGACAGTGCGCAATCTGTTCATAACCGCCTTTGTATCCGCAGATTCCCTGAAATGCGACGACATCAATAATCCGAGTATAAATGCCGGCAGAACTGCCTGCCCATCGCCTATTTGGGCAAAATACATAAAAATCAGCAGTAAAAGGAATACATACTTGATTTGCGGTTCGACAACCTTGTTTTTAAGGCGTTGATTATCGAAAACAAGGTGCGAAAACTTTGTGGCAAGGATTATTACAACTACAGAAACAACCAGAAATACCAGCGTATAAAGGGTAGGCTTGATAAATAATATGCTTAAAGCCAGGGCGGTACCCATATCGGTGATAAAAGTGGAAGCCATCAGTAATTTACCGATATGCGTCTTTGATAATCCGGTTTCGACAAGCACTGAATATACCACTGCCAGCGAAGTAGTCGACAGCGCCACCCCTGCAAGTAATGAAGCCTGAAGCCCCCAGTGGGCAAATAAATAAGTATAAGCGAAAACAACCAGGAACGGAACAAGAAAAGAAGCAAAACCGATAAGAAAGCTTTCCTTGAATTTGTCTCTCATCATCCTGGTATCTATTTCAGTTCCGGCAAGGAATGTTAAAGTTATTCCGCCGAAGCTGGCGAGATAAACCATCCAGTCCTGTGTTTCCAAACCGAATACACCGCCGACGGAGCCGAGAAGTATCTCGATGATGGCTACGGATAAGCCCAGTCTCAAAGAAATAAGACTGGCTGCGAGGATAATTACACCCATAATCAAGGGAGTGAAAAGGTCTGCCACTTCATTGCCTCCATATACTCATAGATTAAAAAGGCTCTCTCAATGGCAGGCAATAAAAAAGCCCCCACCGACGCAGATGCCAGCAGAAGCTATCAGACTTGTAAGACGGTTCGAGTTTATTTATTCTCCGGCGAGCTTCATCGCCTTGTACTAGATTTTAGCATAAGAGGGTTCGGAGGGCAAAAAACAGTATCACGCCGCCAGCTTAACCTGCACCGGCGCACGCTCGAAGTCGGCGGCTCCCATCAGGGTACGCGGATGCAGACGGGCAATAGCAGCCACGAATCTGTCGGGGATGATTTCCAGCCGTGTATTATAAAAAGTGGCGATATCGTTATAATAATCGCGCGCCAGCGCAATGCGCTGTTCCGTTTCCGCAAGCTGCTGCTGTAACCGTAAAAATGACTGGCTGGCTTTGAGTTCGGGATATTTTTCGATAACTATATTCAATAACGGGGCGACTCCTTTGAAATCGCTGCCCTTTTCACCGGGAGGGGTAGCTTCCGCCTGTGCCCGTAACTCGGTAACGAGAGTTTGCACATCTGATTCATGACTGCGGTAGCCCTCGACTGTCTTGACGAGATTGGGAATTAAATCGTACCTGCGCTTCAACTGCACATCCACCTGCGACCAGCCCTGTTTGACGCGGTTATGCAGATTTATCAGGCTGTTGTAGACATTCAAGACCCATGCCAGTATAAAAATAAAAAGATAGACAGCAACGGTGACTACGAACGGTTGCCATATGAAGCCTAAAGCATACCCGCCCATATATGTCGAAGCGGCAGCCGCGCCAAGTGCGCACAGCAGGCCGGTAATCAGCCACAACCAGAAGCCCCACATGTAAGAGGAGCGCACCTGCTTTTCGGTACGCGTCGAGATAATGAACATTTTGCTGTTTTTATCCTGTGCTATCTCTGCGGCAACGACATCCTGCCTCTCGCGCGCCTGCCCGATAACATAGAGCACGGCATGCAGCGGAATAGCCGATTCGTAAAACCTTCTTTTATGGGTGGTGTGGGGGATTTCCCTTGCCGGGCATTTCCCGTAATACAAATCGTCTGAGGGGGTGCAGGTCTTATCGAAGACCTTGATATTGTGAATTTTTGCGCCGTCGGGAATAATGCGAATGATACCGGCATCATCTTTCAAGTAGAAGGGAGCGGATTTTCCTTCTCCCGCCACCTTAGTCCAGCCGCTCTCGGTGCGTGTTCTGGAATGCACATGACCCTGCCCATCGGTGTAGGTTTCGTGTACCGTGCGCGACCAGTGTTCGTCCACCTGCCAGACATACTGCACGCACTTCTTGCCGGCAAGATAACTGGTGAGCGGATTGTCGCTTTCGGCTGTCCCTTTCAGTTCGGTAAGCCCGATAAAAACACCCTGCGTCTTGGATGTCGGACAGTCATCGATGGTACGCTTGCGCTTAAAAGAGCTGAAAGCCGCAGCCAGACAGCCGGCAGCCGCCAGCAGGGCAATAACTGTTAACAAAATCGATAGCGTTTGTGGATTCATGCGTCAATTGTAGAATAGACGGGTGATAAGGTCAACAGGATATAAAAGGCTTACCGCGGCTTTAAAGCCGCGGTAAGCAATACGGGGAGGAGAATGGCTGATAATTATTTTCCTGCCGGTGTATCCTGTGTTTCGATAAGTGAAACTTCTACTTCAGTATAATACAGTGTTGTTCGCCCCTCGAACCCGGAATCCGTGCCGGCGAATATCCACATATTGCCCTCGGCATCGGTGGTTACCGCTATGGGATTATCGGCATTGGTGAGTTCCTTCATTTCATAGGTCTCGAAATCATCGTTGACTGGCTTGGCAACATTGCCGACTACTATAGCGTTATAGCCGCCCTCGCTCTGGCTGCCCTTATCGACGCTCAATACATAAAAACCATTGTCGTTCACAGGAACAGGTTCGATTTTCGACGCCCCTACTTTTACAAAGACCGCCTCGCCGGGAGGCCCGCCGACTCCCACGGCGCCGGCAGGGGCGTTGGTAGCAAACTTGACTTTTATCGTAACCAGATAAGTAGTATTCGGGCTCAAACCGTCCGCGGCAGTCAACTGTTTTTTAATATACATGAAGATATCGTCGCTGCGATTCATACTGCTTATCATCAGGGCTTTGCCGCCCAGCGGCGAATCGGTATATCCGAAATCGAGTTCGTAGATATCCGGCTCGTAATCGACCGGCAAATCGGTAAATCCGCCCGCCCAACCTACGGCACCCTGATTTAAATCGAACTTGATATTTATCGGCTCGCTATCGGTACCGCAACCTACGAGCGGCAGCATAAACAGCACAAGCACAAGTAAAATAAAAGACAGTGTTTTTGTTATCTTGAACATGATAAATAACCTCCAATTATCATCGTCTGCTATATATTTATTATAACGGGAGATAAAGGGAAAGGTTAGCTGTAATGATAGAAATTTACTGTTTGATTCGGGCAAGACAGATGAAATTTGAGATTGCCAGCCTGTATGGCTGCAATGCATCGGATTCCATTTTCACCTCCTGATTGAAATTTCATCAATCGCTGAGATACATACAAATCGCCCCGCAGGCGGCCACGTTCAGGGATTCGGCCTTGGCTTTTATAGGAATTTTCAGTTTAAAATCGGCAAGCCTCAGGATATCGGCGGATAATCCGGCAGCTTCATTCCCCAGCGCCAGCAGCAGCTTATCCGAATTCTGCAAAAATGACGGATTTTCTTCCCCGTTCAAATCGGTGGCGACCAGAGAGTAGCCTTTTGTCTTTAAAGACCGGACGATATCGAGATAATCGCCTGTTCTTCTTATCCACAAGGAGAGGATGGTGCCGGCTGTGGATTGCACCGTCTTGGGGGAAAGCGGGTCGGCGCACTTTTCGCTCATTATAATTCCGGGAAAACCGAAAGCCACCGCAGTGCGAATCAGGCTGCCCACATTTCCCGGGTACTGGATATCTTCCAGAAGCAGGATTTTCGAGCCGGGGTTATCGGGGAGGACATTGGAATAGATGCCTTCAGGGATACGGACGACGGCGACGATTCCCTGGGGCGTTGTCGCCGATGTTATGGAACGCAACTGCTCCCCTGTAATGCGCCTGTAGGCGTACGTACGGCAAAAAGAGGGCGCTTCGCCCGTCGATAGTATCTCTACGATGTCATCGGGGTTGTTTCCGGCTATTTGCCCTACAGCCCGCTCCCCTTCAACAAGGAAAACACCGGCTTCGAGCCGCTCTTTCTTACCGGCAAGGTTCTTATACCATTTGATAGGTTTTAACGGAGTATCATCGGATTTATATGCCATTTCGCATCCTCTAATTAATTGTAAAATAATAATAGCACGTGAGATTGAGAATGGGAACAGAAAAATAAACGTCTTTGAGAGTTTCCACGAAGGAAAACAAACCAATCTCTACCGCTATTTATTTACTGGCTATCGATTTACTAAGTAAAATAAAAAAATAGTCGCATTAGTCCTCTTGATATAATCGTATCAAATCTCCTGTTTTGTCTTTCTTATAAAAACGATAAACACTTGCTTGACGCTTAATTCCAGTTATTATACGTGTCTAAGAAAAGACGGATTCTTCCACTTTGGAAAAGGGGAATCAAAGGGGATTTGCCTCGAATATCTCTCTGCCCTTCGGTTCCGTTGTCTTTGGCAATCCAGCAATAACAATAATGGACAGGACTAACCCTGCGTAACGGCGATATAAACCATGAAATAATGCAGTACCGCCCCTAAAAGAATAAAAAGATGGAATATCTCGTGGAAACCGAAGACTCCGGGCAGCGGATTCGGTTTTTTCAGCGCATATATGATGGCTCCAACGCTATAGGCGACGCCTCCGCCGACCAGCAGGCAAAAAGACAAGGCAGACATGCTGTGCCAGAGGATATTCATCGGGATTACCGCCATCCAGCCCATCAGCAGATAGAGAATGGGGGAGATGATGCGGGGGGCGCGCAGGTAAAAAACCTTGAAAAACAGCCCTGCCAGCACACAGCCCCACTGCACGCCGATAATGCTCCAGAACCAGGCTCCTTCAAGGTACACATAACACATCGGGGTATATGTGCCGGCTATCATAATGAAAATGGCGACGTGGTCCAGCTTGCGCCAGATATTTTGAGCGTTTTCTTCCCGCTTCTGCGCATGATAAATTCCGCTGGCAAGAAAAAGACAGATTGCCCCCAGCCCGTAAACCAGCGTAACGAAGAAAATATCCCATCTGCCCCATGTGGCATATAAAAGTACGATAAGACCGATTACCGAGGCTACCGCCCCGAAAAGATGAGAGAATGAAGCCGCTTTTTCCGATTTTCTGATATTGATCACTTCGCCTCCGATATATGCGGATTATTATACACCAGCGGAGATTATTTATCTTTTAACTTTCTTTCGTTGAGTCGCCAGGATATAGAGGGCGGGAACGGCGGCAATAGCGGCAACCGGCCAAAATTCTCCCCCCTGATTATGACTGCCTACATAATCCACAAGTACACCCATTAAAGGGGCGAAAATCATCGTAGAAAGTGATTTAGCCTGGCTCTCGATGGATAAAACGGTTGCTCCCTTTTCTTCCGTAGCGAAAGCATCGAAGCGGCTGAGCAGTATGGGATACCAGATATTCTGCAAAAGAGCCAGCAGCACGAAACAGGCTATGGCTATATAGTATAATTCGAAATACAAAAGCGGAATCAGTGCGACATAAATAAGCGTATTGAAGACCCAAAGCACCCGGCTGCCGGCTTCTTCGCTTCCCGTAAAATTGACAAGACGATGGGAATTGCGGCTGGCTAAAGCCGAAGCAAAATAAATGATAATATAAACTGCCCCGACTATGATCGAGCTACGCTGAGCTTCACCCCACAGCAAAAAGAAAGGCAACATTAAAGCAATATTTTTCAGGATAGGCTGTAAATAAGTATCGACCGCTTTGTAAACCCCTTCGAAGGAAATGGACTCAATTATCAGTCGGCGCAGGTTCGCATTTGCCACAGCCGAACGCATACACTCCCACAGATGAATCGACACCCTTTTTAAACTGAGGTGTTTTTCCGGATGCCCTTCCAGTTCCGCCGGATAGGATAAAAAGTTTATAAGGCCGATGATATAAGGAACTACGGCAAAGAAAAAGACAAATGAATAATTATTCGTTACAAGCACGAATATGACAGCCAGTACGGTGGATACAATGGAACCGATCTTCGACCATGAGCGCGTATAACCGTAAACCTTCGTCTTTTCGTTTAAACGCCCTTGCAACCGCAGCCAGGTAAATATCATCGCTTTATGCGTGCCGGTGCGGAACGCTTCGCCGATGGCGAAAAAGAACATCGCCGCGAAGAAATGCCAGTAATCGGTACTGAAACCGAAAATAGTGAAAGAAATTATATAGGAGATAAACGACAGAATCATGCTGCGGCGGCGCCCGAACAGGTCGGCCATAGCGCCGCTGGGTATTTCTATAAGATTGATAAAAAGTTCGCGAAAGCCGATGAGGATTCCGATTTGCGTAAATGAAAGCCCCTGCTGCAGGAAAAAGAGTATAATAAATGGCTCGAAATACCGCTGGTTCTTTAAAAAACCGTACAGGGAAAAACGACCTATCATTATATTTAATATAATATTCAGTTATTACTATAAAATCAATGCGGAAAATAGCGAACCTCAGAAAAAAATATAGCCGTTTCAGACGTCTTAAACATATAATAATTTGGTTATTATTCATCCCCCAATTACCCGAAATATATAGACTTATTCTTTTGAAAAGAGTACAATGAGGGTAGGAGTTTTGGGAGAAATAGATGAGATGGTACTTCTGATTTTTTATATAGCAACCCGGGGGGATTACCAGGAATAAAAGCACTGGCTGGTTTCAGCTCAGTGCTTTTTTAATTAAAAAATATTCAGTTTAAGGAGGGTAAGATGCAATCGAGTTTAATCGGAAAAATCGAAAAGGCCAAGAGATATGCCCAGGAGAAAGACCGAATAACCTTTACTGAATTTTCAGTGAATTTCCGTGGGGAAAACGATACCCACGTTACCGCATACGGAATTGAAGGATGGCATTGCACCTGCGATTTCTTCTCCCACTGGGGGCTTTGCTGCCATACTATGGCTATGGAGAAAATACTGGGAGACATGCTTCCGAAAGAGGCCTTAAGCACCCAGTTTGACAACACCTCTGCAATACAATAGTATTAATGCAGGTAAATTGAGAAAAATATGAAGACTTCGGGGAAAATTCCCAGGAACGGTTTTTTATTTTTTATTGCGGGATTATTATGCTTAATGCCGCTGTTGCCCGCTTGCAACGGGGCGACGGGGACTACTACTGCTACTACTAAAACTACATCCATACCCTTCGCGCTGCATGTTTCCCCTTTGCACATGGATGATGCTATCGAAGGCGCCAACTATGTTTTCCTGGTAACGGTTGATTACGGGACAATGGAAGCGGAAAAGAATAATACTGAAACCGCTTCGACTAAAACAGATACCAATACCACTACCAATACCGATACTACTACGGAAACTACCCAAACAATCGACAAGAATCTGGCTGTTATTTCCGCCACCTGCGAGAATGCATATGTTGTGGTTGGACCTAGAGCCATAGCCGAGGGTTACGTCGCTGAAGTGGTTGTCGTCCCTAATGAAGGAACAGTCGGTAGCATTATCAGAGTAAATGTAAAAGCCGAATGGCAGGGTTATTCGGATACCGAGACGGTTTCACTAAATATACGTGAAAAATCCGAATCGCTGGAAGACTTGACTTCAGAAGCAATCACGATAAGGAATAAGTTCATTTCCTGGGTTGCCACCAACTGTCCCGAACTGGGTATTTCTCTAAATGATACATGGTTTGGAACTATCGTTTATCCCAATACCGTTATTATAAAATATTACCTGTTTTTCTCGGAAAAATGGGAAGTCGGGATTCGCTGGAATACTTCGACGACCTCGGTTGACTGGGCTCAAATGTACATCAGGTTAAGGACGGCTCAGTTTACCCCATCGAGGGCTTTCGAAATGTCGTCTTTAAGCGCTGCCAGCGCGAATATCTACGAAATCAGCCCGCCCCCCACGGTATGGCGCTAGTAATTTAAATATGCAATAGCGTCTCCGGCAACGAAAAGCGAGCCGGTAATACATATAAGAGCATTATTTAGAGCTTGCCGTTTCGCAAGCTCTATTGCTTTTGCCACATCGTCGGCGGATTGAACTTCGATACCGCAATTTTTAAACTCATCTTCAAGTAAAGGGATTTCCATCGAGCGCGGATGTTTGGAACGGGTAACAATAACCTCATCGAAAAGAGGGGCAAGTTCGTTTATCATGCCTTTGACATCCTTATCGGCAGAGGCGCCGAAAACAAGGATTTTTCCTGCCGCAGACCGCGACCTGTCCTGCAGAAAATAATCTTTATAATAGTACAGCAGTGATTTTTTCAATTCGCGGGCGGAAAGCGCATTGTGTGCCCCGTCTATTATGATAATAGGATGCTTGCTCATTACCTGAAACCGCCCCGCCCATTTTACCCTGCCCATTCCTTCGCTCACGGTTGAAGGCGATATATTGAAACCCTTCCCGGTTAAAACCTCCAGCGCGGCTACCGCCGTAGCCGCATTCTCCATCTGGCAGCAACCCAGTAGAGGAATAGATAGCCGGTAATTGTTCAGCCTGCCGTTTATCGATACCTGTAACTCCTGGGGATTGAAACCGGCATCCTGCCAGGTAACGTCCTTTCCGACCTTTATCAAGGGCGAGTGATGCTCGAGACATTTATCTTCGATTACCTGCATCGCTTCATCTGTCTGCGGAGCGCAAACTACGGGCACTCCCTGCTTGATGATGCCGGCTTTCTCGGCGGCGATTTTAGCAATTGTATCGCCCAGCACATCGGTATGGTCCAGATTAACGGGCGTGATGATGCAAACCTCGGGACTGACGATATTAGTGGCATCCAGCCTGCCCCCCAACCCCACCTCCACCACCCGGAAATCGACATTATGCCGTGTAAAGAAGACGAAACAGAGAGCCGTCATTATCTCGAAAGTGGTCAGCAGCCCATAGCAGGCGCGGCGGTTGACCAAAGCGACGGCAGGTTTGATTTCATCTATGATATCGCTAAATTCGGACTCGGATATCATATCGCCGTCGATTTGGAAACGCTCCCTGATATCTACCAGGTGGGGAGAGGTATAAAGACCGGTTTTATATCCCGAAGCAGTCAATACGGAGCTAATCATGGCAGCCACGCTGCCCTTGCCCTTGGTGCCGGCAATATGAACTGTTTCAGCTTTCAGGTGGGGGTCATCCAGTAAAGACATCAGCTCCTCCACCCGCCGCAGGTCGTAGCTTACGCTATCCCGCAATTTGTGCTTGGTTTCATAATCGGAAAAACTGTAAATATACTCCAGAGATTGCCGGTAATTTAAACTCTGCATCAAGTCTCCAAAAAACAATTCTGATTTTCCGTTTGCACGGGTATTTCAAATCATCGGATTTAATCAGGGCAAGCCTGATTCTGTTATGGATTAACACAGCGGCACAAAACGGGATTAACCGTGATTGAATCCCGAACTGCCAATGCGACGCAAAATTAATAACGATGAGGTTGCTATTTTTTCTTTACGCTGGAAGCGCCGGAAACATCGATATCGCCCAAAACAGGGTTTCCGATGTAATAAAGAGTCGAAGCCCCGCTGACATCTGCATCCAGCCTGCTTACCGTATTTACCACAGCGGTACTGGCGCCGCTTACGCTGACATCGGCGTCATCTGTCGTAAAATTATCCAGCGACATCTTACTGGCGCCCGAAACCGTGGCTTTAAGGTCCTGCCCCGAGCCGGATAAATTCAGAGAACTGGCACCGGATACATTGAACTCGGCATCGCCGCAGGCAAGGAGTCCGGTCATCTTGCTGGCGCCCGAAATCTCAAACTCAGTATTACCACCGGTCATCTTTGCGTCCACGACGCTGGCGCCGGATACCTTCATTTTGATATTTCCTGCGGTAAAATCCAGGAGCTCCAGCTTGCTGGCACCGGAAACCTCTATTGAAATATTATTTGAAGTATTGAAATCATTGATAACGCCGGTAGTCGCCCCGCTCATTTCGAGCCGGCTGATATCGGGCATGCCGATTTTTGCGATGGCGGTAATCGAACGGTAAGTGTAACCCTGCTTCAACCTGACCTGCAGGGTATCTCCCGAGCGGTCGATGATTATATATTCCATTATGTTGTCGTCGGCGGTAACGCTGATACTATAGGTATCCGACTGGCTGATTTCAAACTCGAAGACATTTGACACCTGGACGCGGCTAAAATCCGTATAATCGAACTGTTCTGTTATCAGATCACCGGAACCGCTTACCGGATACAGGCACCCCGAAACACACGGAACAGTCAATAAGCTCAAAATGATTATGACCGCCGCAATACTTTTTATTTTCATCTGTAACCTCCGTTAAACACCATAATATTATGGCATATCTTGAAAAGAAATCAATGTATTTTTTAAAGATTTTTTCATTTTTACTTGACGCCCGCATACGGCGGCTGATAATATCAAGAAACCGCAGGAGATTTAAGTTGAACTTTACAGAGAAATTAAACAGTGCCGTTTCCAAGAACAACAGCCTCGTTTGCGTCGGGCTCGACCCCGACCCGGAAATGTTTCCCGACGCCGAGAGCGTCATCGAGTTCAACAAGGCGATTATAGACGCTACCGCCGACCTTGTTTGCGCCTATAAACCGAACTTTGCCTTTTACGAGGCATTCGGAGGACAGGGTTTTGCCGCTTTGAAGGAGACCGTGAATTATATCCCGAAAGATATCCCGGTTATCGCAGATGCCAAACGCGGAGATATCGGTAATACCGCCAGAGCCTATGCCAAATCTGTATTCGATAATTTTAATTTCGATGCGGTGACTATTAATCCATATATGGGATACGACTCCGTCGCCCCGTTTATAGAATACCGTAACAAAGGCATTTTTATCCTCTGCCGCACATCCAATGCCGGTTCCGGCGATTTCCAGTCTCTAAGCTGTGTGTCCGACGGACGGAATATTCCCCTCTTCCAGATGGTAGCTGACCGTGCCAGCCAGTGGAATAAATACGGCAATGTGGGGCTGGTTGTGGGAGCCACCTATCCCGAAGAGTTGCAGTTGCTGCGTGAAATTTATCCTGAGATGCTGTTCTTGATTCCCGGTATCGGCGCCCAGGGCGGCGACCTGGAAAAAGCGGTACGCAACGGGAAAGACAGCGGCGGCGAGGGGATTATAATAAATTCCGCGCGGCAGATAATATATGCATCGCGCGGGGCTGACTTTGCCACCGCCGCACACAAGGCGGCCATGGATTTACGCGACCGCATAAACAGTTTCCGCTAGAGAGCTTCATCATGGTTATGGAAATAAAGACCGGCGACATCTTTCAGCTCAAAAAGAAGCACCCCTGCGGCAGCGACCGCTGGGAGGTTGTCAGAACCGGCGCCGATATCGGAATAGTCTGCCTCGGCTGCCGGCATAAGGTGATGCTCGAAAGAAGCTCTTTCGAAAAAAAGGTCAAGTCTGGCATTTCAGGAAGTGAATAAATATCTCAAAAAACTCGAATTGTATGTTATAATTTATTTAGCTTTTAACTGGGGGTCTTGAATTATGTGGGCCTGGTTTACTACTCACAGCATCTGGTTTCTCACCGGCGCTGCCGTCTTGTTTATTCTTACCCTGATTTTACGCAATGTTTTCAGAGACAGAATCGCTAAACTGAAACCGGAACTGAGAGATACGCGAGGGAAAAGGATTTTACAGCGTATTGCGCTTGTAGTAATTTATTTATCGGCAGTCATAATTGTGATGGCATTCATAGCCATTATTATTTCCCAGGAAGGAACGATGGCAAACCTCACTCTCGATGTAATACAGGAATGGCTGCTGTCGCACGGGATTGTCATCATCGCTTATATAACCATCGCCTATTTCGTTTATCGCATCATAAAAATGTGCATTCCGCGACTGGTTTGCAGTTTTGTAAAAAGCAGCGGCAAAGGCAGACACTCGAAGTCATGGTTCGACAAGAGAACCAAGACATTGAACGAGATGCTCGTCTGGATCGCAGCCGTTGTAATAGGCGTAGTTGCGTTCTTCCTTATACTCTCCGAACTGGGAATGGATATTACTCCTTTGCTGGCCAGCGCCGGTATCGTAGGTATTGCGCTGGCGTTGGGAGCACAAACTGTCGTGAAGGATTTCCTGGCTGGTATGTTTATTCTGATGGAAGACCAGTATAACGTCGGAGACACCGTTAAAATAGCCGGAATTGCCGGAGCCGTCGAGGAAGTCAACTTGAGGAGAACGGTGCTGCGCGACCTGGACGGCATCGTCCATACCATCCCCAACAGCGCCGTAACCACCGCCTCCAATTACACCAGGGACCTCGCAAGGGTTAACCTCGACGTTCCGGTAGCCTACGGGGAAGACCTGGACAGGGTATTTGCCGTAATCAACAGGGTCGGTAAAGACCTGGCGGCAGACCCCTATTTCTCCAAGCTGATTAAAACACCTCCGCAGGTGCTCAGGGTACAAAAATTTGCCGATTCCGGAATCGAAATCAGGATACTTGGCGATGTCCGCCCCAGCATGCAGTGGGAAGTGACCGGCGAACTGCGCAAAAGGCTCAAGAAAGCCTTCGACGAAGAAGGTATCGAAATACCCTGGCCGCATGTTAAAGTATTTCAGGGAAAAGAGAAAAAAGAGCAATTTATTATCTGCAAGAACTGCTCCTTTTCCAACCCTGTAAACAATAAATTCTGTGGCAGTTGCGGGGAAACGCTGACAAGCCGGGATGAGGAACAGAAGCAGCCCGATTCATAATTTGTTCGGATTCTTGAGACACTCTTTAATTTGCGACGGTTACGGCAAAACGAACCTGTTGCCGGCATTATTTAAGAAAAATTCTTTAGGAAATGCCTCTGAGATTTTTGCCGAGGCGTGAAAACCGGTGCAATGGCAAACCCCCAGCTTTTTTACTCCCCTGGTCTTGAATTCCGCTATAGTATTTTGAATACGCTCGTCACTTGCCCGGTAGAGATGGATGCCGCCGATAACGGCATAGACCGAATTGTTCCCTGTCAGCTTCTGCGCCTGCCTGATGATATTGACGATGCCGCGATGACCGCAACCTGTAAATATCACCGGGCCGGATTCTGTATTTATAACAAGGGATAAATCATCGGCGATTTTATCGGGGATAAAATTTTCTCCGTCCCTGACATGCAGATTACTTTCCACCTTCTCGTATTCCGTCAGCATCGGGATTTCACCCGTTGTCATAATGTGCGGAGTAATACAGACCGGTTCTTTCGAGAGTTTAAAAATTGCCCCGCAGTTCTCCAGTTCCTCTTTGGAATACGGTATTCCGATGAACTTTTCCTGTGTTTGCTCGTCTCGCAGGGTGTATCTCGCTTTGAAGACATCGGGATGGGCGATAACTTCGGTTTCCCTGCCGATTCTGCGCAGCATTTCCGCCAACCCGCCGGTATGGTCGAGATGCCCGTGGCTGAGAACAATGCAATCGACCTTAGTTAAATCGATACCCATCAGTTGAGCGTTGTGACAGGCGGAAAAACTCAAACCGGTATCGAAGAGGATGCGCTTGCCTTCGGCTTCGATAAAAAGACTCAACCCATATTCAGCAATGTATCCATGAAGAGCGGTATTTTCGCTTAATGTCGATATCTTTATTGGCATGCCTTGCTTTCCTTTTTTAAACAAATCCGCTTATATATAGTCTATACCGAATATCCGGTTTTTTCTAGCAGCGCTATATTCTAACTGCCACAATGGACAATTTGAATATTTCGACTTTTTAAAACTCCAGACTTAATATACGTTTAATAATAACCCCTGATTCAATATTATTTTTATTAAAAAGCGAATTACTGTTACAACCATATATTGACATCGATATAACGTTTGTGTTATAAATGAATGATTTCTCCGGAGCTGCATTGCCTAAAGAGCAATCTATGGCAAACAGCCGGTAGATGAAGGTCTAGACGGCATTACCGGAAACGGTCTTGCTTCCCGTTGGAAAAGGAGAAGAAATGAAATTAGGGATTACCTATAATTTTAACAGGCTGAAAAATCATCGCCTCACTAGCATAAGCCCTCTTTTTCTTTCCGGTTATACCGCCTATAAAATAATTTTTATAGGAGTGTATCAATAAATGGAAAGACAGGGACAATACGGAATTTCAAGGAGAAACTTCTTATTCGGTAGCGGAGCAGTTTGTTTATCACTGGCTCTGGGAGGCTCATCTTTTTTTATGGGCGGCTGCAAGAAAGCAAAAGATGATGCTCCCATCGGGCTGGCTGTCGAATTCACCGACCATGCCGCCTGCGCCTATATTGCCGAGGCAAAAGGCTATTTCGCGGAAAAGGGACTTAATTTATCGACATATGAAAGCTATGTAACCGGGACTGCCCTGGCGTCAGCGCTGGCTCGCGGCGACATCCAGGCCGCCTATATCTGTCTAGCTCCCGCAATAAACACTTATGCCAATGCCGGCGTGCCTTTAAAAATTGTATCCGGCTCTCATAAATACGGCTACGGTTTGGCAGTCAACCCGCAAAAAATAACTACTGTAAAAGACCTGGAAAAAGAAGGCATACGCATCGGATGTGTACAAACCGGTTCAGCCGCTGATGTTATGCTGCAAAAATTAATAGATAAATACGAGTTAGATAAACAGGTCATATCCCAGAATATTCGCCAGATGAACCCGCCCAAGCAATTACTGGCGGTACAGTCGGGGCAGCTCGATGCGGTGTGTATTCCCGAACAATGGGTTACCATGTCGGAAGATATGGGCTTTGAAATGATGCTTACTGCCAGGGATGTCTGGCCGGACATGCAGGGAAGCGTTCTCGTTGTTAAAGATGAATTAATTGATAATCATCCCGAAATTGTTAAAAATCTGGTGGAGATAACCCAAAAAGCTACCGATTGGACTGTTGATAATCCCGGGGAAGCTTCTGAAATAATGGCGGAACAACTCTCGGCTACCGGAGAAAACGTCTTCCCGCTGGAAGCAGCCGAGTCGGCAAAACAACTGCAAATCACGCCATCGATAATGCTGCGTTCGATGGAAAGACTGGAGTATACAACCGACATCGAACCGGCAACAATTCAAGATGCGATAGACTATATGGCAAGCCTGGAATATATCAAGAGCGGATTCAATGCAGCGGATATACTGGATTTAAGCTATCTGAAATAGGGTGAAACAGTAATAATGAAAATCCTGAAAAAGTTGAAACCGGGCTGGGGGCTAATCCCGATTCTGATATTTTTAATATTGTGGGAGTTGATCGGCAGAATCAACGGCACCCCGCTTTTACCGCCATTTTCCGAAGTAATAACGGAATTCTACCGCCTCAGCGTAAACGGTGTTCTCGGACAGAATTTCTTAAGCAGCCTTACAAGAGTGCTTATCGGTTTCAGTGCCGGCTCTGTTATCGGAATTGTTACGGGAACAATGATGGGTTGGAATAAAATCGTCGACAGGGCGTTGAATCCTCTCTTCAACCTTTTTTTCCCTATCCCTACTCTCGGCTGGATCCCCCTGCTGATGCTATGGATTGGTATTAACGAAATGCTGCCGATTACCCTGGTATTTATCTGCTCGTTCTTCCCGGTTATGTTCAATACGGTTACCGGAATTAAAAATGTGGACCAGAATTATATAAAGGCAGCCAGGAGCCTCGGTGCTTCCGATATGAAGATTTTATTTACAGTGGTTATGCCTCTGGCTTTGCCCAACATTTTTACCGGGTTAAAACTGGAAGCCGGAATGGCGTGGAGAGTGATCATTGCCGCAGAAATGGTGGCGATTCCTACAGGCATCGGTGCATTGTTAATGAAAGCCGAAAGCCTGATAAGAATCGATATAATAATCGTCTGCCTTATCGTTTTGGCAGTAATGTGCCTGACCTTTGAAAAGTTTTTCGAATGGCTCGAGGATAGAATAACCAGCAACTGGAGACAAAATGCCGGCAATAATGCTTAAAGATATAAATTACTATGCCTGCCACGATACAAAACTTGAAATAAAAGACGGGGAATTGCTTTTTATCCTCGGTCCTAACGGCTCCGGCAAAACGACGCTCCTTAACGTCATTGCCGGTTTGGTCGATTACAGGGGAACGGTAATGTTCGACGGTGTTTCAATAGACCGGATTCCGGCAAATAAAAGGGAAGTGGGCTACCTTTTTCAAAACCTTTTACTGTTTCCGCATATGAATGTCAGAACAAATATAGGTTATAGCCTGAGAATGAAAAAGTGGCCCCAAAATATGATCGATGACAGGGTTGATGAACTGCTTAACCTGATGAATATTCTTCATCTGGCTTTACGCTACCCCGGCAATCTCAGCGGTGGAGAAAAACAAAGAGTAGCCATGGCCAGGGCTCTGGCATTATCACCCAAGGTATTACTGATGGACGAACCGATGTCCAGCCTGGATGCACAAACCGCAGAACATCTGCGCATCGAGTTGAAGCAAATTCAACGGCAGCTGGGGATTACCTCCGTATACGTAACCCATGATTTAAACGAAGCCATCAATATGGCAGACCGGATTGCCATTTTGAACTCCGGTGAAATAAGCCAGGTCGGCACTAGCGAGGAGATATTCTTCCATCCGTGCAATGCCGCAGTGATGAATTATCTGGGCAGACCTAATATCCTGGATTGCGATGAGTGCCACCCCGTTGGACGGGGGATAATGGAAGCAGATTGCCGCGGTTTGAAAATAATTGTCCCCCATGACGGTAAATCCTTTAAGCGGATTATCATTTACCCGCGCGATGTCTATGTTTCTACATCAGAGCCGACGGAAAGCCAGGTGAACCGGTTTAAGGGTATTATTACGGATATTAAAATCTCTGCCGGTACGGTACGGTTGAGATTTAAAGTCGGTGAAAATATGATACGCTCCGAGTTACCCCGCCTGGTATATGAAGAAATGGGGCTATCGGTTGGTATGAAGGTTTTTGTAACATTAAGTCTGCGGCGAATAAATATATTCGAAAGCGGGGAAACCGATGCGTTTCAGGGAATAAGATATCAAAACAGCGATAGATAAATTTCTGTTTCAGTGCGCAATAGATGACAAAATTCTTAGAAGAAGAAACACTCTGTAGAGTACCTGGTTATCTACTAAAATTTGAATTATCGGGCCTAATGATGTCAAAATAGTCTCAATAATCGAATAATGAACGACCCTGAAGCCGGGACGGTATAGTATAAATTTTGTAACCGACCGAAAATCGATATCGCCGCTGGGTGCAAAGCGGAGTTTATATATACTGATGAAGGATTCAAATAAGTTAAAAACGAAAAGAGGGCAAGGAAATCATGACGGAATTGAGTGCTATTCAAGTTGTAAGAAACAAGCTGATTGAACTGGTAAAAGAAAACAAGGCTGAAGGGCAGCCGGTAGTTGTTACGGTAGGCGCCTTATCGCCCCTGCAAGCCATCGGTAATACCGAAAGGAAGGACTACGCCATACTGGAAGGCAAGGAAGTAATGATTCAGGCACAATTCGGCGGCGGATTCGGGCAGGCTTTCACCGATTGCCCCAGGGAATTCGAAGGCTCCATAGAAGATGTTCTGTCTTTCGACCTGGATACCAACAGCAACCGTGCCATTATGGTAGCTACCCTTAATGCCATCGCGTCACATCTGGGAATCGTATCGGGGGTAAAGCACTGCCGCGATGACGAGCCCGAAAAATGCGGCGCCATTATCGCAGAGGAAATAAAGAAAAAATACGGCGACGTTAAAATAGGTATGATAGGTCTGCAGCCGGCCATACTTGAAAGCCTTGTTAAAAGGTTCGGAGTAGACAACCTGCGCTGTACCGATATGAATCCCAGGAACATCGGGCAGAATAAATCCGGTGTTATCATATGGGACGGCAAAACTCAAACCCGGGAAATGATAGACTGGTGCGATATTATCTTTGCCACCGGCAGCACCATCGCCAACGGTTCGTTCGATGATATAAATAAGAGAGTGAATGAGGCAGGGAAAAAACTGGTACTATTCGGCATAACCGGTGCATCGGTTTGCGCTATCACAGGTATAGACAGGATTTGCCCGTACGGGCATTAACAATCACTGTTACTTGCGGTAAGCCTTTTTCCAGGGTTCTTTCATCGTATCGAGGTAGTCACGGATAGCCGCTTTCAATGTATTCGATGTGTGCAGCGCACAGTGCCGGTCTTCTTCAGGCAGACCGCCGAGAGCATCCAGAACTGATTGTTGACCGATAAGCATCGCTTCTTTTATATCTTTTCCGGCAACTATCTCGGTAATGGCGCTGCCGCAGGCAATACTGTTGGCGCAGCCGTCCGTCATAAAACTGGATTGAATGATTTTGCTGCCGTCAATCTTTAACCAGATTTCCATGGTGTCTCCGCAGTTCCCCAGGCTACCGGCGGCATAGCCGTCGGCATTTTCCATCACCCCGACATTACGCGGATTCATAACATGGTCGATAACCTTCGCCGAATATCTCTTAACAGTATTCCCCATCATGAGTTCTTCAAATTCATCAGCATATGCAGACATAATAAAATATTCCTCATATAAACTACGATTGTTTGCGATAATCCTTTTTCCACGGCTCTTTTTTAATATCTATGTACTCCCTGATTGCCGCTTTTAATGTGTTCGATGCTAACAGGGCGCAGTGTTTGCTTTCTTCCGGCAGACCATCGAGGGCATCCAGCACATCCTGCTGGCTGATTGCCATAGCTTCCCTGATATCTTTACCGGTTGCCAATTCGGTAATCATACTGCCTGAAGCGATGCTGGTACCGCACCCGTCGGTCATAAAAGAAGACTTGAGAATGATGTTATCATCAATTTTAAGCCAGATTTCCATGTTATCGCCGCACGGGCCGGTAATTGTTGCGTAAATATCGGCATTTTCCAATACCCTGAGATTACGCGGATTCATGGCATGGTCGATGACTTTTGCCGAGTAGTTTCTGCGTTCTTCCCCCAGCATCAGTTCTTCAAAATCATCAAGATTATCAGGCATTATACTTGCTCCTTAAATATTTATACCGAAGTAGATGAGAATGTATTTCAAGGATATATACAAAAAGATAAAACCGAATATCGTTTTCAGCGTGGCCGGTCGGATACGGGAACATAGCCGCGCACCGATAAGCGCTCCCCCCATTGCCCCGACCCCCATAATAATCGCCGCCGGAACATCGCACAAGCCCTGGGAGATTTTAATGATGCCCCCGACCAGCGCAAACCAGACGAAAGAGGCCATCGAAGACCCGATGGCAATCCTGACCGGTGAACGCAACAGATAGACGAATGCCGGCACCATTATAAAACCGCCGCCCAGTCCCGACATACCGGTAAAGATACCCACTCCCCCGCCGATTCCAGCTTTAAGAGGGATATTCCCTCCCATTGTTCTGCCGGGGAAATCGGGTTTCTTCTTTAGAAAAAGACCTTCGTAAATCATACTGGCGGCAATGGGAGCAAAAACCATCCCCAGAATTAAATCGATCACCTCGTGATAATCCTTAATCAGATAAAAAAGTACCGAACCTAGAATCACTCCGGCAACTCCTGCCGGAGCGATGTATTTTATCGATTTCCAGTCGACATTGCCCATTTTCCAGTGCTGATAAGTGCCGGCAACTGCCGTAAATATGACGGCTACCAGTGTCGTTCCGACCGCTATCGACGGTGAAAAGTTAAACCCGAAACGCGTCATAGGCAGCATAATCGCACCGCCGCCGATTCCCAGAAGACCGCCGAAGCCGCCTGCCAGAACACCGGTCAGGAATAGCAGTATTATGGTCAAAAAGTTCAAACTGTAATCCTTATTTAAGAAATACTAATTGCAATCGCCGTGATTCTGCCGGTGATGTTCACCGTGACCGCAGGATTTATCGCCATGGTCGCAGACATTTTCACCGCTTTCGAGGCGATGATAAAGATATTTTATTACGGCAGTTTCGGGGTCCGGTTCCGTTACACCCATTACCACTTTTACCCCATTGCTTTCAAAGACCGAGCGCGGCCCCATTCCCATACCGCCGGCCAGGACAACATTTACCCCTTTTTTCGCCAATGCCAGGGGGGTTCCCTGGCAGTCATGTGTTTCCGTAGTCATAGTTTCCTTCCCGATTACATGTTTACTGTCGCTGACTTCGATAATCATAAACTCAGACGTCTGCCCCCAGTGAGATGAAAGGACGCCGTCTATTACAGGAATTGCAAACTTCATTAAAATATACTCCTTTAATTAATTTTTGGATTTATTTTATGATGAATCCTATTCAATTCATCATGACACATACATTATACACAACATGCAGATTATTCTCACGGCAGTAATCGAGTGCTGCCTGACTCTCGGAGCCCGGCTGCAGCCAGATGCGATTGAGACCGAGCCCTTTACACTGCTTGATGACTTCTTCAGTCACTGCCGGAGGCACCACGAAATCGACCACATCCACCATGCAGGGAATTTCGGACAATGCGGCATAACAGGCAAGCCCTTCCACTTCTTTAAGCCGCGGATTAACTGGAAAGACTTCATAGCCGCGGTCTTTCAGATTTTTTACTATCCTGTTGCCGTATTTTCCTTCATTATCGGATGCACCGATTACGGCAAACCTCTTTTGTTTCATAAACTCTTCAATAAGTTCCTGCATAACCTTTATCCTGTTATCCCTGTATTTGCGCAAGTGTAAAACATCGGTCTGTATATAAGGACTGCGTTTAAAACATCCCGATAATCAGGAAATCTCTATCGCATCCATCGGACAGGCGTTTTTACAATCTCCGCAGCTTTGACACTTGCTTCCATCCGTTACCCGGCATACACCGGAATCCAGGTATAATATTTGCTGCGGACAGGCATCCGTACAGGCTCCGCATCCGATACATGCCTGTTCATCTATTTTTACCATCCCGTAATTTCCCCCTCTTACAATTTCGATTAATTACTAACCGCTAATGAATTCAAACGGATATCATTTTGTATTCAATAACTGTGATACTTTCTCCCAGAGTTTTTTTATTTCCTTTGTGACTGCTCCGTTCGAGAACTCTACGACAGGCATACCCTTTACCATTGCAGCCGTTACCACGTTGTTGAAGGGGATTTTCGCCGCAACTTCGATATTTTGAGACTTGCAATAGCTTTCTATATCGCGAGTGTTATCCTCGTTTATATCGAATTTATTTACACATACGGCAGCCGGAACATTGAAATGCCGGCAGACATCCATCACCCTTTCCATATCGTGTATTCCCGACAGGGTCGGCTCGACTATCAGTAGAGCCATATTCGCCCCTGAGAGCGAGGACACCACCGGGCATCCGATTCCCGGGGGTCCGTCACAGATGATATAATCCGCTCCTGTTTCGCCGGCCAATCTTTTAGACTGCTGCCTGACTTTTGCAACCAGCTTTCCCGAGTTCTCCTGCGCAATTCCGAGGCGCGCATGCACCAGCGGCCCGTATTTTGTATCCGAGACAAACAAATGACCGGCCATATTATCCTGCATCTTTATAGCTTCGAGCGGACAGATATGCGAACAAAAGCAGCATCCTTCACAGGCTATCGGATCCACCCTGAAATTTTCTATAGCTTTAAAACGGCACAATTCACTGCATAAGCCGCATTGCGTACATTTTTCTGAATCTATTACGGCAGACTGCCCGCTCCAGAACTCCTCTTTTTGTTTAACCGAAGGATTTAAAAGCAGGTGCAGGTCGGCGGCATCGACATCGCAGTCGGCCATTACTTTCTTATCAACCAGCGCTGCCAGCGAGCCGACGATGCTGGTTTTTCCCGTTCCGCCCTTACCGCTTAATACTACCAGTTCCCGCATCGACCCTCTCCTTAATGTCGTTATAGAGTTGAATAAAACGGCTCTTCCAGCCGGGCATGCCTTCGACCAGGGCAACACCGCGCGAATACAAACGCGCTATCTCGGTATCCAGCGGAACGGTCATCAGAACAGATATCTTCTCCTTTTTGCAGTAATCCTCGACACCGGCATCTCCCGCCCCCGTCCTGTTTATGATTACCGCGAAAGGAACTTTAAGTTCACGTACAGTTTCTACCGCCAGAATCAGGTCGTTGAGACCGAAAGGAGTCGGCTCGGTAAGCAGAAGACAAAAATCGCTGTCCCTGACGGTTTCCACCACCGGACATGATGTTCCCGGCGGGGCATCCCTGATGATAATGCCGTCTCCGCAGGCGCGTTCTTTGACACTGCGGATTACCGGAGGAGCCATCGCCTCGCCGACAGTAAGTATTCCCTGCACAAACTTAATACCCCCGGCATCTCCCCACTCGGCAACACCGATATGACGGGATTCTTCGGTGATTGCTTTTTCGGGACAAAGGTAGCTGCAGGCTCCGCAACCATGGCACAACTGGGAGAAAGTGAGTACGTGATTACCGAAAACAGCAATCGCATTAAAAGCGCATGCTTTAGCACATTTGCCGCAGAAAGTGCATTTTTCTTTCGCCACAACCGGTATCCGGATATTCACAAACTCGCTGCCCGTGATTTGCGGCGAAAGAAAAATATGGGCGTTCGGCTCCTCGACATCGCAATCGGCAAGTGTAACATCATAATCATCTTTTAAGGAAAGGGCGAGACTGGTCGATATAAGTGTCTTCCCTGTCCCGCCTTTTCCGCTGGCTACGGATATTATCATATTATTCCCTTACCATCCCGTTCCCGCACTTGGGGCATTTTGTATTGTAACAGGGAACTCCCCTTTGGTGAGGGACTTTAGTGCCGCAACCGGGGCAGACACAGTTTCCTGACGCCCCTGCTCCGGCACGGTTGCCTCCCATTCTTCCGCCCCTGGGCGACGAATCACCCCTGGGGCCTGTCCCGTCTCCTCTAGGCATAATTCCACCTCCTTTGATAATTATCGGTTGTTTTCAATAACACGCCAGACCAGCCGGCTTCTTCCCATCTTAAACCCCTCCCCGACATATCGGAACCCGGCGAGTGAGTGCACAAGAGGAAGCGCAGTCCTGATAAAATCGGGACTACCCTGTCGAATCCACAGCGACATCGCATTAATATCTATAGCAACCATTATTATTTTAAAAAATATCGCTTAACTTTTACCATGGTGACCGGGAACACTGGCTCCGGTACTTTCCTTATAGCGCCCTTCTTTATAATCCTCTATTACATCTCTTAAATTACCGGCAACACCGGTAATCACCTTGATTCCGGCAGGCGATAAGACATTATAGGCATTGGGGCCGCAGTTGCCGGTAAGAACGGCTTCCACCCCTTTACCGGCTATCATCTGGGCAGCAGCTATTCCGGCGCCTCCGCCTGCCTGCGTGACGGAGTTATCGATATATTCGTATTCCATCGTCTCAGAGTCGACAATGATAAAGTAAGAGCAACGCCCGAATCGCGCATCGACATCGTTCTCCAGCGTGGTTCCCGTAGCGGTAATGGCTATTTTCATAATTACTCCTTAACATTAACAGTCGTTATTTTTCGGTAAGTTTTTCGATTTGAGACTCTATCCTGTCGAGAGTCTCTTTCAGAGCCTGCATTTCACCTTTCAAGGTATCGATTTCCTGTTCCCGTGTATATACAGGCGCAACCCTGTTGGCATATCCGTATCCGGTGCCGCGCCGCATACCGAGCGGACGCCTTACTGTCGCTGCTCCCGGCACTAAACAAAAACCTCTTCCTCCACCCGTCATTGCCCCCATTCCGCGGGGTCCGGTTCCATCAAATCCCGGCATAATAAACCTCCTTTATAAATAAATTATTTTATTATTGATTCTTTCTATGACATCTACCATGTTTTTTGCCCGTGCAACCGAATCCCTCCGGCGCAACAGGTTGGACGTCAGGTGTCTTACATTCAGGACAGGCGCTGGAAATATTATCCGACTGCCATTCGTGACCGGTACGGCATCTGTAACGATTCCGGGCTAATTCGAAATTGCCGCCCTCGATACGGATTGCCTTGCCGCCAAGTATGGCATCGGCAACCTTTTGCCTGGCTGAAGCCAAAATTCGCTGGAAAGTGGGACGGGAAATGTTCATCCTTTCGGCACCCTGTTCCTGTTCCAATCCTTCCAGTTCCTTGAGACGCAGCGCTTCCGCTTCTTCCAGCGATAAAACGACTTCCTCAAGCTCTCCAAGAGGGATGCCTGCCGGTTTAAAATAGGTTATCCCCGGCACATTTGCTATTCTTCTACATTTAAACGGTCTTGACAAATCCGTCTCCCTGAATTATTATGAGCATATGCTCATTATTATATTAGCAAACAGTGGAATGCATGTCAAGTAACATTCACAGAAATAACCGCTGTTGATGTTATCTCAATTGTTAATATGCTGCTGTATTACTGTATTATATAAAATGATTTGCAAGACTGTTCAGAATTTTTGTAAACGGAGGTTATTATGAAAACACTGCTGATTCTCAATCGCAATCCATACGATGGAACCGATGTAACCTGGAACGCTCTCAGGCTGGCGGATAAATTACTGGATACAGGAACGGAACTCAGAATCTTCCTGATGAACGACTCCATCGACCTGGCAAAAGACGGCGTCAACCCGCCGGAAGGCTATTTCAACCTGACTGAAATGCTTTCGGCACTAATCTCAAGAGGAACTCCCGTCAAGGTATGCGGTTCCTGTATGACCAGGTGCGGAATTCACAAGGACAAACCTCTTATTGACCGAGCAATACAGTCGAAAATGCCCGAACTTGCTGAATGGGTTGTCGATTCCGATAAGGTAATTGCCTTTTAAAAATACGCTCAAGAGACATGGAATTATCTGCATAGATTTGCCTAATCCTTATATTTAGAGTTATAATCCTAGCTATAAATTTACAAAAATTGAGGAGAGTATTATGCCGTCATTCGCTTTTTTACGCAACGAATTCGTCCCGCTGGAAGATGCCAAAGTCGGCATTATGACGCATGCTCTCCATTACGGCACCGCGGTATTCGAAGGCATCAGGGGCAACTGGAACGAGGAAAAGAAACAGATTTACATCTTCCGTCTGAAAGAACACTATGAGCGCCTGGCGGAAGGCAGCACCGTTTTACGGATGGAGCTGCCCTACTCAATCGATGAACTCTGTAAAATTACCGTCGAACTGCTGCGAAAAGGACAATTCAAAGAAGATATGTACATTCGTCCCCTATCCTATAAGAGTACCGAAGCGATGGGTGTGCGCCTGCATAATTTGGATAACGACTTTTTAGTCTTTGCCATCCCCTGGGGCAGATATATCGACAAGGATGCCTGCCGATGCTGTATTTCATCGTGGAGACGGCCTGCCGATAATGTCATACCTCCCAGCGCCAAGATATGCGGTTTATATATAAATAATTCCTTTACGAAGTCGGAAGCCATCTCAAGAGGTTACGATGAGGGTATTATGCTTGCCCATGACGGAAATGTTTCCGAAGGCAGCGGTGAGAATATATTTTTGATAAAGAACGGGAAATTATATACTCCGACAACCAAAGACAGTATTTTAAAAGGAATCACCCGCGATACCGTCATGACGCTGGCTAAGAACGAACTGGGAATCGAAACCATAGAGAAGAAGATCGGGCTGGACGAACTATACAATGCCGATGAATGCTTCCTGACGGGTACTGCCGCCCACCTGACACCGGTCGCTGAAGTAGAGACTACTAAAATCGGCACCGGACATACGGGAGAAATAACCGCCAAACTGCAGAAACTCTACTTCGATGTAATCAAAGGGAAGAACGACAAATACATCCACTGGTGCACTCCCGTATATTGATAAACCGGACAAATGATAATACGGGGAGATTCAGATGACCGAAGTCATTGCGATTATCATCGCCTATCTCTTAGGAACTATCCCCACAGCTTATATCATTACCCGCCTTTGGGCAGGACGCGATATCCGCAAGCTCGGAGGCGGCAATGTCGGTTTTATGAATGTTTTCCGCGAGGTAGGCATTGCTCCGGCGCTGCTGGTGATACTTATAGATATCGGCAAAGGCGCCTCCGTCGTCGCTATTGCCAAATGGGGTTTGGGGACCGGCGATACGTTCGTTTTGCTGGCCGGATTGGCAGCAATTATCGGCCATAACTGGATGCCCTGGCTGAAATTCACCGGCGGCAAGGGAATGGCTTCCGCTATCGGTATCATCATTACTCTTTTCCTGGCTTACGGATACCCTTTGCAGCTGGGAATCTTCATAGCCATAGTGCTGATTCCGCTTTTTATCACGCGTAATGTAGCCCTCTCAATGGGTTTGGGACTGATTGCGCTGCCCTTTATCGCCTGGTTCGGCACTCACTCCGCTTTCGCCGCTATTATGGCTGCCGTTCTGTTTCTAATCAGTTTTATCAAGTTTTTGCCGACAGCATTGCTGTCGATAAAAAAATCGCGCCGGAAAAAGGACCTCATTTTCGATTCGTTCAAGGGCAAGGATAAAGAGAAAAAGACCTAATAACCGGCAGTTTATATATAATTAATAGATTAATGCAAGGAGTACAATATGTTCCGAAAAATCTGCTGTACCGCTTTTTCGACCGTTATCTGCTTAATGTTGCTTCTAGGCGGTTCCTCATGCAGCGATGATTTCAGATTGACCATGAATTCCGGGGCTGGGGTAAACGATAGCATCACACTGGAAAAGTCGGTTACCGCTGCCAGCGTTACAGTATCGACCACAGGTGATACCATTAAAATAACCGATGCCGGCAGCCCCCTTGCTGGTATGTCAGTGGTAATCCCGCCGGCATCGTACCAAAATTCTAAAAACTTTATTATTTCATATGCCCCCATAAAAAAGCACACCTTCGGTGAGGATTTCAACCCGGCTACCCCTCTCATAACCATCAATAACGGCGGTGAATACTCCGAAGAGTTGATAGAGGTTACCATACCGGTAGATATACCTTCCGATTATTTTGCTATGGGATTTTATTATGATGGCAATACAGGGAAGCTGGAAGGTATGGCAACCATAGCTCAGGATAGCAGCTCGATTACAGTGGCAACCAGGCATTTTTCAGATTTCCTGATAAGCATGATAAAAAAGACACAGTTAAAATCGGATATCGATTCTTTATTCAGACCGGGCATAGACGATTGGCAGTTCGTAAATAACGGTTCGTATATTGCACCCAACGGACACTGCGCCGGGCAGGCGATGGCCGCTGCCTGGTATTATGTTACACAGCCGGACGGTAAAGACCTGGCACTGTATAACAGGTATGACAATAACGGAAATAAACCGGATACTCCTGCCCTCTGGCAGGATGATTCCTATGGATACAGGTTCTGCTCTACCATTCAGCAAGATATAGACTGGGCAGGATTTGCTTTCAAGTTCTGGCGCAACCAGCGCGGCATCAATGACGACCTGACATACAACCTGTTCCGCTATTCCATGCAGTTGACAGGGGAACCGCAGATGGTGGGGCTTACGAAAGAAGGAGTAGCCGGACATGCCATGGTTTGCTACCGCATCAAGGACGGCAAGCTCTACATTGCCGACCCCAACTACCCGGGAAACCTTGACCGCAGAATCGAGTATGAAGCCAACCAACTCAAGCCCTACGAATCGGGAGCCAACCGTGCAGAAATCGAAGCCGGCAAAAGCATCAGCTTCGATAAAATCGGCTACACCGGCAAGACATCGATTATCGACTGGAATAAAATCAACCAGCGCTGGACGGAGTTCAAAGCAGGTACCATCGGCAACGACCGTTTCCCCGCCTATACCGTCACTTATAAAAACGAGGATGGTGATTATGTAGAGCTGAAAGACGGGCATGTCGCTTCCAGTAATTTAATGTCTTTTGGAGTTAATGCTACATTCAGCGGCTCAATAAGGATTTTCAGGGACGGGAAAGAGCTTCCCTTCGATACTAAATTCAATATTACTTTAAAGCCGGGAAATAACCTGCTGGGTTTTTATATAGAGGGAAGATTGAATGCCGGTACAGCGCAGGAATCATTTGCATTCGTAGACTTTAAATATATAAATGTATTATATGGAGAAATGACGCTAAGCCCTGTTACACAGGAGATGGAACCCGATGTATCATGCACTTTTAATTTGGAGCTATCGGAAGCAGCGCCTGAAGGCTCATATTTAGAGTGGTATGTCGACGGAGTATTGAAAAAGAGCGGGCAGGAATACAGTATCAGGGTCTCCTTCCCTGACGAGGGAGAGCATATAATCATCTGCAAGTTATTGGACAGTACGGGAAAGGTGTTGCAGCAAGCCCGGGGCAAGGCTATTGTTAAATCGAAAGCAACTACTGCTTTCACCTACAACAATCTCACTGCCTTGCACAATATGACCAAATTGAGATTATCGGTTGGAGGCAGGTGGGAGGTTACCAGGTGGACAAAATCCACGGGAGAAACGGTTGATTATAAATATTTCAGTCATACAATTCCCTATTATAATTCGAATAATCCTGATATGCCGATAACCTGGTCTGGAACTGCATTCAGCGGTGAATTGATTACTTCCAATTCTATTATCACACGTACCGAAAGGGTTACTGGAACAATATCTGCCGATGGTAACACATTACTTGCTTTGGAATACACCCTGGTTTATGTCAGCGATGAAGAAGCCTCAACCGGGCACTGGCATGACGAAGAGGAAATCACCATCAAGCTTATTAATATCCCGATAGAGCAGCTGGTGTTTCAGTCCGGTCCATCATCTACTTTCAATTTTAGTCATTATGGCCCCGATTTAAGTCAGTACATTTCCGAGGTTTTCTGGCATAAAGTTACAATAAATGATTCAAGGACTGATGCAGAATACTGGGCGGATGACAGTACTATCGATTGGAACGGTGAAGGTCTTCAGGGCACTCCAAAAGTTGGTTTATTGATGTCTTAATCAAATTAAAGTAATAAGTAAAAGAAGGGGGATTTTAAACCCCCCTTCTTGATTTTACAGTGCGGATGTCGAGGTTGCCGCTCTGGAAAGCGGCCAGACTGCGAGTGAACAGGTTGTTGCCTATAGTAAGGAACTGGCTTAACAACATTGCTCGTCCTTACTTTTTTATTTACAGACGATGAAACCCCTGTTGCTGACAGTCTATACTTCAAGGTAAACAAAAGAAAACAGAAGAGGATTTATATTGAGCGGATTATAAAATAAATTGATTTGAAATCTGATAAAATTGTAAAAATTTAAGAACAAAATAAGCCAATTAATAATCAGGATATTGAGTTTTTAGTTCTGTTAAAATATCAGTTGGTGTATGGTTACTCCCCATTACACCAATTATTATCTTTTTAACTTGTTGTTCATTAAAATAGTAGTATTCTACTACCTTTAGTAATTTTAGTTTTGATTCCAGTACCAATGTAGCTTTTGCACAGCAGATTGTAGTTCTCAAGCTAAATGGATTGCGGTCTTTAGGTGCAAAAATGACCGGGCTATCTAAATTATTTGCATCTGTAAAATTTACAATTACCACATAACCAGCAGCGTTCGGTTTTGTTAAAATTATCCAACGATGTCTACCATTATTATCGGGCAAATAAAAGGAATCACCTACTTTACAAGTGAATGGCATTGATTATTTTAAAGAGTTGATAAACGCCTTCTCTTTCAAGTCGGCAGAAAAATTATCAATCTCCGTTTGTGTTTTGCCCAATATTCTCAACAAATTCGTATAATTAGTTTTAATGCTTGAACCATTTGGATTAACATATTCCGGTGTAATTTCAGGATTATGATGTTCACTTTCTAAATCTTCCGGGCTCTTTTTTACATTGTTTTGATAGATTTCTTCTATTAGATTTATATCAGCCTTCGATAATCTGCTAGTTCCGCACTCTTTAAGAAGAAAAACTGTTTTGCCTCTTCCCTCTGGAACAGTTTTAAAACAATCCCCCCAAATCCCGGTTGGTGAGCTTGATTTGATATGGTCATAAGTTTTGCTCACTACTTGTCCGTGAGGCATTGAAACCAATTTATCATAAGTAAACGGGCATAGGCTGCGGTTAATCGACTCTCTTTCAATAGCGTAGAGAAGTTTTATCAATTTTAACAAGTTCTCTTTTCCACCATTTAAAGAGAGGATAACCCCCACAGTCTGGGCCGATTTTAATTCATCATATAATAAATTGTTGTTCATACTATTATTATACCACCTAAGTAAATATATTAAATATATTCCTTAATTATAACTTTTAAAAATAGTAAATCGTTACCCCATGCGGCGGATGACGGCAATCACCCTGCCCTGCACCTCGACGTTGTCTGGGTTGGCATATATGGCCTGCATCTGGCTGTTCGCCGGCTGCAGGCGGATTTTACCGGAAGATTCGAGGTAGAATTTCTTGAGTGTCGCTTCTTTTTCGGACTTCAGCCAGACGGCGGCAGTTTCCCCATTCTCTACAATGTTGACCGATTGCAGGAGGACGATATCTCCGTCGTTTATGAGGTCTTCTATCATCGAATTTCCCTTGACCCTGAGGGCATAAACGCCTTCCCGGCCACGGATGATATCACGGGTTACTTCGATGGTATCGGCACCTGAAGCAATATTCCAGGTATCGTTATCGGGCACAGGTATCGGCTGCCCGGCGGCAATCAGGCCGATAACGGGAACATTGAGCTTTTGCGGTTGGATCGAAAGCGCAGGCAGCTCAATGCCACGGGAAACCTCTTTATGACGCCGGATAACCCCCTTTTTTTCCAGTATCCTGAGGTTATAATCGGCAACCGAGGTCGAACTCAATCCGCATCCGGCGACAATATCGCGCACGCTGGGCGGAAAATTATTCTCCGACCAGAAACCGTGAATGAATTCGACGATGCGCTGCTGCTTGTCGGAAAGTTCTTTTACTTTCACTGTAATATCACCCTTAGAGAACATCTGTTCTGCTATTTTATGATAAAGACAGCCGTATGTCAATGGAAGAGGGACGCATAAAAACAAACAATCAGCTGCCGGTTGACCGGCAGCTTAATGATTTTACTGAATTGTTCTGAAAAAGCTATTTATTTGGCAGAAGCGGCAGCTTTGGCTTTATTAAGCCTTTTTTCCAGCCTCGATTTGTGGCGGGCAGCGTTGTTGGCATGAATAACACCCTTGCCGGCGGCTTTGTCGAGAGTGCTGGAGGCGGCTTTAATATCTTCCGCAGCCTTCTGGAAATCACCGGAAGCAATGGCCTCCTCCGCTTTTTTCACTGCGGTTTTGGTCTTGCTGGTGCTAGCTTTATTTATAGCTCTTCTTTTCAGCGCTATTCTCTGCTGTTTTTCAGCTGATTTAATATTAGGCAAATTATTCCTCCTGAATCTGGGTTACATTATACAATAAAAAAATATCTATGACAAAAACCCGCATCGACTCTGATGATTGAAAGCAACCGGAAGTTAATTTTTACTTTTTATCATATTATAGATAATATAAGCGCCGCCGATAAAACCGGCTATGCCGACAATGGTAAATATTACAGCCAGCCACTCCAGATTTTTATTCGCAAACACAGAAAACTCGGATATAAAAAAGTAAGCAAAAACACCGCCGGTTAAAGAAAGCAACCCGCCCAGTATATATCCCATATCGACCTCCCCCGTAATTATCAACTTCATAATATCATAATTTCTTATTTCCGGTATCTGTCATAACCGGTTTATACTACATCAGGTTCTTCTGTCTGACAGTAGATTCATCTCCGACACGGTTAATATTCAGCACTCCTCTTACCCCGCCGATTCTGGTTAAAAGGCGGCTTAAATGCGCCAGTCCCTTGGTTTCCAATGTCAACAAAAGCGTGGTGGTGCGGTCGCCATGCTCGGTTACATTCATACTGAGGATGTTAACCTTATCCTCGGCTACGATAGTGGAAACATCGCGCACCAGCCCCACCCTGTCCCAGGCATCCACCTGGACAGTAACGGGATATTGGGCTTCTGTCTGCCCCCACTCCACCTCAATCAATCTTTCTTTCTCATCTTCATTGATAATATTGAAGCAATCACGGCGATGGATGGTGATGCCGCGGCTGCGCGTAACATATCCCACGATATCGTCGCCGGGAACAGGATTGCAGCAGTGCGCCAGGTTGGTTAAAAGCTCGCCTACACCGAGTACCTGCACCCCGGATTTCACCTGTCTCAAAGGAGTTGTTTCGGGAATCATCCGAGGCTGCTCCTGCTGCGCAGCCAGCTTTAAGGCAATGCTTTCAACGGTAATGCCGCCGTAACCGATGGCTGCCAGGAAATCATCCACATTGGAATACTTGAAAAATTTAGCAATCGATTCGCGGTCGGTGTACTTCAACCCCAGTTGTTTCAATTCCTTGTCCAGGAGCTCGCGCCCCTGTTCGATATTATCGTCGCGCTCCTGTTTCTTGAACCACTGGCGGATTTTTTCGCGTGCATGCGATGTGTGTACATATCCCAGGTGTGGGCTCAGCCAATCACGGCTGGGACCTTTATCACGCCTGGTGGTGATAATCTCCACCACATCGCCATTGTTTAACTGGTAATTTAAAGATACGAGACGGTTGTTGACCTTGGCTCCGATACAACGATGTCCCAGTTCGGTATGAATACGATAGGCAAAATCGAGCGGAGTAGCGCCCTTGGGCAGGTCCTTTACCTCTCCTTTAGGAGTGAAAACGAATACCTGGTCGATAAAAATATCGGTCTTGACGGATTCGAGGAATTCCTCCGTTCCGGCAAGTTCGCGGTGCCAGTCGATTAACTGGCGCAGCCAGCCGATTCTTTCTTCATAAGGAGAATCGTCCGTCTTCCCCTCCTTGTAGCGCCAGTGCGCGGCAATTCCGTATTCGTTCGTATAGTGCATATCATGCGTGCGTATCTGGATTTCAATCGGTGTAGTGCCGAATGCCATAACTACGGTATGCAGGGATTGATAACCGTTCGGTTTCGGATTGGCGATGTAGTCGTCGAATGCGCCGGGTACCGGGTGCCACATGCTGTGCACTATACCTACGGCATTGTAACAATCCTGCACGCTATCCACCAGCACCCTTAAGGCAAAGAGGTCGTAGATATCGTTGAACTGTTTTCCCTGCGCCGAATACTTCTGGATTTTCTGGTTGATACTGTACAAATGCTTCGGGCGTCCGGTTATTTCAGCCGTAAAACCCAAACGCTCGAATTCTTTTTTAAGGATATCGATTACTTTTGTTATAAATTCTTCACGTTCGGTGCGCTTTCCGGCAATCATTTTCGCCAGTTGCGCATATCTTTTCGGTTCAAGGTAACGGAAAGCCAGGTCTTCCAGTTCCCATTTCAACTCCCATATACCCAGGCGGTGAGCCAGCGGAGCATAAATATCCATCGTTTCACGAGCTATATGGCGCTGTTTTTCTTCCGGTAATGCCGCAAGTGTGCGCATATTGTGCAATCGGTCTGCCAGCTTGATAAATACCACGCGCAGGTCTTCGGCCATGGCAACCAGCATTTTTCTCAGGCTTTCCGCCTGCTGCTGGCTCTCGGCTGCGCTGCTCTTGCGGGCAACACCCTCCGGCAAATGCAGTGAAAGCTGGCTTAACTTGGTAACGCCGTCGACCAGTTTGGCTACTTCAGAGCCGAACTTCTTTTCGATTTCCGAAAGAGAAATATCGCAATCTTCACAAACATCATGCAGCAAAGATGCGGCCAGCGCGCTGGCGTCCATCTGCAAATCGGCCAGCGTAATTGCCACCTGCAGCGGGTGTTCCAGGTAAGGCTCTCCCGACTCGCGCAATTGCCCTTCATGCGCCTTTTCGGCAAACTTGTACGCCTCTTCCACCAGAGCTACTTTCTCCGGCGGCAGATAGACGGCAGCCTTCTGCAATAATATGTTGACCGTTGTGTTTTTTTGTTTTAACATAAGGATTATACTTTTAGTATAAAGGAACATAGACCGGTTAGCAAAGTATACAGATTGATTCTTTGGCTGATTCGGTATTCCCGCCGGGAATAGACAGGAGATAATGTGTATCAGGCACCGCGAGGAACAGTAGATATTCTGCCCCAGGAACAGGCTTACTGGAGATATGTGGAACAAAAAGCGTCAGCCATATGCACTTTATACGGTTACGAGCGCATCGATACTCCGGCTTTTGAGAATACGAAGCTCTTTGCCCGCGGCATCGGCGACGGCACCGATATCGTCGAAAAGGAAATGTACTCTTTCAAAGACAAAGGCGACAATGATATAACATTAAGACCGGAGGGAACGGCTTCGGTCTGCCGCGCCTATATCGAGCACGGCATGACCAACCTGCCGCAGCCGGTAAAATTATTCTATCTGACTTCGATCTACAGATACGAAAGGCCGCAGGCCGGACGCTTGCGGGAATTTCACCAGTTCGGTTATGAAGCCATCGGAGACGCCGACCCGGTTATAGATGCCGAAGTCATCGAAATGGCATGGCGCTTCTACGAATCACTGGGGCTTAAAAAATTGTCGCTGATTATAAACAGCATCGGCTGTTCTACCTGCCGCCCTAACTACCTGGACAACCTGCGCAGTTATTACGACAAATATGACGCGGAACTCTGTAAAGACTGTCGCACAAGAAAGGAACGCAATACTTTAAGGCTGCTGGATTGTAAAAATCCGAACTGCCAAAAGTTCGTGGATAATGCCCCCAAGAGCGAGGATTACCTGTGTCCCGATTGCGCACAGCACTTCAACTTGCTTAAAAAATACCTCGATAAGCTGGAACTGCCTTATACAGTCAATCACAAACTGGTGCGCGGACTGGATTATTATACAAGGACGGTCTTTGAAATCCAGCCGGAAATCGAGGGCAGCCAGAATACACTCGGCGGCGGCGGACGCTACGATAACCTGATTGCCGAACTGGAAGGCAAACCCACACCGGCAACCGGTTTTGCCGCCGGTATCGAGAGGATTATCCTCAATTTAAAAAGAGATGGCATCGACGTACCGCCGCTAAATATGCCATCTGTTTTTGTAGCCAGCATGGGAGATAGTGCCAGAGAGGCGGCGGTTAAACTGTCGTCTGACTTAAGAAAGGCAGGCATCGGCGTTATCCAGTCGACCGGAACGAAGAGCCTTAAAGCACAGCTACGACAGGCAAACAACCTCGATATGCAATTCGCCATTATTATTGGAGACGAGGAGGTTGCCTCGCAGACGGCCGTGCTGAAAGATATGACCGGTGCCGGGCAGGAGACTCTACCGCTGGACTGCTTGATTGACAGGTTGAAGGGCTAAAAAACTCTCCGCCAGCTTATTACAGGTTGCCCCAAGCGATTCGTTGCCCCCTTATATCCGACAATATCGTCAACTTTTCCCTGATATATCCGGACTTAGGATGAACACAAGCAACCGAACTTGATTAACCAATCATTAACACTTTTGCAGTTTTTTAGATACCCACGGGCTTTGCCCGTACAAATAATTAAAAGATTTTATAAAACTTTAATTTAAGGTATTGTAATGTAACAACAGTATATGTATAATTGCGTGTATAATATAGTACATATAAATTAGTACAAGAGGGATATCTCTTTTTGAAGTCCCGGCCATATTCTCTATCTATACCGTAAGTACTCAGATAACTCTGTATTAGAAGGAGGAAGGCAATGTACAGGAAAATCACAGTTCAACTGGACGATTTGAAAACAATCTAAGTAGCCCCACTATATAACACAGAGCACTGGCATATTCCTAGGGAGCAGAGTTGGTTCTGCTGAGCGTTTAGCAAATCCTGTTACAGAATTTTCTTTTTCCTATCCTCGTCTTACCATTACTACCTCATATTACCGTCGTACCTAAGCTCTCTAGTAATGAATTATTTTCGGGAGGTGATGTGTATTGCAAAATTATTGTAGTTAGCTGAAAAACCATCTCCGCATTCCTGAAACGTAACCGAAACATTCTTAAAGGGGGGCAAATAATTGTTAGGTCTTGGACTATGGTATGTAGGTTTTGTCCTGTTCATTAATGCGCTCTGGATGCTGGGAAAAATGTCCAACAAAGCTGTTATCCCCATGAATATCTTCGTTGCGGTAATACAGATCGCAGGTGTATTCGTAATAATCGCTACCGGCAAAGAAATTGCCGATTTCTATGGAGCGGCATTGACACTGCTGTTTGCATTCACCTACTTGTATGTAGCAGCAACTCAAATCTGGAATCTGGACGGAAAAGGGTTGGGGTGGTACTGTCTGCCGGTTGCTATCATCGCTGTTCCGGCCGGATTTCAAAGCCTTGCTACTCCGGGTCTTGCTTTGCTATGGTTCATGTGGGCAACTTTATGGTTTATGTTCTTCCTGCTGCTCGCACTCGGTAAAAACATCGGTAAACCGACAGCTTATTGGACGATGATAAACGCAATTGTCACATTCGTCGCTGCATACTTCACTCTTACAGGAACATGGCCCTGGTGGTAATTCTATAATATCAGAATTTTTGATATAAGGAGGTGGGCTTATAAAATAATGAAATACCGTATGTCAGAACAGGTTGTAACAAAAAATAATAAAATTATTATGGAGGTTTACAAATGAGACATGGTGATATTTCTTCAAGTGCCGATACCGTAGGTGTCGCAGTCGTTAATTATAAAATACCCCGCCTTCATTCCAAGAAAGAAATCCTCGACAATTGTCATAAGATTGCCGCTTATGCCGAAGGATTAAAAATCGGATTGCCCGGGATGGACCTTATTATATTCCCCGAATACAGTACGGAAGGCATCCTCTATGACCCCAAAGAGTGCATGGAGCTTTCGACTACTGTTCCCGGAGAAGAAACGGATATCTTTTCTGAATGTTGCAGAAAAAACAATATCTGGATGGTAACTTCCATCACCGGGGAACTGCACGAGGAACACCCGAAAAAGGTCCCTTATAATACACTGATTCTAATCAATAATAAGGGTGAAATCGTACAAAAATACCGCAAGATTATGCCGTGGTGTCCGATTGAAGGCTGGTATCCGGGCAACAGAACCTACGTATCCGACGGACCCAAGGGTTTAAAAGTCAGCTTGATAATCTGCGACGATGGCAACTATCCCGAAATATGGCGCGATTGCGCTATGAGGGGCGCCGAATTGATAGTCCGCTGCCAGGGTTATATGTACCCGTCAAAAGAGCAGCAAAGGAATATGGCAACTGCTATGGCATGGGCCAACACATCTTACGTAGCGGTAGCGAATTGCACCGGATTCGACGGCGTCTATTCTTATTTCGGACACTCCGTTTTGGTAGGATTCGACGGCAGGGTTTTAGGAGAGTGCGGAACGGAGGAGATGGGCAACCAATATGCCGAACTATCGGTCAGCGCTATCAGAGATGCCAGGGCAAACTGGCAAGCGCAGAATTCTCTCTTCAAGCTGCTACATCGAGGTTATACCGGCAAACTCGCATCTGGAGAGAATGTGGTAGGCGACGAGACCTGCCCTTATGAATTCTACAGGACATGGGTAACCGACCCCAAGAAGGCACAAGCCCAATCCGAGGCAGTTACCAGAAGAACGGCGAGTGTCGCCGGGTGCCCCGTCCCGTTCCAGCCGGCGATAAAAGGGCATTAAACAGGAGGGATTGGCACGAATATTGTCAGGATTGAGTTCACCTTATACTTGTTTTTAAACAATGAGACTTTTTAACGGAAAGGAGCCGGGTTCGATGCCCGACTCCTTTAATATACCGATAGACTTTGCGTCTGACAGTAACCTTCTTTTCTTAGATGACTTATCATCACCATTTAATTCAACGTATAACTAAAAACACTCCGCCAGCTTTTTATAGGTTGCCGGAAGCGATTCGTTGACCACCCTGACATCCGCAAGCACCGGCATAAAATTGTTATCGCCGTTCCAGCGCGGCACGATATGAGTGTGAATGTGTTTGTCGATGCCGGCTCCGGCTACCCTTCCCAGGTTCATCCCTACGTTGAAGCCGTCGGGATTGGAAACCTTCTTCAGCGCGCCGATGCATTTGCGCACCAGTTCGTAATGCTCTAATAATTCCTCGGATGTCAGCTCTTCGGGGGTGGAAAGATGCCTGAACGGGACTACCATCAGATGCCCGGGATTGTATGGATAGCAGTTCAGGATAACGAAATTATGCTTTTCGCGGTGCAGGATATAATTCTCGACATCTTTGTCCTCAACCGGTTTCTGACAAAATATGCAGCCTTCTTTATCGACTTTCTTGATATATTCCATGCGCCACGGCGCCCACAGATTTTCCATATCTTTCTCCTCAAAGGTTATGATGCTATTTTAAATGTGTTCAGGATAAACGTCAAAGGCTAAAACCAAACCGTTCATATCCTTCGTAATGCTCAGGACGCGTGGATATTAACAAAGTCCCGATGAAATCGGGATGAGCCTGTCGAACCATAACGGCGACGAATATCGAATGAAATTAAAATCCCTCTTTTTCTCCCTTTGCTAAAGGGAGAGAATCGCGGAGTGGTAATTCTCATCCCTCCTGTAGGTAAAATCAGTCTTGCGATGTAATAGAATTGCAACATATAATCCATAAAACGTATAATTATAGTTCTGGAGGAAAAATTTGGCCTACCCCGACAGCATTTTAATCAATGTTACCAAACCTGCGCGTTATACCGGCGGCGAATGGAACAGCATCGTAAAAGACTGGCAAAAGACGGATATAAAAATCGTCTTGAGCTATCCCGATATCTACGAAATCGGTATGTCCAATATGGCGATTCCCATTATTTACGAGATATTGAATAATCAAGCGGACGTATTGGCAGAGAGAGTATTCGCCCCGTGGGTGGATATGGCAGCCGCCATAAAAGAGGCGGGAATCCCTCTACTGAGCCTCGAAAGCGGGCATCCTCTGAATGAATTCGACATCGTCGGTTTTTCGCTCGGATATGAACTCTCATATACCAATATCCTGGATATGCTCAGCATGGCAAAGATTCCGGTGTTTTCCTCAGAGAGGACTGAAGAGCACCCGCTGGTGATTGCCGGCGGTAGCTGTGCGCTGAATCCGGAACCGATGGCGGATTTCATCGACTTTTTCGTTATCGGCGATGCCGAAGACGTACTTCAGATACTTTTAGACAGAATACGAGACTGCAAACGCGCAAGGACGTCCAGAAAAGACCTCTTAAAACAACTGGCGACCATCCCCGGCATCTATGTCCCCAGTCTTTATAAAGTAGAATATGAAGCCGACGGAATCTTTAAAAGCATTATCCCCCTCGTCCCCGAAGCCCCGCCGGTTATAAAAAGGCAAATCGTATCAAAACTCCCGCCGCCGGTAGTCAGGCCGGTAGTTCCCTTTATCGAGGCTACGCATGACCGGGCGGCGATTGAAATCAGCCGCGGTTGCAGCCGCGGTTGCCGTTTTTGCCATGCCGGAATGACCTATCGGCCGGTACGCCAACGCTCCCACGAAGAAGTTCTGGAAGCCACAGGAGAGATTATCGACAACACCGGATATGATGAAATCGCCCTCGTTTCGCTCAGCACCAGCGATTATCATGAAATCGATAAACTGGTGGAAAAGATGGTTGAGAAATACGGGAGGAGGAATATCGCCTTGTCGCTTCCCAGCCTGAGAATGATGGTGGATTCGGTAAAGCTGATAGACTCGTTGCCGACCAGCCGCAAATCGGGGCTGACCTTTGCCCCCGAAGCCGGCAGCCAGAGACTGCAAAAGGTCATCAACAAATGCATACCGGAGCAGGAAGTGCTGGATACCGTATCCGCCGCTTTCGCTAGAGGCTGGAAAAGCCTGAAGCTCTATTTCATGCTCGGTCTGCCTACCGAAACCGATGAGGATATTATCGGCATCATCGAACTGGTCGATAAGATACGTGCTGCCGGCAGGAGTATCCCTGGGAAAAAGCCTGCCCTGCGGCTTACCTTGTCGACTTTCGTACCCAAACCCCACACCCCCTTTCAGTGGGTAGCCATGGACAGCGAAGAAAATATAAAACGTAAACAAAACCTATTAAAAAACGGATTGCAGAAAAAGGACGTTACGGCATCGTGGCAGGATTACCCCAAAAGCTTGCTGGAAGCCGTCATCTCGCGCGGAGACCGGAGAATCGGAAAGGTAATCTACCGCGCCTGGAAGATGGGAGCCATTTTTGACGGGTGGGGAGAGCAGTTTAAATTCGATATATGGCTGGAAGCCTTCCGAGAGGAAGGAATAGACCCTTTTTTCTATACCCAAAGGGAACGCCCTCTGGACGAACCGTTGCCCTGGGGGCATATCGATACCGGCGTTTCCGTCGATTTCTTAAAGCGAGAGTATAAAAGAGCATTGGAAGAAAAAGAGACTCCGGATTGCCGCGACCATTCCTGCAATGCCTGCGGCTTCGAAAAAACAGATTATCTTTGTTTATATAAAAAATCTTAATTTTAAAAAGAGGGGGAAACAACTAAAAAAATGGTTAAAATCGACGAACAATCATGCATCGGTTGCGGAGCCTGCACGGACGTATGCCCGCAAAAAATCCTTTACCTGGACGGCGGCGTTTGCAAAGTAACCGATGCCGGCAAGTGCGAAAGCGACAAGGCGTGCATCGATGTCTGCCCGATGGACGCTATTGAAGTATCGTAGAAAATAAGTAATGACAATTCGAGGGGGAAGCCTGCACTGATGATGCGGACTTCCCCCTTTTCAAAAAATTTTTTCTCGATTTCGGCCAAATAAATGCAACTTTTTGTCTTAAAATGGGTTATCCTTATAAGACATAATGGACTTAGAGCGCGAAAAAGAGCTGGTTTTCAAAGCGAAGACCGATGCGGACGCATTCGGTTTGCTTTATGATGAGTATTACAAAAAAGTTTTCGGTTATGTCCTTAACAGAACAGCCAGCGTAGAGACGGCAAAGGATATAACATCCGAAGTATTTCTCAAGGCTCTTCAAACAATCAAACGCTTCCAATGGCGCAACATTTCCTTCTCTGCTTACCTGTACCGCATCGCCGGCCATGAAATCAACAACGGGTACAGGCGCAATAAGCAGCTTAATCTGATTATGCAGGACACAATAATTTCAGAGATTATCACGGATGTCACCGTTAACGATGAAATAGCACGCCTCGAAGCCGATATACAAAAACACGAAGACTTCCTTTTATTACACAAATGCATAGTTAAACTACCCAACATTTATCAGGAAGTAATCGTTTTAAAATACTTCGAGAAAAAATCCCCCGGCGAAATCTGCATTATACTGGGCAAACGTGAAGGAACCGTAAAATCCCTGCTGCACCGCGGTCTGAAAAAACTTAAAAAATTGATGGAGAATAATGCAACTTTTTAGAAACTCAACGGTTATCCTTTATAGAGGTGGATGATGAAAAATGAGGATTTAATAAAAAAATTGGAGAGAGCCCGGCTTCCGGAGGCCGAACTGCATACCCATCAAAGGCTCTTGAAAACGGCTTTATTGAATAAATTCGAATCCGCCCCGAATAAAACGGCAACAGCCGTAAAAAGGAGAAGGATTCCCATTATGAGCGCGATAACCGGTTTTTTCAGGTCTGATAGACCTGTATGGCAAAAAGCAATGGTAAGTACATTTGCAGTTGTTTTACTTTTAATAACTGCCCTAGCAATTAACATGTCTCCACTCGTTAGAGACTATGAGGCGATGGCAATGGAAGCAGCTCTTAATAATCCCGAAGTACAGCAGATAATCGAGTATGGAGAAATAGACGCTGATACACTCAAAATAGATGCTGTATTCGATACAGAAAACGGCATTAGATATTTTATCAGCATCGGCGAGGGGAAGATTGCTATCGTTGACCTCTCGAAGTGGATTTTTACCAGTCAAATAGTTGACGTAATCAACGTAGAAACAGTGCCGGTAACCGACGCCAGTAAACAGAAGCTGGTAGATATTGCAAGCAACGATTCTGAAATCAAGGCGCTTTTAGACAAGGGAGTTCCAATTTATATGTATTATTTCGACTACATTCCCGCCTATATGTCCAGCAGCAGTTTTAGTAATTTCGTGCATGAAACCGGAGGGGGAAGTCCGTTCTGTGTTCAGGATGAGGAAATAATCTCTGATTATTGGACTGAACTTACTGCCCGCTTCTGGATGGAATATGAAGGGAATACATACTTCGTTTATATTGATATGATGACAGAAACCATTATATCTACCAGCTGTTGGCCTGTAGAAAAAGAAGATAAAATCACTATAGCAAAGGAACTGGTTCTCAACGACCCGCAGGTTCAGGCGCTGCTCGGCAACGCAGAAATTGATAAAGATAAAATAAGAGTAGTGGACAGTATCCTTCCCGACGGTTATGCCGCTGTTGTTATAAAATTCAGCGACGACGGGATAATAATAGCTAATATATCGAACGGAACTGACGGAAGCAAAACAGTAGAGATAATTGAAAACGAGGTAGTTCCGGTAACTGATGACAAGAAACAGGAGATAATCGGTATTGTAAGCACCGACCCAGAACTCAAGGAAATATTCGATAAGGGAGTTACCATTTACGAATATTACTTCGACTATATCCCCGCCTATTTAATTAGCGATGGCAGTTCCGGCTCGCCACAGGTATCCATCCCTGTAAGCATTGAAAACCGACAGATTATTTGCGATGAATTAGCCGAATATACTATACGTTGTCAGATAGAATTTAGTGGAACGATATACATATTTTCACTCGATATGCTCAACAAGTTAGTAGACTGGAAGGACAGTATTCCAGCTTGGTTTTACCATGAAATGGAGACTATGGCTACAACTGCCACTAAATAAAAACGGTTGCCTATTTTTTAAATATTGTTTGGAGGTTAAAAGTGTTAAAAAAGAAAACATTTATAACAGTAATCGGATTAGTAGCACTAATTACATTTTGTCATTCGTTAGTAGGAATGGCTGCCCCTGAACCAGAAACAGGGAATAACTTCATTAACTCAAAACCAATCACTACTTTTATAAAGGTCACTATAGATAACATCATAACAACTGATATTTTTATGGAAACCGTATCGTTGGGAGAAAAAACAGAAGGAATAGAAACAGAGATAATACCCATATCCGATTCTAAAAAGCAAGAAATAGTAGACATTGCCAGTAAAGCCACAGAAATCAAAACACTTTTAGACCAAGGAGCTTTCATATATATGTATTACTTTGATTATATTCCTGCCTATCTGGTTAGCGATGGAACTTCGGTTTGGAATAAGACAGATGCCTTACAGCCGCTTAGTATGAAAGACCACGAAGTAGTCTGCGACAAGCTGGTTGAATATACCATTCGCTGCTGGTTTAAGTTGGATGATATAGACTACTTCTTTATGCTTGATATGCAGGATAAATCTATATTGATAGAACTACAAAATCTGGGGGAAATTTCTGATCTGGTGTATGAATATTTAAACACAACCAACGATCATAATTAATCGCAGTCCTATCTTACAAGGAGGTGCTTATAGTTAAATTTGTTATCGGTAGAGGGGTTATGTTTAAAAAGAATTCGTTCATAGCAATTATCAGCCTAATTTCATTACTCGTTCTTTCTACTTCAATAACGGTTATGGCTGAGCCAAATTCAGAATATATTAGCACAAGTAATTTGACTCTGTCTGAATTTGAAGCTCTTTACCCGATGTCTGCTGAAGCAGAAGCGGCTATAGTACATGTAGTGCCACAGGTTCCTGTTACAATTGATGGCGTACTCTATAAGCCGGAAGATATTGCGCTTTTTAATGGACAACGCCTGCATTTTACTCTCGATAATGAAGGAAATCTATATGCATTCACCGATGCTAAGGATTTAGAGAAATTCATAAACAACGAGTTTGGGCAATCGGAATTGTTTTATAACAATAATGGAGCAACCAGAGCCGCTGTTGCATTGTGGGAACATATTACTTATCTTGGGGATTCAATCAGTCTAAGTGCTAATGAAGCGAGAGCCTCCTTTGGTGATTTTAATGATAAAGCTTCATCTTTTGTAGTAGGTCAAGGACTTGATAGAGGTGTTATCTGGGAGCATGAGAATTTTGAAGGGGATTCTTTCACCAGACCAGGCGGGACTGCCATTCCTTTCCTAGGCCTATATGGATGGAATGATATAGCATCCAGCGCAGCACGCTTTGATTAATCATCCACACCTTACTATAAAAATGGCATCATATCCGAGGCAAGTGTCGAAGTAAAAACACAAAGGGGCTGTCCCGATAACGGTGCAGCCCCCCTTTCATATCGTCGATTTATCAGACTAAGATTATTCTCTATCCTCGCCGTCGAAAGCAGTGATGGCAACCACGCTGTCACTATCTTCCAGCTTCATCAGGCGCACACCCTGCGTGCTCCTGCCCTGTATCGTGATGCCCAGCCGCGGGTCCTCTTCTTTAACCGGCGTGAGCGTGATAATTCCGTTGGCGGAGATTATCATCACCTGCTGGTCGGGGGTTACCGCACGGGCTGCCGCCACGTCACCGGTCTTTTCCACTATCTTGAAAGTGATGACACCGCTGCCGGCGCGATGCTGCAACGGATAATCCTCGATAGGAGTCAGTTTGCCGTGCCCGCCCGAAGTGACGGTGAGAACGAAGGAACCGGGTTGCGCCACATCCATGCTGACCACTTTATCGCCTTCCTCCAGCTTGATACCGCAGACACCGCCCGAAGCTCTCAAACTGGTTCTCAGTTCCGAGATGGGGAAGCGGATGGACTGGCCTTTCCTCGTTATCATCAGCACATCGTCCGTCTCTCTTCCCTGGCAGACGGCAACCAGGCTGTCTCCCCTGGTTAAATCCATGGCAATCAGCCCGCTTGAGCGCACCGCGCTGAAGCTGTCGACCGAGGTCTTTTTAACCTCCCCGTTGGCGGTAGCCATCAGCAGGAAGTTGTCTTCCTTGAATTCGCTCACCGCAATTACCGCCGTTACTCTTTCACCCTGCGGAATCGGGAACAGGTTGACGACCGCCAAGCCCTTGGAAATACGGGACATATCCAGAGGCACCTCATGGCACTTTGTACAGAAAACCTTGCCCTTATCCGTAAAGAACAAGAGCGTATCATGCGTATCGCCGATTACCAGGAATCTGACGGCATCCAGCTCGCGGGTTACCATGCCGATGATGCCCTTGCCGCCGCGGTGCTGCAAGGTATAGGCCTTGGAAGGAACCCTCTTTACGAAACCGCGTTCGCTTAAGGTAACCACCATTCTCTGGTGCGGGATCAGGTCTTCCTCGCTGAAATCGAGCGCTTCCTGGATGCTGATCTCGGTCTGGCGCGGGTTGCCGGACTTGGATTTTAATTCTCCCAGTTCATCCTTTACCAGAAGCATCATCTTGCGCGGATTTGCCAATAAATCTTCGAGATAGGCAATTGTCTTTAATACCGCTTCGTATTCTTCAAGTATCTTCTGTCTTTCGAGGCTGGCCAGCCTCCTCAACTGCATGTCGAGGATTGCCTGTGCCTGAATCTGAGACAGCTCGAACCTGGACATCAGTTCTTTGCGGGCGTCCTCCGCCGATTTGGACTGGCGGATGGTCTTGATGACTTCATCGATAAAGTCGAGCGCCTTTTTCAAACCTTCGAGGATATGCGCCCTGTCCTGCGCCCCTTTAAGCTCGAAACGGGTGCGGCGCGTTAAAACTTCGTGGCGGAAATCCAGGAAATACCGCAGGGCCTCTTTGAGGCTGATGACACGCGGCTGCCCGTCTACCAGTGCCAGCATATTTACAAAGAACGAAGACTGCATGGCGGTATATTTATAGAGAGCATTCAACACCTGGCGGGACTGGGCTTCCTTCTTCAGTTCGATTACTATGCGCAGTCCGTCCCTGTCGGATTCATCGCGCAGGTCGCTGATACCGGCAATTTTTTTATCTTTCACCAGTTCGGCAATTTTTTCCACCAGCGCCGCCTTGTTGGTCTGGTAAGGCAGTTCGGTTACTATAATCTGCTGCTTGCCGGAGGTGGATTCTTCATAATAAGCCTTGGCTCTTACCAGAACCTTGCCGTGACCGGTGGCATAAGCGCTGACGATGCCGTCCCGGCCTAAAATAACGCCGCCGGTTGGGAAATCGGGGCCTTTTATATACTTCATCAGGTCATCGACCCCGGCATCGGGATTTTCGATGAGATAGTTCAGGGCATCGCAGACCTCATTTAAGTTATGCGGCGGGATATTGGTCGCCATACCTACGGCGATGCCCGAACTGCCGTTTATTAAAAGATTGGGAAGCTTGCTCGGCAGAACCACCGGTTCCTGCAGGCTGTCGTCGAAGTTCGGCATGAAATCGACGGTATCTTTATCGAGGTCGGCCAGCATCTGCTCGGCAATAGTTTCCAGGCGGACTTCTGTATAACGCATAGCCGCCGGCGGGTCGTTATCGACACTGCCGAAGTTCCCCTGCCCGTCCACCAGCGTATGCCGCATCGAAAAAGGCTGCGCCATGCGCACCATGGCATCATAGACCGAAGAATCGCCGTGCGGATGATATTTACCCAGCACTTCACCGACGACGCGGGCGCTTTTCTTGTGCGGACTGGAATGATAAAGCCCCAATCCCTGCATGGCGTACAGAATACGGCGGTGCACCGGCTTTAAGCCGTCACGGACGTCGGGCAAAGCCCTCGAAACTATAACACTCATGGCATAATCGAGATAAGAGCTTTTTACCTCTTCATCGATTTTTATATCCCTGATGTTTCCTGCACTCATATCGCTTTAAACCTCCTGCTCGTCTTCTTCAACTAAATCATCGCTATCGACGCTTTCTTCCGTAATATCTTCTGACAGCAGGTCGACATCCTCGCCGCTATCGGCTGTATACTCCAGGTCGGACAGAGAATCGTCATATTCCAGCCTGCGTCTCAATAATTTATCGCTTACATAAGGCCTGATATTGTTGATGCCTTTGGACGGGAAAGAAAGCTGCCCGAATTGCGAAGGGTGTTGATAGGTCTCCCGGATAATTATTGCCAGGTTATCGTCGGAAACGCTGATTACCGTCGCCGAATACTGATTGCCGCCGTTCATCAACCTGATAAGCCGCTGGCTGTGCCGCGGTTCGATCAAACCGAGGTATTCGCCGCGGCTGTTCTCAACGACAAGATTCGAATCGGCTGTTCTTAAAAGCACCCTGTCGCCGGCATCAACCCTTGCCAAATCCTTTTTTTGAGCCAGATGAATCAATTTCACAACACCGGCTTTGCCGGTTTCTTCGATGAATATGTTCGGTTCCACCTTCGAAGCATTCTCTTCGGGAGCGGCACCGGTTTCGATAAGATGAGCAATGCGGTGCAGATTTTTTTCGGCAATATTGTTGTGAGGATCCAACTGTTTGGCGCGGGTATAGGATTCGCTGGCAGCCGAATAATCCCCCAGTTCCATATAAGCGCGGCCCAGCCGGTTGAAGGAATCCACATCGTCAGGGAAACTGTCTATTATGGCTTTGTTTGCTTCGACAGCTTCACGCCAGCGGCCTTCCATAGCCAGAGCTATGGCATTTTTGCTCTGCTGTCTCATTAACCTGGCTTGTTCTTCTTTTTCATACGACATGATTATTATTTATTCCATCCCTGAAC
>CAYNQR010000006.1:0-64675 GCA_964399425.1 uncultured Dehalococcoidales bacterium | reverse complement strand
ATAATACTGCTGCCTGTTTTGGAGGAATTGAAGTGGAACATAAATTAATCCATTTAAAGAATCGTTTTATGACTGCTGAAGAAAGCGAAGCGTTGCTGCTTAAATCGCAGGTCGGTCGGGTGGCAACCGTATGTTCCGACGGCTCTCCTTACGTTACTCCCGTCAACTACGCTTACGAAACGTTAACGCACCGTATCTATATCCACCATGCGGCTCAAGGCGGACGCCTGCTCGATAATCTGAGAATAAATAACAGCGTCTGCTTCGAAGTCGATGAGCCAATCGAAGTCGTAAATGCACATACGGGGAAGCATATCTGCGATATCGACTATGCCTATCGCAGCGTCATTTGCTACGGCAGTATGTCGATTGCCGGTGACGAAGAAAAGCTGAAGGGGTTGAAGCTGCTGGGGGAAAAGTATGCGGCAGCCGGGATTGTCAGACAATCGGACGCATTCGAACAGCACAAGCTGGACAGGCTGGTGGTGCTGGTAATCCAAATCGAATCGGTATCCGGCAAATGCCGCGAGCCGAAACCGCAGACATAATGAAAGCCGTTCGTGTCCTTCGTCATGCTCAGGATGCACGGAGCTTGTCGAACCATAACGGCTTTTTCTAACTGTCATTGCGAGCGTGAGTGTTAAACGAACGACGCGGTCCCGACAGGTCGGGACTTCCCCCAAGGGAAGCCGTTCTTGCCTTCCCCTCGGGGAAGGTGGCAGACCGATTTATCGGGATGACGGATGAGGGTTTTTTCACAGACCGATGATCTCCGTCTTTTATGGATTCGATAGTTTTTTGTGGCATTCCACGCATCTTTTGCATAACTCGATTCTGTTGGCTTCCGCATCGATGTGCCCTTTTACTAAAACCTTTGGCGGCTTATCGACCGGGGAGCAATGATTATATCCCCGTCGTTCCATTTCGGTAACCAGTTGGTCGTGGCGGCGGATGAGCAGGGCGGGGTCGACTAATCCGCGTTCGATGAATCCTTTAATGTTTTTTCCCTTATCGAGGCAGCCTGCCAGCATATGCAGTTCCAGGTGCTCGCCTAAAAGGTGCTTGCGGCACATCGCTTTCGGGTCAACCATCCACATTCTCATTTCTATAATCTACCATAAATGGTATCGAAGCGTGGTATAATCGTAATGATAGTTTTATAAGGAATCTGGAATGGCATTATTGACATACGAAAACCTGGTAGACCCGCTGTTGAGAACTGTCAGAGAGACTCTGCTTGATTTTTCCGCAATGAAAGCCGGCGATTCGGCTCTGGATGTCTGCTGCGGAACGGGCGCCCAGGTAATCGAGTACGGCAGGCGTGGGATTAATGCCACCGGAATCGACCTCGATGAAAACATGCTGGCTTTCGCTTTCAAGAATAAATATCGGCTGAAAATGGAGAATACTGCTTTTTATCGGGCAGATGCCACGAATCTGCCTTTCGACGATAACAGCTTCGATTTTGTTTCGGTTTCCTTTGCCTTGCACGATAAGCCTCACGATATCCGCAGTGAGGTGGTCTCCGAGATGAAACGGGTCGTCAAATCGCAAGGAGCGATTCTCTTTATGGATTTTAACATTCCGTTACCGTGTAACATCTGGGGAACGGGAGCCAATATCGTCGAATACTTTGCCGGCGGGGAGCATTATCGGGGGTTTAAAGACTTCAAGCAAAACGGCGGGCTTTCGAAAATAGTTGAAGAACATGCTTTGATTGCGGAGAAAACCGGCTATTTTAAAGGCGGTATGGTAGCGGTGGTGAAAGCGAATATCAGTAAATAATACAACAGCAGGTCTTTATGAATGTAGATAATGCGCTCTATTTTAAAGACAGGAAAGAATGGCGCAGATGGCTTGAGTCCAATTACGGGGCTGCCAATGAAGTCTGGCTGCTGCATTACAAGAAGCACAGCGGCACAAAATGTGTCAGTCTCCCGGAGGCCGTTGAAGAGGCGATTTGTTTCGGCTGGATAGACAGCAGAATTAAGAGCATCGATGCTGATAAGTACATACTTAAATATTCGCCCCGCCGTCCGAAAAGCGTCTGGTCTAAAATAAACCGCGAGCGTGCTGAAAAGGCGATAGCTATGGGGAAAATGACCGTTGCCGGTTTGGCTGCCATCGAAGTCGCAAGAAGGAACGGGAATTGGGACGCCGCTTACACCAATACCGCCAGGGATGAGATGCCGCCGGATTTGAAAGAGGCGTTGGAGTCCAATCCACTGGCTATGAACAACTTCGAGGGTTTTGCCAACAGCTACCGCAATATGTATATCGGATGGGTTACGGGGGCAAAGACGCCGGAAACGCGGCAAAAGAGGATTGCCGAAGTAGTCAGCCGTTCGCTTTTGAATAAAAAACCGGGGATTGAATGAGCATCGATTTTATTTCACAATCCTGCTGATGGCTTTGAACTTCTCGCCTTCGGCTATTTTTATAAGCTCGAAAAGAACGGTCTCGACGCCGCTAACGCTAATTCCCGTCTGCCTCATTAAATTCAAGCCGATTTCTTTATTTTCTGCTGTCCGCGATGAAACGGCATCGGCAACAACCTGCACCTCGTATCCGGCTTCTTTCAACTCCATAGCCGTCTGATAGACGCAGACATGGCATTCTATGCCGCAGATGAGAACCTGTTTCCTGCCGGAAGCAACCAGCGCTTTCTTGAATCCCTCATCACTGTAGCAGCTGAAGCTGGTCTTCGGCAGCGGTTCAATGGCGGGGATTAACTCTGCTATTTCGGGAACCGTCTTGCCCAGTCCTTTCGGATACTGCTCGGTTACCAGCAGCGGGATTTCCAGAACCTGCGCGCCGCGAATCAATTTTGTGATATTCGCAGTCACATGCTCTTTTTCATTGATGACAGGCAACAGTTTTTCCTGCACATCTATTACCAGCAGGACTGATTTGTCGATTTCGAGCATCTTAAAAACACTCCTTGAAAACATACGGTTCACAAAATAGATTTTTTATCGCATCGATAAATCGCAAATAGCGGCTTGCGCCGGGATTATCGAGCAGGCAGCAGATGCCTGCGTTTCTACTTTAACAGGTTCATTATTATAAATACCATCCACAGTATGATGGTAACCACCAGCGCGATAATCGAAATAATGAATTGTCTCTTGGAACCTCTCAGGGCGGCATTGGTTTGAGTTTCATTGAATATCTGGGCAATCAGTTTTTCAAGGTGTGCCACTCTCAGGGATAGCGCCTTGAGCGTGGAGGTCTCTATAATTCCCGGAGCGGATTGCAGCAAAGACTCCAGCTTTTCACGCTGTGAATTGAGGTTGTTAGATACATTGCTCCATTCCTTGTGTATTTCCTCGACCTGGCTTTTCAGTGTCTCGATGGCGCTCTGATAGTCTTTTTTATGCCAAGTCTTCCAGCTATCCACTTCGTCGCTTAAATGTTCGAGCATATCGCGCAGGTCGCCCACTTTTTCGGGCAAACTGGTATCCGTGACAGTCGCTTCGACTGCTTCTTTTATTTCCTCTACCTGTTTGATTGTCTGTGTTGCCTCGATTATATCAGGTTCGGCATATTGATTTTCCGGTAATTCTTCTATTGTTTTAATGATATCTTCGCTCATAACTCTTAATAAAATAGTAACATATAAACAGGATTAAAGCTATGTTTTTATAAAGATTACGTTGAAAAAACGGTGGTTTTAACCGGTTTTCTCCTGCCCCACGAATACTTGATAACCGTATTGGGGCAGTTCCGCAAACATCACCGCTTCGTAAAGCCTGTTTCGGTAATAATTCAATTCCTTTTAGTTGTTTGTTTATAAAAGGTAATACCGGTATAAAGCAGCATTATAATACCGAGTATCAGATTAACGAAGGCAACCGGATAAAATACGGTGCCGCGTACGATGAACAGATGTGTGCTTTGAAGGGTATCGCCGTAAATCATCAGTATCGCAAAATTGGCTATTAAAACCAGTCCGGCAACCAGAAAGAAAAGATTACGCATATTTCATCTGCCTGTTTTTATCGGTATCTCTCATTAAACCATGGGTCGCCGCGGTAGTGAAATCCCCTGGTTTCCCAATAACCGGGGCGCTCATTATCGGAAAATTCAATACCGGTAACCCACTTTACGCTCTTCCAGAAGTAAAGTTTCGGAACAACCAGGCGTACAGGAGCTCCGTGTTCGGCGTTGAGGTCGAGTTCGTCATGTTTGACGGCAAAGAGAACATCCTCCTTGAGGAAATCATCCAGTGTCAGATTTGCCGAGTATTGCCAGTAATCGGATTTTACCATAACGAATTTTGCATCGGGTTTAATATGCGCTAAATCTACTATAGCCTGCGAACTGACACCTTCCCACATATTGTTCAATTTGGTCCATCCGGTGACACAGTGTACATCGGAAAACACTTTCACCCTGGGCAGCGCTGTAAATTCGGCATAAGTTAAGACTTTTTCATTTTCTACCAGTCCCGTAATTGTGAGCGTCCAGTCCGGGTGGGCTATTTGCGGTACTACGCCCTCGTGCAAGACCGGCCAACTCATGGTTTCAATTTGCTCCGGCGGGATTCGGTCTCTTCTCAGCGTATCCGAGCTGTATATAACCTCATCGGAAGGCTCGACTGTCTGAGAGGATTCGGTGGTTACAGTGCCTTCCGTATTATTCCGGCATGCGCTGGCAAATAAAAAAGAGGTGATGGCAGTGCCGGTTAACAGCAAACCGGTATTACGGAGGAAATCCCTTCTCGATATCTGCCTGTCATTATTCTTTACTGATCCAGGATTTAAATCTTCCATTTCATCCTCCCGTTTTTCAAGTTAGCGGTTCGGTAAAGCGGAATAACGGATATTTTCAATGACTTAATATTACTTATGCTTTAAATTTTGCTGTATACTCTGATTATACAACAATTTAAATAATTTAAAACCGTCCGAAGGTTGAAAATGAGAACAATTCATAATATTATAGGATTTTGACGGCGGGAATAACTTGCGGTCGGCGGTTATCTATCGGTAGCGGGAGGAATTATGGCAGAAGAGAATCAGGAACATAAAACAGAAACGGTCGAGAGTTTTGCCGGTCTCTTAAAAACATTCGGGCAGGCGGTAGGCGATATCTTCAACGACCCCGAACTGAAAAAGAAGGCCAAGGAATTTGCCGAAAGCGCTTCGGCTTCGGCCGATACACTGGTAGACAGGTTAAAAGAAGAAGACATCAAAGAAAAGTTCAGGGATGTGGGAAAAGCGGCAGAGGATTTCGGGAAAAGCATTGCCGATTGCTTCACTAAAGAAAAGAAATAATTCCGTATTTCGACTTTGCTTAACCTAACGTTTATACGGATATTGCGTTATATATAGTAACGGATAAAATCCTTCCAGTGCGAGGTTTTTATGAAAAAGTTGCTTAACGCTTTAAATGCCGATCTGATAATTTTTGCCTTGATTGCCACCTCGTTTCTTGTCGGCGGTTGCGCTGTGGATAAAGAGGAAGGATTCGCTATTTACCTGACGCGTGACAATATCCCTCCCTCGCAAATGGAGGCTTTGAGCCATATCGAAATCGCAGACCGGCCGGTCATTTCTTCGGATGACATTATTTATTACAATTCGCAAACTCACGAGCTGAAATTGACTTCTGCGGCTTTTCAGCGCGTTTCTGAGCTCGAAGTCCCAACCAGCGGCAAATCCTTTTTGGTTTGCGTCGATAAGTATCCGGTTTACTGGGGAGCATTCTGGGTTTCCTATTCCTCTCTATCTTTCGAAGGAGTTACCATATGGAAGCCTCTGGGAAATGAAATCCCCGAGATTATAACGCTTGTACTGGGTTATCCCACGTCTTCTTTTTATCAAGGGGACGATCCGAGAGACAACGAAGCGGTTCTGCAATCCCTCGGGCAGGCAGGCAAATTGACCGCCGGCTTATCGATTGACGATATCGACAAATTACCTTCTTCTATGAAAGGATACGAACTTTACTCATGGGAGGAAGCAGGGCAGTGGAACTTTACTCTGATAACCGGCACCAACCGCAGCAAGTTTATAGAAGAAATCATATCAGGGGATAATATCATATCCGAGGTTGGATGGATAAAAATACATGTCGTCGGTGTCGAAGGAATCGAATCGGTTTTAGCAAAACTTCCTCCAAACGAATATGTCTTCTGGTCTGCCGGTTTGATGTCGTCTTCGGGAACTTCGCTTGTTGTCATGGAATATCCACCTCAATCCGTTACCGATGAAATCGGGGAGTTCGCCGCCGGTTTGGGATTGGTATTAGCAGTACAATAGTCTTTATCCGGAAAGTATCACTTAATACTCGACTCCCATTGATACTTCACCGATTCCGTAGTAAAATGCCAGTATCGAAATCTGTAAGGAGTTAGCTATGTTTAAAAAGATACTGGTACCGCTTGATGGTTCGGAGCTATCGGAATCGGCACTGACAAATGTTATCGATATTACTATGGATTGCCGCGCCCTCGAGGTTATTCTGATGAGAATCAGGGAGCCGCTTGACCCGAATGTTATCGGAACGCTGGATGCTAAAGTTGCCGTGGAACTCGACCAGGCTTATCGTGAAGAAGCTGTGCGTTATCTCGATAAAGTAGTCGAAACCCTGAAGGAAAAGGGAATAAAAGCCAAAACTGAAATATTGTCGGGCAACCCTGCCGAGGAAATCATCAAGTACTCCCAGAAGAATAATGTCGACCTCATTATAATGTCCACGCGCGGCCGGTCAGGGATTTCGCGCCTGGTTTTCGGCAGCGTGGCTGAAAAAGTAATCCGGAACTCGACGGTTCCCGTACTGATTAAACCGCCGGCGGCAAGCAAAGACAATTAAATAACGGTTTGATTCGATAATAAAAGACCTTCTCCCCTCTCTCATATTGACCGAATGAGAGGATTTGCTGAGAAGGTCTTTTTATCCCGTTTTCGGAATGCCTATCCACCTGGCTGTTCTACTCATATAATCGCCGTAATCCTGCCCGAATTTAGCCAGGCAATACTTCTCTTCCTGAATTATCTGCCGTCTTTGCAGGAAAAATGTAATTACGCTGTTATAGACCTTATTAACGGTGTTTATTGTATGATATACATGCCGTAAAATCCTACTCTATCGGTATTATTTCGCCGCATTTGGGGCAGGTTACGGTAGTCCTGTAATAAGCCTGAAATTCAGCCACATAGCTGCCGAGGCGGAAAACGGCATATCTGGTGCCCACGTTTTTTCGCGCCAGTTCGTCGGCTTTCTTCTTAGTCTCTTCCAGATTTCCCTTGAAATCCAGGGTGGTTTTCTGCTTGGGATTGTACTTGGTCTCCTCAATTTCGTAAAGGAATTCTTCCACGGCATATCCTCCTCTTATTTTACTGCTTTATAAATTATAATACGTCATATGCTGTTTTAACAGATATCGGGGAGATATTTTTTTGTCTATTTAAATAACCTTGTTTTAAGATGTATAATATCTTCACGTAATTACGCAGGGAGGTATTTATGGCACAGCTTGGTATTACCGTTTCAAATATACATTCATACGGCGGGCCGATCGACGGGGTTAAAAGCATCAAGGTATTCAGAGGCCAATATAAATATAAGGATTTAAAGGATGACGAGCAGTATATTACCATTTCGATAACCGGCAAAAAGAAAACCCAGAGTTTCTGGGAGGGTGAACTTTCAATGCCGCTATCGGTAGCCAAGCTGCTCGGTCAATCGCTGGTAGATGTTACCCAGAACCTGTCTTCGGTGGAACTGCAACTGGAATAATCTCCGGCTATCGTTATAGAAAATTCGAATAACGCTGATCCGCTATCGAGAGCTCAAGCGTCGATTATCTTTTTGTCAATAATTGTTTTTGGAAAGTATTATTATGCTGAGATTGCAAAAGAAGCAGATTAAACAGGCGGCAGAAATGCTGGCAAGGGCATTCAAGGACGAATATAAAGATATATTTCTCGACCCGCGCGAAAGAGCGGTAAAAGAATTGCTGCTTAACGAATTTTATCTGCGATTCGAGTTCCCTTTGAGTGAAGTATATATTACTTCTCCCCGCATGGAGGGGCTGGCGCTCTGGATGCATTCGGACAACTGGAAAAAGCGTTCATACCGGCGTATTTTAATATCCGGCGCTATATGGCAGGCGGTCAGGGTCGGTGTCAAGCATTTTAAGATAATACTGGAGCAGGATAGATATATTCAACAAAAGCATGCGGAATTAATGCCGCGGGAACACCGGTACCTCGAGATATTCGCAGTGGCGCCGGAGCATCAGGGAATGGGTTACGGCAGTCGTTTGATGAATGAAATGCTCGAGCGTATAGACGAAGAAGTTCTGCCCTGTTACGTGGAAACGGACGGGGAGAAGAATATTTCCATTTACAGGCATTTCGGTTTCGAAATCTCGCAGGAATTCAATATTCCCTATACCTCCGATAAAGTTGTAGCCATGATAAGGCAGCCCGCTTCCGATAATCGTTCGAAGATCTAGGAGGGTGCATCCTGTCTTATCATTCCGCCGGTAATTTTTACAAAAGGTATTGACATATCATAAAATCGATTCCGTAATAAGGGAATAAATTAAAAGGAGCATAAAAATGGGATACTTCAGGATTTTATCGGCGATACCGGGTTTCTTTTTAAGTTCATTGTTCGTCATGCTTTTATGGGATGTGATTGCATCGAGGATGGATATTGCGGCGGATATCAACTATGTCACATCAATGCTGATAACCTTCACGCTGTGGATTGGTGTAGCTCCGCTGGCTGCGGTTGCAAGCAGAAAGAAGTTCTAGTACGAGGAAAATATTATGGGCATTTCACCCTGCAACGATATTAAAACCGAATATGATGCAGATAGTCGTTATTACTTTGTAATCTGGCAGCCGCCGGTTGTCATCGGAGCAGGGCTAACGGAAAAAGAAGCGCTGGAAGATTTCAGGGAAGCAATGCGCTTTTGTATAGAAGGGATTGTAGATAAGAAAATCAGGGAAACGCGATAGATGACTGCCGGTTTTATCCGGCAGTCATCACATGAATTTAAAATCCATAGGGTGGTTGCTGCACCTGTCCCTGCGATGACTGGCTTTGCAATACCTGCACCAGGTTCAGAGCCTCGTTTTCTCTTCCGCGCGGTACCGGTACCCTGATGGTAACGTACTGGCGGTTGTAGCGGTTGATTACGGAATAGGTAATCAGAACCAGCATTTCCGACGGATTCTGCCTATATGTTACATCTTCAAGGATGGCGCCGAATCCGCGCCAGACATGCAGTTCGCGGTTGAAATAGATGCCGTCGGCGCAAATATAGGTATCTCCGTGGTATTTCCGATTCTGGCGGTACCTGCTTCGTACCGACAGCCAGGCGGCAAGCGCCATTAGCACGATAATTCCCAGCGCCACAAACAGGAAGATATACCAGCCGTCCTGTATGGTGATGGCAAGAATAGCGCAGATAACAATTGAAATAACGGAAATCAGAATAAACATATTGCGCTTCTCGCGCTTGTTCTCTTCGTGTTCTGTAACGGTATAGGAATTCCACTGTTCGGGGGAGTAGGTCCAGTAAGCCAGCAGGTTGTTTCTTTGCAGCATCTGCCCGGTCAGAGAGGCGCGTTTGGTATACATAATGGCAACTATAAAAGAGGTAATACCGAAGACGATAGCAAAAAACATCAGGGCAAAAATCCACTCGCCTGCTTCCACAGCCGCCAGTTCGAAAAGCGCCGGAGAAAGAATCAATACCAGACATATTCCGCAGATAATCCACCAGATAATCGCAGTACGTTTTACAGGGTTGGGTATTTTTTCATATTGGCTGCCGCTTCCGTACATCCATTTCTCCTCTGTTTAATCCATATTTAGCTTGCTAATCGCTCTTGCCCTTTGAAAAAATGGCAGCTATGCCGACAATGGCTAGTAAAACACCGATACCGAAAAGCATTATCGGGAAAAATCCGCTGTTATTGTCTATACTGGAAAGATAGGCAAGGACAAAGAGGACTGCGCTGAGGGCGAACGGGGCGATTATTCTAGCTGCATTCATTTTATCCTCCGCAGTAAATCGTATTTTCTTATTATATCACCGCCGGCAATACCCTTAAGACGGTTTTGCGGCTGCTATCTGTTTATCGATTCAATTCCGTGCAGTTTCCGCCGGACCTGCCTGATATTTACGATGTTCTCTCAGATGTGTCGTTATATCGATGGCAACCTTCAAAACAATCAGGAACAGCAAAGCGGCTACGGGAGCGCCCAGCATCATAGCCAGGAAGCCGCCGATTATTATGGTAACGTGTAAAATGACGACCCGCCCGTACGGCTGAGACATCAAAGCAGTAATTTCGGCCTGTCGATATTCATTTTTACCGATGTAATTCTGGAAAAACGACAAACCATGACTGCCCATCAAAATCAGCGTGCCCCATATCAAGCCGTTATTTATTACCTGCTGGTTTATCGAGCCGGTAAAGCCGCTGTTATCTGCCAATCCCGTACCGAATATGGCAACCACGAAGATACCGTGTACCAGTGTGAAGATGCCGTAATGCAGGCAGAAGAAGGGAATCGCAGCTAATTTTACCGCCGGTTTGGCATTCTCCCCGGAGGCAACCAGCATCTTTAAGACGGTATAAAAGCCGATGACCAGGTTTTCGGTCCAGAAGAAAAGCAGCAGCGGATATGTTTGCCAGTTAAAAAAAATCACCCCGATAACCGGATAGAGGTTGGCAATAATCAAAGCCCAAACCGAGGGTTTCGACAGGTTTTGCCTTTCGAAAAGAGACTGAACCGTAGCCGGCAATCGATTGCTCATCGGTTAATGTTCTATTTTTGTAGAGGAAAATCAAGTTTATCTTTGTTATTTTTATAACAGTTATAACATGTTGGTTTCATAATTGTGGATTTATTCGGCTCCCCACAAATATGGCAATATTTTTCTTCATATTCGTTATTACCAAATTTTTTCCAAGAATTAAAGCACTTTGAACAATAAGGACTTTTAGGCTTAACTTCGATATTGTCCTTACATCTAATACAAAAACCAGAACCAGTTGAGTTGGTTTTAGATACTTTTTCGTTCCTTTCAATTTTTGGTACCTGTGTTACAGATACTTTAATTTCGTCACTTATACGTACTAATCTCATAGCCTCTTTGTAAATATTATCATATAAATCTAAATCATTTTCTTTGTTAATATAGATACCCATTTCGTTATTATTAGTTTGCGAATAATCATATAAATTCATTGAGGTTATTATCGCTTCTTTTTCATTTAGATAACATTTTGCATGTAAATTTTGGCAAAAACTTGTTCTGATAGTCTTCAATGACTTAAGCCAGTTGTGTTCTGTCAATTCAAGTTCGTTTTTCCCGTATATTAATCTAATATCTATTTTCATACGGTCTTTATCTTCAATAGACTGTTTAAGACGCTCTCCAATTTTTAAATAGGGGCTTATTAATATTAACTTTTCATTAGAATTATTAATAAGTTGACTTAAATAAAAAGAAACACCAGTTGTGTCGAGGAATTGTGCCATAATATGATATCCTTTCTGAATATTAAATAATTGTGCCTATTATAACAGCACAATTGCTTTATGTCATTAATTTTTATACATAATATGTTATTTTTATCTAAAAACCGGTGAAAATCAATCGAACAAGTGGTATAATCAGCCAAAAGTTATACCGATGAGGGAGGAAAGCATGTATCTTGCAGGACTTATTTTATCATTGGCAGGCTGGTTTTTTCAGGGATACGAAACTTTAATCAAAAAAACACACAGAATCAATATTTTTCTTCCGGTAACTTATTGTATTGCCTGTGTTCTCTTCGGCATCAACAGTTTCCAAGCGGATGAGATTTTATTCGGCGTCCTCGATATCTTGATAGCGGTAATAGTGGCTGCAATAGCGGTTTTCCTGTTTTTGAAAAGATAATCCGCATCGCTGATAAAAAAGTAGTTTGGGTTAATCAATACTGCCGGCTTTTAAATAATCAGAAGCCGCCGGCGTTTCTATAGCATGGCGGCTTTATCATTTGTTTCTGTATTACAAGTTGATGGACGTCTATTCCCAGTTCTTTATTACTTTGCCGTCTTTATCCTTCATAACGCCGGCAACCGCCATAATAAAATCAATTAATGCCCATATCCCCAAACCTCCGGCGGTAAAAAGCATCAGCAGCCCTGTTCCGATTTTTCCCAGGTAAAAGCGGTGAACTCCGAAAACCCCTAAAAACCAGGCGAACAAAGCAACGGCCAATCTCGATTTCGGCGATATCTCAGTTGTCTCCATACCATAAGCTCCTTTAACAACGAATTTCTAATAAATCTACTCTTAGAAGGAGCGGTTGTCAATACGGGGTGTTTGATATTATCAAGGATTTTCAAACACAATATTGACAAATAATCGATAAGAGGTTAATACTTGATACAACCTGATACTATAACGATAACGGGAAACCTCGTTGAAAGGGATTATTTGAGATGAAACGGCTGTTCCTGGTAACGCTAACAATACTGCTTTTGTTGTCGACAATGCTATCGCTTGGGGCGGAATGTTCGATGTCTTCGACCACTCCCAAAATCAGCGAAGCTACTTTGGCCTTGTGGGTGGACGGCAATGCCAAACCGGTTGACGCCACGAATAAATTCTATGTGGATACTCCGGCAATCTACTGCTCTCTTAAAGTTTCCAACGCTCCGGCAGCTTCCGACATAACCTCTGTCTGGATATATGTGCAGGGAGAACTCGAATTAACGGATTATGAAATAGCCAGCTACGGAATAACGGCCGAAGGCACCACTTACCTTTATTTTTATATGAACCGTCCGGCAAGCGGTTGGCCTATCGGCGAATATAAACTGATTCTTTATTTAAATGGAAAGGAAGCGGTCAGCCTTCCGTTTACGGTAGAGGCGAATTAGATAAGCGTCTTATAAAAAGCAATCTAAGATTGCTAATGGCTTATTCCATTGACAAAAAGAAGTACCATTCCTATTATCAGGAAGTTGTGCGCATAAATACAGCAGAAAATAAGCAACAGCAGGTAAACGCCTACCTGCTGCTTTGTGCTAAATTACAGATGTGATATTTTAATCTATGGCTGGAAGGGAGGGGGGTCTTGTATTTGAACCTGGTTAACACTGCCCTGACCGTTATCTCCCCTGACTTTGTCGCCGCCGGCGCTAACTGTGGAAGTTGAAAAAATAAAAAGTACCGCTACTAACGCTAAAGCTATCAATAACCGCTTCATATTGCCACCCCCATATTTTATATATACCACCATTATATTTGACAGGATGCGAATATGCAATAGTACTTTATAGCAATAAATCAAGAATTAAGATATATAAATAATGAAGTAGCAGCACCCGGAGTCGAACTGCCTGTCTTCAATATCAAGCTAGGAAGAACGAATCATTACCAGCGTCATTTTAAATCGTTGCGTCGCCCTTAAGGAATGAGGCTGATTTGCCGGCATAATGACAAATTCGCCTTGTTTGACAGGCAGGTTTTTTCCGGATATGGTAACTTCGGCTTCTCCTTCTACTACATATACGAATGCATCGTACGGAGCTGTGTGCTCGCTCAATCCCTGCTCTTTGTCGAAGGCAAACAGCGTAATAGTTCCCGTTTTTTTATCGACGATGGTTCTGGATACTACCGAGCCTTCCTGATAAGCAATCAGGCTGTTTAATTCCAATGCTTTGCCTGTCAGTGTATTTGTATCCATAATTATTTACTCCTTAGCAAAGTAATTCATGAATAATAAAAAAGCAGCGGCGACTGCTTTCATAAAATAATATACCATTTATCTTTATCGGTGTGGTAACATTTTTAATAGGGTATTAACAGGATATAAATAAATCTGGAGGATACGATGGATTTAATGCTAACATTTGGATGGGGTTCACCGATAGGAATCGGAGTTTTCCTTGCATGTCTGGGTTTAATGATTTTCCTGTTATCTAAAGTCGGTAAAGACAAAGAAAAAAGGAGCTAGTCCATTATATAGCCTGTTCGATTTGCGTTTGATGACGCCCTGGGAGACAGGGGCGGTTCTAAAAACGTAGATGTCAATAAATTCGCGAGAGTTTATTGACATAATGTCTTATCTGCCGTTTTTGGGATGACTAATCAGGTTTGCAACTAGCTGGATTGCAAACAGGGCAAGCATAATAATTCCCCACAGCATTGAGACCTTCCAGTTCATCACGATAAACCCGTAGTTCATAGCATAGTAGAGAGTCAAATAGGGAACCACCAGTTTCCAGTTCTTCTTCATGTTCCCGCGGAAATCGATTTTTAAAACATAATCATACAGCCATTCTATCAGCAGAAAAATTAAAAAGATGCCCAGGAAGATAGCGTATTGTATGGTAGACTGTGCCTGTGCGGCGAGTACGATGCCGTAGACTGCCGGAAGCGCCAGCAGAAAATAAAGCCAGCCTGTTTTTCTGAGCAGGTTTAATCTGTTCTTTCGGATTAAAAAGATAAAAATAAGTAAGAGATTATTCAATATTCCTAGTGCGAAAAACAGCAGTTCCAACATCGAATAGCCTCCCGGCGGCCAGGTTACAACAGGTTCAGGCCTCGATACTAGTTCGATTCCCCAGATTGCCAGCAGGCTGATTACGGCAACCGCTATCTGCGCAGGAACCGGTCTCCAGGCCGTTTGCCGTGGTGAAAGATTGCTTGACAGGTTATCCCAAAACGACGGTTTCCGCGTGCTGGCCGCAGCCCTTTCCTTTTCGTTCAATTTTAAAAGCAAACGCTCTTTCAGTTCCTGCTTATATGCGTCGGATGGTTCGCGTCGGCATTCGCTTATCCTGCCGGCTGCATCCATAGCCGAAGAGTATTCGTCACTTATTTGTTTGCCGTCTGCGATTCTCTTACCGGCAAGCAAGCGGTCTATGTCTTTTGTAAATTCTTTTTCGGTTTTATCAATTCTACCCATCATAGGACTCCTTGAAAGCCTCCCCCAATTTCCTTAGAGACCGGAAAAGCTTCACTCCTACATTAGACTCGGAAAGTCCCATTATTTTAGCGATCTGGCGGTTGTTGAATTCGGCGGCAAATTTCAGGCGGATAATTTCCTGTTCCTCCGCCGGCAGTGTCAACAGGCATCTCATGAGATGCTCCCGCTCTTCTTTTTTCTCCAGCTCCTCATCCGGGGAATCATCCTCCGATACTATGTCGAATGTTTCATCCAGCGGCTCGGGTTGCCTCTTGCCGTTAGTCCTGTAATAATCGATAAGCGTATTGCGCGCTATTGAGAAAATCCAGGTGGAGAAAGCCGCTTTATCGCTGCTGTATCTCTCGAAGTTATCGAGTGCTTTCTCGAACACGCTCGAGGTCAAATCTTCCGTCAACTGCTCGTTATTCACCTTGTAACCTATATAACGGTAAACTTTCGGCATGAACTCGTCATAAAGTTCTGCAAAAATTGTCGTGCTTTCCGAACCTTGTATTGTCTCTCGCATACTGTTTGTTTTCTTATTGCCTATATTAATATACGATGAAGATATATTAGTATTACACCTGTTAAGGCAAATAATCAATCGTTTTTTAGTAATATTTCATACTTTTATTAAACTAAAAAAATTTCAGGCTTTCCTGCTTGTGCGGATGTAATACTTCCTTTTGTAAATCGTATATATATAGTGAAAAGGGTCGAGGCTCAAAAAATATAAAGGAGGAACAATAAAATGAAAAAAGTTTTAGCAGTGTTAGCGGTAATCCTGGCGACAGCTTGTCTGGCAGCCGGATGCGGGGTACAGGAAGTAAAGGCATACAGTAATCCCTCTGAGATAATCGAAACGGATGCCGATAGCGAATTCATAATCCAGATTGCGTTGCCTTCCAATCCCAGCACCGGTTATACCTGGATAGCGACATATGATACTGCCAAGCTTGAACTGGTGGACGATTCCTATGAAGCCGATGATGCGCAGACTATGGTTGTAGGCGCCGGAGGTACCCAGTACCTGCGATTCAAGGCGCTGCAAAACGGTGAAGCCATTATTAAGCTGGACTATCAGCGGCCGTGGGAAAAGGAATCCATAGACCAGAAGGTTTTCACTGTCGATATTGAATGACACTATTAAATCGAATGGTATTTTTAATCTGAAGCCCGTCTCCTGGCAGACGGGCTTTCTATTTACTGTCTAAAATGTTGATTTATTATCTTCTACCTAATTTTTAAAAGCGTTTTTCAATTTCGAAATAAATTCGGTGCGTTGAGATGAATCTGCAGTGCCGGCTTCGACGGCTTTCCAAGTCTCCGGGCAGTTTTTATAAGATACGTCTACGATTTCGTGGATTATGCGGTCAATCTCTCTTTTGTTTTCCTGAGTGATTGTAATACCGGCTTCTTCCAGTATAGATTGCATATGTCTGAAATAGCACGACATATCTACCTCCTTATTCCGGTCATTAATATTTCGGATTTACTACCACTTGCCGAGGTCTTTCATCGTTCGAACAACCATCCATAGACCTGAGGAAGCGCTGGTACCTCCCATAGCTGAAGCAACCGATGCCGCTTCGACTATTTCTTGTTTGCCGGCGCCGGCTTCTATCGCCATTTTCGTTTGATAAATAATACAACTGGTACATTCGATGCGTACTGCGGTAGCCATAGCTATTAAACGCTTGGTTTTAGAGCTTAGTGCGCCATCCTGATATATCATATCGTTGAATTTATCCCTGGCGGCATATGCTTCCGGCAGTTCGCTTTTGAATTCCTCGACCAGCTTATCGATTTCCTCCAGGTATTTTATGCGGCTCTCCATTCTATAATCCTCCTGAAATTGAGCATAATTTTATATATTAGTGTAGCACCATTCGCAATTGAAGTTAATACGGTACGAAGAAGATTGATAATCCTGTAATAAAAAATAGCAGCAAAGCAATCGAACTCGTGAGCGGCAGCTTATTTGTTATTGCCGATGCTCTGCAGAAAATCCAGAACGATTTGATTGAAAACAGCCGGCTGTTCTTCCATCGGGACGTGCCCGGCATCGGCCATTAAATAAAAGACGGCGCCGGGTATTTCATTCCGCCATGCGTCCGTGTCGCTTTGAGAAACCCAGCTATCGTTATCTCCACGGATAATCAGAGCCGGAAACAGCAGCGTATCGAGCGGAAAGTCGATAGCATTCTCCGGCATATCCCTGGTCATGGCCAGAAGCGATTGTTCCCATCCTGTCCTGATAGCCCGGTCGTAATATCCGTCGATAACGTCCCCGCCTAATGCCTCCTTGTTAAAGTAAGCGCTGTCCAGTATCGAACTGAACCTGTCTTTAGTCAACAGGTTGGTTAAAATAACTCTTCCGGCTCTTTGAAAAGGCGGGAAATTAAGCAGCACGTTCGGGAAGCCGGAACTTTTATTTAAAATTATGGAACCGGCGACGCTGACTATCCCGAGCACTTTTTCGGGGTATAAATTGACAAAATGAAACATCACGCTGCCGCCCATGCTATGACCTATCAGGTAAGCCTGTCCGATGCCGGTTTGCCGCAATACCTCATTTATAATTGCAGCCTGCGCTTTGTGAGAATGGTCTGATTGGAAGTCCCTGCCGGAAAGACCGAAGCCTTTCAAATCCAGTGCGATAACGCGGTATCCATTCTCGACGAGGAAAGGAATGTTATTACGCCAGCTGAATGTGGATCCGCCGAACCCGTGTATGAGTACGATAGCCTCCCCGGTAGCCGGTCCATGTTCCTCGATATAGATATCAACGGATTCGATATTTAAAAATTTTCCCGACGGGCTCATCAGGGATTGAACCGTTACTTCGCTTTTAACGCCTGAGATTGGTATTAGATAGGGTAGCGCTGTCAATATGAAAGCAATGGCTGCGAAAACTATGATGATTATTTTATATCGACGCTTCATAGAATTAATTATATAATATGTGGGACTTGTTTTTGGAGATTTAATGACTTAAAGTTTTATATTATCAATTATCAATTGTAAATATGGAGGTCTAAGAAAATGGGATTATCCGAAACTTATAAATGGTCCGATTGGTATGATTTTAACGATAAAAAAAAATTGAATTTAGTTCCAAATTGCCCTGGGATATACGAGGTTAAAACTGATTATGAGTTTGGAAGATTAAATGGCAGTTCTTCAATAATTACAATCGGAAGGTCAAGAAAGCTTTTAGAAAGACGAAGGGATCAGAAGTCTGGAAATCCAATAAAATTCTTTAATCGTGCGGAAAAATGGTTATATCACCTAAATCATTCACTTAAATTTCGTTATTGTATCTGCAATAGCGATACTGAAGCGAAGTTATTAGAAGCAATTAAATTATGGGAGTATGAAAGTTACCATTGGGAACTTCCTCCTGGAAATGATAAACTTGAGCAAAAACCTATAGTTGAACAAATAAATAACATATATCAAAGTATAGACTTATTTCTTAATGGATTAGAGCAAAAAAAATATTCATTGAAAGAAGCTGCTGATACTATTGGTGTATCTCAGGACATCGTATCCAATTGCATAGTTTATTGGGGAAATACTCAAAATAATAAGAAATAATAAGTAGCAACTATCGGATTCGAACCGATTAACATCTGCTAATAAAATTGAACTAATACAAACCAGGGGTTTATGTTATGCCGGAACAAATTGTTATTGCGTCTGCCTTAATATTTATAGCGTTATTGCTATATTCCATAGGAGTCTGGAGTGAAAGATTTGCCGGCAGATTGAAGATTTGGCACTTGCTTTTTTTCTGGGGCGGGTTATGTTTTGATACTGCTGGAACGGGCATCATGTTTGAATTCGCCGGACAAATCGGATTCGACATACACGGTATAACCGGTGTACTGGCAATTTTGTTGATGTTTATACACGCTATTTGGGCGACTGCTGTAATTATACGCAAGGATGAGAAAGCCATAGTGAATTTTCATCATTTCAGCGTCTTCGTTTGGCTTGTCTGGTTAATACCATTTATTACCGGTTTATTCGTATCTGTCGGATAGAAATAATTTGCGCGATATATTTAACTATTTTCAATCAGAACTGAAGAACACGGTATTGCTAAACTGAGTTCAATTTATCTTCAGCAAATCTATTTTAAAAGTTAAATCCTTATCCGCCAGCGGATTGTTGGCGTCTATAGTTACGTTTGTGTCGGAAACATCGATAACTATCACCTGAGAGGTCCTTCCGCTGCTGTCCGTCAGTAAAAGGTAATCTCCCGCTTTTATATTTTCTCCGCCCTGTATCTGGCTGCGTTTTACCGTAATTATCAGGTCTTCCCGGTATTCTCCGTAGGCGTCAGCCGCCGCAATATTAATGGTTTTGGATTCCCCGACCTTCATACCCAAGATAGCTTCTTCAAAGTCGGCCAGCATTGTGCCTGCTCCGAGTACGAATTCGAGTGGCTGGCTGCCGACTGTTGTCTGGTATACAGTACCGTCCGACAGGCTTAAAGTGTAATCTACGCGGACGGTATCTCCGTCTTTAGCTATGTTATTCGAGCCGCAAGCCGATAACATTAAGGCTCCTGATAAACAGGCAAGTATTAAGCTGAAAATAAGAATAACTCGCATATTTTTCACTATCTGGTACTTCTGTTAATTAATAAGTCAGGGAGTCAATTTATCTTTATTGCTCCGGTGGGGCATCTTCTTTCACAGCCGCGCAGCTTATCGCACCTGCTTTGGTCGGACACGGCACAGGTATTCGTATTCTTATCCAGATACAGTATTTGCTGAGGGCATAGCTTAATGCATACGCCGCAGCCTGTACAAAGCTCTTTGTTTATAGATACGGTTTCTTTCATCGGATATATTTCCTGTCTAGACTATAATTGACTAATTATAACTCTTGTTAATTTTACTGTCTAACATAAGATTTATTACAAATAACACGTCTACCATAATCTCCTTCTCGTTTGACTTGTGCGAAATGATAGTCCCGAATTAAACGAAGGTCAATAGGTTTTATTATATTAATGTGGGAAATGTTTTTAAGTGTGAATAATTGTTATTGACAGCAGAAATATTAGAGTTATAATTTAATCTTAATATTTATTAGACTATATTATATTTAATAGAGGAAGGTAGTTAGATGTCAATACCATGTGAAAATTGCCCAATCAAACGATATTCGGAAAAGAAACCAAAGTCAATTATTGCCAAGATTTGGAAATGGCATACAGGCTGGTGCCCTGGGTGGAAAGCCTATCAAGCTGATTTAACAAAGAACACAAAATAAGTCTAGCAGCTTGGACTTTACTAATTGAGCTTAAAACTGGAATAAAAAAGTAGCAGAGACTGGAGTCGAACCAAAATTTTTATAACAATTCGAAATATTCTTCGCGGCTGAGTCCCAGTGTTCGCAGGTTATTACGTATGATAAATACAGGGATTGCATCATCGGCTGGTATAACGATAGGGCGTTTTAAATCGTCGCGCTTGTAAATCCGGTGGTCGCCGACCTGTCTTTCAAACCGGCATCCCGCTTTTAAAAGCACCCGTTCGAATTCTTTCCAGCCGATGGGATTAATGCGAGGCAGTTTCAAGCTCCCTGTTAAATTTGTACCAGTTCCTCGGTATAGGTCTTATATTTAGGAGGCAGCCATGAATCCTGTCCGGCGGCTTTGTGCCATCCGCATTCTTCAAGGACATCATCTGTTGTCCCCATTTCGTTGATTTCATCAAAAAAGATGCAAGCGGCTTCAATGAACCTTTTACGCGCCTGCTCTTCGGTATCGCCGCAGGTGGAAAGGTCGATGGCAGGAGAATAAGCGACCACTTTGCCGCCTTCTTCGAATATGATCACAGGAATTTTGGTCTGATTTTTGCCGAACTTTCCAGTTTTCATTACAGTTATCCTTATTATCCTGTTGTCTCTTATCGTAACAACTACAATGATAATATACCTATAAAGAGAAGCTATCAAGGGAGTGGTAGCAGCGACTGGAGTCGAACCAGTGACCAAGGGCTTATGAGTCCCCTGCTCTGCCTCTGAGCTACGCTGCCACGCTGAAAACTTATTCTTTTTACCTGAAATATTGTATTGTCCCGAAGGTTTCTTGTCAAATTAAAACCCGGCGACAAACGCTACTTCTTCTCATATTCTTTGCAATAGACTGCATTCGGGCGTTCGCGGTTATGGCAGGCGTTGCGCCAGTTCCACTTGCAGCTGTTGCACAGTATAACGTTCATCCCGAGCGCTTTTTTAATTCCGATTATTATGCGGTTTTTTAAGGGAGGTTGTTGCATTTTTAATGATAAATTGGAGTAAAATATAAATAGTACCAAATTCTTTTGCACTATTATAGCAATTCAGGTGCGAAATGGTAAAGTATGTGCTAGAATTAACGGGTTTACGGTACAGAGGGTTTTTGGGATGGCTGACGTTCAGAAACAAAAGCAAGACAAGCTGAATATCGATACTTTGGACTGGAAGGGAATGACCTGGGTGGATATCGCTCCCCCGGAGCAGAAAGAAATCGATTATCTGGCGGAGAATTACCATTTTCACCCCCTCGACCTCGACGATACCTTAAGCCGCCGTCAGAGACCTAAAATAGACGAGTATAAAGACTATCTGTTTATCGTTTTTCATTTTCCGATATATAACAAGAAAGAACAGGTGCTGGCAGCCAGTCAGGTATCGGTGTTTATCGGGCAGGATTACCTGATTACCATACACAAGGGTGTTCTGAAACCGCTGGTAAAATTGTTCAGGGAATGCGAACTCGATGAGGAGTCACGTGAAGAATACCTGGGGCAGGGGCCGGGTTTCCTGCTGTATCGCATACTCGACCGCCTCGTAGACTACTGCCAGCCGATACTCAATAAGGTCAGCGACGGAATCGAAGACGTTGAGGATAATATTCTCGCCGAGCGCAGGGGGCAGATTATTCGAGAGATATCCCGTCTGCGCCGGGATGTGATTGCCTTTCGCCGTATCATCTGGCCGATGAGGGCGGTTATCGGCAGGCTCGAGCCGAGAATCCGCCGTTTTATAAACATGGATATGTCGGTCTATTTCGGAGATATGGTCGATCATCTCGACAGAATCTGGGACGGGCTGGACGAATACAAGGAAATCATCGAAGGTCTGAACTATACACATGATTCCATGGCAACCAACCGTACCAATGAAACCATCAGAATACTTACGATTATTGCTACGGTTATGCTACCGGTTACAGTCGTTGCCAGTGTTTTCGGTATGAATATTCCCCTGCCTTTTATGGAGGCGGATTACGGGATTTTTTGTGTTTTCGGCATAATACTTGCTATTATCGGGGTAGTGCTTCTGTTATTGCGCAAATTACGCGTTATTTGACGGGTTTCCTCATTTTCTGTTTAAGAAGGGTTTTTACCAATGAATGTATCGCATCGTTTTGTGATTATCAGCGCTGTATATGTTACTGCCCTGATTACCGCTAATATAATATCGGTGAAGGTTATCGGATTCGGTTCTGTGGTGATGCCGGCCGCCATCATCATCTTCCCTTTAAGCTATATATTCGGGGATATCCTGACAGAGGTTTACGGCTACCGCTGGGCGCGTCGCGTAATCTGGCTGGGTTTTGCCTGCAACCTGATATTCGTCATCTTTGCCTATCTGGGGCAGCTGCTGCCCGCGGCTTCTTTCTGGACCGACCAGCAGGCATATGAAAGCATACTGGGGTATGCTCCGAGATTGCTGCTGGCTTCTATCTGCGGCTACCTGGTCGGGGAATTCGTCAATTCGTTTATAATGGCAAAAATGAAAGTGGCTACGAAGGGGCGCTGGCTCTGGGCGCGCACTATCGGCTCGACTGTATTCGGGCAGGGGCTGGATACGGCCATATTTATCGTTATCGCCTACATCGGCACGGCATCCTTCGTTCCCCTGATGATACTGTATCACTGGCTGATAAAGGTCGCTATCGAAGCGCTGGCGACACCCATAACCTATAAAACGGTCAATTATTTAAAGAGAAAAGAGAATATAGACACCTATGACAGGGATACCGATTTCAATCCGTTTAAATTGTAAATCAATCGCTTTCCGGAAAGCGGGGAAGCTGTGAAAATAAGATTTTTAGGCGCGCATAATACCGAGACCAGAGATACGAAACTCTCCGGCTTGCTGGTGGATGACGTTCTGGCGCTGGACGCCGGCGGGCTGACATCCAGCCTGACGCTTTCGGAGCAGCTGGGTATCAAAGCGGTATTGATAACGCACCATCACTACGACCATGTCAAAGACCTGCCGCTTTTAGCCATGAACCGCTCCTTAAACGGCTCGACGATAGATGTTTATTGTCTGGAAAGCACGGCAGAGGCGATCAGCGGCAGCTTGCTGGGGGGTGCGCTTTATCCTGATTTTCTAAAAGAAAACGGCAACGGCAAAATAACGGTCAGATTGAATCAGGTGAAACCCTATTTGAAGATGCAAATCGAGGATTATTCGGTTATTCCGGTTCCCGTACCGCATTCGGTGCCTGCCGTCGGTTACCGCATCACCGCCAAAGGGGGGAAGTCGTTCTTTTATAGCGGTGATACCGGCACGGGATTGGCAGATTGCTGGGAACGCGTTTCTGCGAAATTGCTGATTACCGAAGTTACCGCCTCGAACAATTACCATAAATTCTGCCGCGATAAAGGGCATCTCTGCCCCTGCCTGTTGAGGGAAGAACTCCTCAGTCATCTCAATGTGAAGGGATATATACCGGATGTGGTTGCGGTGCATATGAACCACATGCTCGAAGAGGATATTAGAATCGAATTGAAACAGCTTGCCGGGGAACTCGGTATCAAAATCGCTATGGCTTTCGAAGGCAAGCAGATGGAAATCTAACCTGCCGGGAGCGGGGTGGATGGACGCTTTCAAATTCATAATCGACTGCAATGCCGGCAAGCTGGTAAAATGGCTGCGCATGCTGGGCTACGATACCATATTTTTTAAGGGCGATAACGATGCGGAAATGGTGTCCGCTGCGCTTTTCCAAAATCGCATCATAGTAACGCGTGATACGGGTATTATCAAGAGGCGGCTGATAACCTCCGGTAAAGTGTCGGCGGTGTTGCTGACAAGCGAAGTTCCGCAGATGCAGGTGGCGCAGGTTCTTCGTATCCTCAATATTGGCGATTGCATTGCTCCTTTTACCCGCTGTATGGAATGCAACGGATTGCTCGAGGAACGGAGAAAGGAAGAAATTAAGGAAAGAATCCCGCCGTATGTTTTTAAAACGCAGGATAAATATATGGAATGTTCTGCCTGCCGCCGTATTTACTGGAAAGGAACCCACTGGCAGGCGATGATGCATAAAATAAGCCTGGTTCAAAGTGAAGGGGATCTATAGCAGAATGTAAAAACCGTTTGTGGTAACTAACTAAAGCCGTTCTTGGTGAGCCTGTCGAACCATAACGGCGACGAATAAAAAAGTTGTTGTGAGGAGTTCCTTACATTGTCATTCTGAGGCGAAGACGAATGAATCTAATATAAATCAGAGAAGGACGACGAAGTCCTGACGAGTCAGAAAAGAAAACGGCAACGAACATCGAATGGCATCCAGATCCTTCACTACGTTCAGGATGACAATAAGGAAATACCTTTAAGAGGAGTCCCTTTACACAGCATCCTGAAGACATGAGGAATGAATCCCTCTTATGGATATAAAAGATATCGAGAATTATGGCGATAGCTTAATTATCAAAAAGGAGAAGTGCAATGGAAGTACATGATGCGGTTAACAAACGACGTTCGATAAGAATCTTCAGAGAGAAGCCGGTCGATTATGCTGTACTCGAAAAGTGCGTTGATGCGGCCCGGCTGGCGCCGACGGCGATGAACAGCCAGTTATGCGAGTATGTAATAGCAGATGACAAAAAACTGGTAACGGAGATACTGGATTCGGTTGCCCTGTGGGGAGGGGTTCCCAAACCGGCGGAAGGCTGGTCTCCTGAAAAGAAACCGGTTGCATATATTGTTGTCCTCATCAACCTGGAACTGGAAAAGGAACGCGGCTGCGGCAGGAATAACGCCTTCCTCGATATCGGAATGGCGCTGGAAAACATGGCGCTGCTAGCTTTGGAGCAGGGCGTCGGCACCTGTATTATGACCGGAATGGATAAAAAAAGGGTTGGCGAAATAATCAAAGCTCCCGCAAAATACGAAGTGGCGGCAATGCTGGCTATGGGGTATCCCGATGAAAGGGTTGTTCTGGAAACGACAGACGGTTCTGTAAAACGCTGGGTGGATGAAAAGGGCGTGCGGCATATTCCCAAGCGCAAACTGGAAGATGTGCTGCACCGGAATCGGTTTTAATAAAGAATGTCATTGCGAGTCCCGATTTATCGGGAGAAGCAATCTTTCTCGAATAGACCGTAAGGCAGCATTAAAAGAACCGGTAGTGATTGCTTCGTCCTCCTTCGTCGTACTCGCAATGACGATTTCAGAATTTTACTATTGACCCCCGATTGCGGTATTGATAAACTTTATTAACAGGATTATTGAATATGAAAATCTTAACTGCGTCCCGTATGAAACAGGCTGAACAGGAGTGCGAAAAGACCGGCATTACCGTCGAAACCCTGATGGAGAACGCCGGCAAACAGGTAGCTGTCGAAATCCGCAAAATACTGGGAGAAGCCTTTAATAAGAATATAATCGTCCTTGCCGGCCCGGGCAATAACGGCGGCGACGGACTGGTTTGCGCGCGCTACCTGGACGGATGGGAAGCGAAAGTGCACCTGTTCATGTTCGGAGAGAGGACTGAAGACGACGCAAACCTGAAACTGGTAAACCAGAGCCGGATTTTAGTCTATAAAAATCTCGATGAACTGAGTAATTTACTGCGCACGGCGGATATTGTCGTCGATGCGCTTTTCGGTACTGGAGGCAATCGTCCTATCGATGGCATCTATAAAGATGCGCTTACAAAGGTTGCCGGGGACAAGAAGAACTATTCCGGTTTTAAAATCGTGGCGCTCGACCTGCCGTCGGGAATGAATGCGGATAACGGGTATTGCGACCCGTCGTGTCTTTCCGCCGATTACACGGTAACACTCGGTTTTCCTAAAAAAGGACTGTTTACCGGCAAAGGACCGGAAAAAGCGGGAAAAATTATAACCGTCGATATCGGTATTCCCGATTACACTGTAAGGGATGTTAAACTGGAACTTTTAACCGGAAGATGGGCAAAAGAGGTGTTACCGCTGCGTCCACTGGATGCCAACAAGGGCACTTTCGGCAGGGTGCTGGCGGTTGCCGGTTCCGTAAATTATATCGGGGCGGCGTATCTGGCATGCAGCGGCGCCATGAGAGCCGGCGCCGGGTTGGTCACGCTGGCTATTTCCGTCAATCTGCAACCCTTGCTGGCAGGCAAACTGAACGAGGTTACCTATCTGCCGCTATCGGAATCGGTGAAATGCGTTGTTTCATCTGAAGCTTCCTTTATCGTATTATCCTCTTTGCATGAATATAATGCGCTGCTTATCGGCTGCGGTTTGGGGCAGCACGATATGACCGTCAATTTCACCAGGGGTATCCTGTTCGGCAATAAGCCGGTAATGCCTCTGGTGATCGATGCCGATGCCCTTAATGTACTGGCAAAAACGGCTGACTGGTGTCAGAGGTTGATGATGGATGCTGTTCTCACGCCGCATCCGGGTGAGATGTCCAGGCTAACCGGTATGCCTGTCGAAGAAATCCAGTCGGATAGAATCAGCGCAGCGACGCGTTTTGCCCAGAAGTGGGGTAAAACCGTTGTTCTTAAGGGAGCCTATACGGTTATCGCTTCCGCGGACGGTAGATGCCGCGTTTCACCGTTTGCCAATCCCGGGCTGGCTTCGGCCGGCACCGGCGATGTGCTGGCGGGAGTTATTGCCGGTCTGGCGGCGCAGGGATTGGATAATTTCGACGCCGCCTGTCTGGGTGTCTGGCTGCATGCGCAGGCAGGGGAAACGGTTAAATCCGAACTGGGCGATACCGGTATGCTGGCAAGCGATCTGCTGCCGGTGCTTCCTAAAATGATTAAAAAATTGAAAGAAATCCAGGGGGTCGTTGCGAGGAATCCCGATTTATCGGGATGACGCGGCAATCTCTTTGTTACAAATTAGATTAGGTATGGCAAATATATATTGCTCGGTAGCGGGTAATTATAAAGTGTTGTAGGGATTGATACTTTGTTTCGACTTGTCGGGACTCGCAAATACAGCACATTTCATAACGACGTTGGGTATTGTATTTTTATCAAGAACTGAGAATAATTAAAAAGGCATTATGGTTTAAAGAGGCAAAAATCTATGTTATTAGCTATCGATATAGGCAATACGGAAACCACTTTCGGCGTTTTCGAGGGTGAAAAAAAGAAGGCTGCTTTCCAGATGGCAACCTCGATTCACCGTACCGTCGATGAAAGCGCCGTGCTGATGCAAAGTATTCTAAGAAACCGCGGATTAACCGAGTCCGATATTACCGAGGTGGCATTATGCAGCGTAGTGCCTCCTTTAACGGTCGTCTTTAATGATATGGTCCAGCGTTATTTCGATATTTCACCGCTGATTGTGGCTGCCGGCATAAAAACGGGCATCCGTATTTGCATGGACAATCCGAAGGAAGTCGGCGCCGACCGCATCGTAGATGCTGTTGCCGCACATCACCTTTACGGCGGTCCCGTAATAATAGTGGATATGGGAACGGCTACCACTTTCGAAATCGTTTCCCAAAACGGCGATTACCTCGGCGGGGCGATTGCTCCGGGAATCCTTTCCTCCGCCGAAGCCCTGTTTCAAAGGGCTGCCATGCTGCCCAGAATCGAACTTACGTCACCGAATAAGGTCATCGGCACCAATACCATTGACGCCATGAAATCGGGTATGGTTTACGGTTATGTGGGGTTGGTGGAGAGCATGGTGCAGCGGATGCAAAAGGAAATCGGCAGTAAGGTGAAAGTGGTCGCTACAGGTGGATTTTCCAATTTGATAGCCAGAGAGACGAAGATTATAGATGAAGTGAATACCGACTTGACGCTTATCGGTTTGAGGCTGATTTACCGCATGAACCGGGAATAATCCTTGCATAGTTATACCATTTAAGGGTAGACTTAAATATAAATTATACGTATGATGACAGGTACAGTTAATGGATATATTGAAAGATAAAACAATACTTTTGGGTATTACCGGTGGTATATCAGCTTATAAGGCGCCGGATATCGCCAGCAAGCTGTGTCAACTCGGCGCTAACGTCGATGTCGTTATGACCGAATCCGCTACCAGATTTATTACTCCCCTTACCTTGCAGAGTATCACCGGCAGGCAGGTATTTACCGATATGTGGCAGCCGGTTATCGAGTTTAAAGCTCAACACATAGCCTTATCCGAATCCGCCGATTTGATAGTCATCGCTCCGGCGACGGCGAATACCATAGCCAAACTGGCATGCGGCATGGCGGACAACCTGCTGTGCTCGACCGTACTGGCAACCAGAGCCCCGGTTGTCTTGTCTCCGGCGATGAACGATAATATGTTGAATAATCCGGTAACGCAGAAAAACCTGTCCAAGCTCAAAGACAGGGGATTCGTCATAATCGAGTCCGTGTACGGGCATCTGCTATCCGGCAAGGTCGGGCAGGGGCGTTTACCGGAAACAGCAGAGATAATCGATGTTATCAAGCTGGTACTTGCCCGCGGTGGCGATTTATCTGGAAAACGTATCGTGGTTACCGCCGGCGGTACGCATGAAGCCATCGACCCGGTGCGTTTTGTCGGCAACCGTTCCTCGGGCAAAATGGGTTTTGCCGTGGCGCAGGCGGCGCGTGACAGAGGCGCTGAGGTTGCCTTGATAACAACCGTTTCTCTTAATCCTTCTGCCGGAATGGATGTCGTTAGCGTCGAATCGGCTCGCGAAATGAAAAAGGCAGTTGAAGATGCCGTCGTCGGCGCCGATGTTTTGATAATGGCGGCAGCGGTAGCGGATTATCAAACCGAGAAAGTAGGCGATAGAAAGATTAAAAAGACGGATGCCGTCCTTGAATTGAAACTGATTAAAACTCCCGATATATTATCGGGGTTAAAAGGTAATTTTGTTAAAGTCGGGTTTGCCGCCGAAAGCGAAAATCTGATCGAAAACGCTATCCGGAAGCTCAGAGACAAGGGGCTCGATTTTATCGTGGCGAACGATATTACCGATAAAGACGGCGGATTCGGCAGCGATACCAACCGTGTTACCGTCATCGACAGGGATGAAAGGACGGAAGTTCTGCCGCTGCTGACCAAGCGCGAGGTGGCGGATAGAATACTGGACAGGGTAAAAGAGATAATATAATCGATATCCTGTAAAATATTATAGGAATTTCAGAGGGGCGGTGCCCCTCTATTTTAATCTATTTTCTTTTGATAGCATCAGGAGAATTTTTAACTAAACTTTAAAGGGGCAAGCATGTTTGAATCGGAACAAAACGAAATGCCGAAAGCCTACGAAGCGGCCAGGGTAGAAACCAGGTGGTATAAATACTGGATGAAGAAGGACTATTTCAAGCCGAAAATAGACCATGATAAAGAGCCGTTCGTTATAATGATGCCGCCTCCCAACGTTACCGGCGGTTTGCATGTGGGTCATGCTTTAACTGCCACGCTGGAAGATATCATGATACGCTGGCATCGCATGCTGGGAGAACCGACATTATGGCTGCCGGGTTTCGACCATGCCGGAATCGCGGCGCAGGTGGTTGTCGAGCGGCAGCTGGCGCAGGAAGGCACCAACAAGTATGAAATGGGGCGTGAAAAGTTCGAGAAGAGGGTCTGGAAATGGGCAGGGGAATGTCATGATACCATTATGCACCAGCACCAGAGGCTCGGCATCTCCTGCGACTGGAGCCGCGAACGTTTTACACTGGACGAAGGATTGAGCAAGGCGGTACGCGAGGTCTTCGTCCGTCTGTATAATAAAGGCTTGATATACCGCGGAGAACGCATCATCAACCGCTGCCCGCGCTGTGCTACGGCGCTTTCAGACCTCGAAGTAGACCACAAGGATGTAACCGGAAACCTCTACTATATCCGTTATAAACTGGCGGACGACAGCGATAATTACCTGACGGTAGCGACTACCCGTCCCGAAACTCTTTTGGGCGATACCGCAGTTGCCGTAAATCCGGCTGATGAACGTTTCGGCAGTTTAATCGGGAAAAAGGCGATTGTTCCGGTGGTCAACCGTGAAATACCGATAGTCGGCGATGACGCGGTGGATTTGCAGTTCGGTACCGGCGCCGTAAAAGTTACCCCGGCGCACGACCCGGTCGACTTTGAAATCGGACAGCGACACAACCTTCCACTTGTAAATATACTGAATCCGGATGCTACCATGAACGAAAATGCCGGGCCTTATATAGGCATGGACAGATTTGTTTGCCGCAAAACAATCATAGCCGACCTCGACAGGGACGGCCTGCTGGTAAAAATCGAACCTTATAATCATTCTGTCGGCCATTGTTTCCGCTGCCACACTATCGTTGAACCGATTGCCAGCAAGCAGTGGTTCGTAAAGGCGGAACCGCTGGCAAAACCGGCTATCGAAGCAGTCACAGACGGGCGCATAACTATTCTTCCCGAGCGTTTCACCAAGGTTTACCTGAACTGGATGGAAAACATCCGCGACTGGTGCATCTCGCGCCAGTTATGGTGGGGACACCGCATACCGGTATGGTACTGCAAGAAATGCGATGCGCTGACGGTCGATATCAAAGAGCCGCAGCGCTGTTCGGGGTGCGGGTCGACGGAAATCGAGCAGGACGCCGACGTGCTGGATACCTGGTTCAGTTCCGGCCTCTGGCCTCATTCGACTCTCGGCTGGCCCGACGATACTGAGGATTTTCGTTATTTCTATCCCACTTCGGTGATGGAAACAGCTTACGATATTCTTTTCTTCTGGGTTGCACGCATGATAATGCTGGGTATCGAGGATACCGGCGATATTCCTTTCCGCACGGTTTACCTGCACGGGCTGGTGCGTGATGAAAAGGGTGAAAAGATGAGCAAGACCAAGGGCAATGTGGTTGACCCGCTGGAACTGATGGACCAGTACGGAACAGATGCACTGCGCTTTGCGCTCTCCACCGGTATTTCACCGGGCAACGATACCAAGATTACCCCAATTAAGATGGAAGCGGGCAGAAACTTTGCCAACAAGATGTGGAATGCCACGCGTTTTGTGTTGAAAAGCATGGAGTCGTACAGCGGCGATATGAAAATCGAAAAAGAATCCCTGCCTCTGGAAGACAGGTGGATTTTAAGCCGTTTAAATACTACCATTGCCGATGTAGACAGGCTGATGAAGGAGTTCCAGTTCGGTGAGGTACAGCGTCAAATCCACGATTTCCTGTGGGGAGAGTTCTGCGACTGGTATATCGAAATCACCAAGGTCAGGTTGAATGCCGGCGATGGCGTCATTTCTCCCATTCCGGTTTTGATAGAAGTGCTGGAAAAATCCTTGCGCCTGCTGCATCCCTTTATGCCCTTTATTACCGAGGAATTGTGGCAGAATATAGTAAGCAAACTGCCCGAAGATAAATCGAGGACGGAATCCATCATGATTGCCCCGTACCCGCAACCCGATGAATCTTTCAAGGATGTCTTTGCCGAGGAAGTGATGGCTTCGGTAGTGGAAATTATCCGCTCTATTCGCAACGCCAGAACCGAGTACAAGGTGGAGCAATCGAAGCAAATCGAGGCGATAATATACGCCGGAGAGTTGCAAAAAGAGATAGCCGCTTACGGGTCGGCAATACAGACGCTGGCAAAAGCAGTCCCGACAATCGCACGAAACAGGGAAAGCGCTCCGCCGGAGAATTCGCTGGTTATCGTGCTTAAAGGGGTAGAATTAGTTATTCCCATGCAGAGCATGGTCGATATCGATGCCGAGAAGAAACGCATTCAAAAAGAAATCGAGCAATTCGAGGGTGAGGTTATACGCCTTGAAGGCAGGCTGAAGGATGAGGCGTTCTTGTCCAAAGCCCCGGCTCAGGTAGTTGAAAAAGAAAGAGGCAACCTGGCTGCCAAGCAGGAAAAGCTGGAAAAGCTCAAGGAGCACCTGGCTCACCTGGAAGCATAAATAACAATATTGTCGGGGCTGCGCTATTATTATATATATGTGAAGCGGGGTAATTAAGGGGTATTGCAGAGATTGCTTCGCCTCGGCAAGCGGGTCTCGCAACGACGATTTTTTTGTCATGCTGAGTTCGTGTCCTTCGACAGGCTCTCCCACGTTGTCGCTTCAGGACGAGAGAATGAGCGGATATTATTATATTGTATAATCCCTCATCAGTCTCATTTCATTCGACAGCTTCCCCCAAGGGAAGCCTGAAATATGCCTTCCCCTCGGGGAAGGTGGCATTTACGAAGTAAATGACGGATGAGGGTTGTTATCTCCTATAATGCCGCAGATACCTTTGTGCTGATTCTCCCCGTCCCCCAGATTCTTCAGCCATCCCTTATGGCTTCAGAAAGACATTGAACACAAGCCCGTAGGGACGGGCATTGCCCGTCCGCCAGATATGGAAGTATAAATGAGAACGACCAATAGTCGTCCCTATGTTTTTTATTTGTCATGCCAAATCCCGGCTTATCGATACTCCAAAAAAAACAAAGCCGCTCTCTAAACAGAGCGGCTTTATCGTTTCGATGTGAGTTTCTTGGATCAAGCTTCGATTTGTTTTCTGGGATAGAAGATTAACAGCGCTGCCACAAAAACGGCGTTCAAAGCCATGCCTAACCATATCTGGCTGAAATCGACATAACCCTGCCAGAGCCCGTAGAGCGGGCTGATTACAAAAAGGCTGCACCATAATATGGCAAATTTGATGGCATTGATGTTGCGGATAGGGTCGAGGATGGTCATTATAAACCAGACTCCGGCGGCAACAAAGGCGCTTCCGATGATAGTCATCAGAAAACCCATGCTATCGTTTAACGTTTCCAAGCCGTACAAACTGATTATCCTGTCCGGGGCAACGAGGAAAATGAAACCTTCTGCTATGTAAATAGCACCGCAGATTATCAAAACAGCCTTGATATTGCGCATATTACCTCCTGTCGATATTCTATTTTGTTACTCGTGATTAGTGTAATCTGCTGGCAATTCTGGCATATTAAAGGTTAACATGTCAACATAAGTTGACATAAAACTAATATAGCCCTTGAATATTTTTACCGGTTTTCTCTTTTAGCCAAGTCAGGGCTTTTTTAGTATCGCTGGCTATGCGGGCTTTATCACAGGTTTTCAGCCGGTATTTGAATGACCAGTATATAAACTCCTTCAGGATAGTCATATCCATATCGTGCAGATAGTGATAGCCCTTCTCACGTTTGAAGAGTTTTAACATCTCCGGCTGCGTCAGGTCATATATGCGTTTATAAGCCTCGTTGGTTATACTTTCCTCTGTAACATAATCCAGAGATTGCTCTTTGCGTACTTCGTCTTCAGCCACCTGCAACAGGACTTCCTCGACTGTTACGCCATAGAAAAAGTTAAGGTATTGCTGGTGTTTTTGCTCTCCGATTAATCTTTTGAATTCCTCCGGCTCTATTTGAAGCGGAGGCTCTCCGTTGAAAAGAAAGGCATATTTTTCATCTTCCGGCAGCAGTTCATCGACTGATCGGCAGAGTCTTTCGGCCAAAAGCAGCCAGTCGAAGGCTTCGCCCCCGATGATGTATTTGTATTTACGCTTGCCGACTTTTTCTTCCGGAATTTGCCACAGGTTAATGGCTTCCAGCAGGGCGATATACCAGTGTTTACCCTCCGCTATGGAGTCTTTCAAATGTCTGATGGCTTCTTCTTCCGGCGGCGCCGGGTGTTTGGAATCTGTTTTCATTTCTATCCTGTATATGTTTATTATTTTAAAATTGTCGAACAGTCGTACCTATACAATCGGGGGAAATCCCCCTTAATCCCCCTTTTCCAAAGTGGGAGAATTACTCTTGTTTTAAACCTGAAAGATGTTTCTGAGTAATCGAAAAAACTTTTATACGAATAGTAGAAAAGACCGAACAGAGGGATTTCGCAAAGACAATTTAGAAAACCCTCATCCGTCAATCCCGACGTGTCGGGACTGACACCTTCCCCCAAGGGAAGGCAAAACTAATAATATGACGATTTATTAACTATCCCTGATGGCTTCTCGTCTCGAATAGTCGGGATGAGTCGCCGTTGTCGCCGAAATTACTGTCCGCAGCACTTCTTGAACTTCCTGCCGCTGCCGCAGGGGCAGGGGTCGTTTCTGCCGACGGTTTTTCCCTCTACCTTCGGCGCTGCCTGCGTCTTGCTTTCCCTGTCCTCTCCGGTAGCCTTAGCCATTACATTTACCGGTTTTGGCGGCGGCGCGCCCTTCTTAATCGACATCCTGTAAATAGAACGGACTACGTTATTCTGTATGGCAGCCATCAATTCATCGAACATCTCGTGGCTCTGGCGTTTATAAGCTACCAGCGGGTCGCGCTGCGCTATTGCCTGTAGGCCGATACCCTGTCTCATATTTTCCATAGCCGTCAGGTGTTCTACCCATGCCGTATCGATAATGCGCAGCATCAGGAGTCGTTCGAGGATTCTCATATTTTCAGAGCCGACTTCGGCTTCTTTAAGTTCATAGAGTTCCTTGGAATAATCTATCAACCTGTCTCTTATTTCTTCGGCGCTCATTTTCGAGAGCGCTTCCGCATTTATTTCGGCAGATAGCGGTAAAATCGCTCCCGCTTCGTTAACGACCGAAGATGCGGCTTCTTCCATGTCATAGCCGTTGCAGTTGGCAGCCACAATATTTTTTATATCTCTCTCTACCATCGAAAGGATGTTTGTTTTCAGGTCTGCGCCGCCGATTATCTTGAGCCGTTCGCCGTAGATAATTTCACGCTGCTTATTTATTACATCATCATAGTCTACCAGATGTTTGCGTATATCGAAATGGTAACCCTCGACGCGAACCTGGGCGTTTTCGATGGAACGGCTGATAAGCTTGTTTTCGATGGGGGTATTTTCATCGAAACCGAAGTTTTCCATCAGTCCTTTAACACGGTCTCCGCCGAAACGTTTCATAACGTCGTCTTCAAGTGAAACGAAGAAACGCGAACTGCCCGGGTCTCCCTGGCGTCCGGCTCGGCCTCTCAACTGGTTATCGATACGGCGCGCTTCGTGGCGCTCGGTGCCGACTACATGCAATCCGCCGAGTTCTATAACCTGGTCATGCCGCGCTTTCCATTCCTGCCACTCCTTGCCGTCTGTTTCGTCCGGCTCTTTCCCTCCGAGTATGATATCGACACCGCGCCCCGCCATATTGGTGGCTACGGTAACCGCTCCCGGTTTTCCGGCTTCGGCGATGATATTAGCTTCCCTTTCATGCTGCTTGGCATTGAGTACTTCGTGCTTGATGCCTTTTCTTTTCAGCATTTCACCGAGGTACTCGGATTTTTCAATCGATACAGTGCCGATAAGCACCGGTCTGCCGCTCTTTTTAACTTCATCTACTTCCCTGACCACCGCCTTGAACTTGGCCTCGATATCCTTGTAAATCTGGTCGGCGAAATCCTCCCTTGCCAGCGGTTTGTTGGTGGGAATAACCACCACCTCGAGGGTGTATATTTTATGAAATTCTTCCGCTTCGGTAACGGCTGTGCCCGTCATGCCGGCCAGCTTATTGTACATGCGAAAGAAGTTTTGAATGGTAATGGTGGCATAGGTACGGCTTTCCTGCTGGATTTTAACGCCTTCCTTGGCTTCGATAGCCTGATGCAGACCCTCGGAATAGCGTCTGCCGTGCATCATCCTTCCGGTAAATTCATCGACGATGATGACCTGTCCGTCTTTTACCACGTACTGATGGTCTCTCTTGTAGAACTCGCGGGCGTTTAAAGCGTTGCGCATATGGCGCATCAGGTCGGCATTCGCCGGGTCGTACAGTCCGCTGCCGTCTTTCAATAACCCTTCTCGGGCAATCAGGGTTTCCATCTTGCTAAAACCCTCATCGGTAAGTTCGGCAATGCGTTCCTTAAGTTTGATTTCATAGTCCGTTTCCGGATTGAGTCTCTGAATCAGGCGGGCGAAGATCTGGTATTTCTGCCCGGCTTCCATATCCGGGGCGCTGATAATCAGCGGTGTGCGCGCTTCATCTATTAACAGGTTATCCACTTCGTCTACTATGGCATAGTTCAACGGTCTCTGTACGCACCTGGCAGTTTCGATTGCCATGTTGTCTCTCAGGTAGTCGAAGCCGAACTCAGCCGAAGTGCCATAAGTGATATCGGCTTTGTAGGCTTCCTGCCTTGTTACCGGTTTGAAGTGTCTCCAAACGTCATTCTCCACGCCGGAATCGTAATCAGGGTCGAACAATAGCGAAGGGGTGTGATTATCCGCTTTCTGCATCGGATAGATGCTGGCAACGCTGACACCGAGGGCATGGAATACCGGGCCCATCCAGTAAGGGTCGCGCCGCGCCAGGTAATCGTTGACGGTTACCAGGTGGCACCCGTTGCCTGTGAGAGAATTAAGATATAATGGCAATGTAGCTACCAGCGTTTTACCTTCGCCGGTTTTCATCTCGGCGATTTTACCCTGATGTAATACGATGCCGCCCATCAACTGGACGTCGAAATGCCTTTTCCCGAGCGTGCGCCATGCGGCTTCGCGTACGGCGGCAAACGCTTCCGGCAGCAGTTCGTCCAGTGTAGCGCCGTCTTTCAATCTGGCTTTAAACTCATCAGTCCTGGCGCGTAGCGCTGCATCGTCCAGCTTTTGGAAATCGGGTTCGAGCGCATTTATTTTATCGACTACCGGTTGTAGCCGCTTGATTACCTTTTCGTTGGAATCTCCGGAACCTCCGAACAATTTAAACATATTTTCACCTTTGTTAATTTGATTTAGCAGGTTCGAATGTCGGGTAGCGCAGTCTAGTTTTCCTCCTGCTTTTTGGGGGAATCGGGCTGATATTCCGAATTGATAACGGTTCTTGCCTCTTCGGCATATGCTTCGGGGACCATTATCCTGACCTCCCCCATACCGTCGAAAACAAAACTGTGAACCGAGCCGGCGGCATTAGAACGAAGTATACAGGGTATACCGTAACTGTCCAGCATCCCCTTGATTAGCTGAGCTTCCAATTCCCCTTTAGCTTTATATACTTCTATCATACTTATTATTTGGGCTCGAACAACTCCCCGACCGATTGACCTGTATGGATGCGTTTAATGGCTTCGCCGAGGAGCGGAGCAATAGGTAAAACGGTAATTTTATCCAGTTTTTTCCTGCCGGCTACCGGAATGGTATCGGTTACCACTACTTCCTTGACGCGAGAAGCGGCAATACGTTCGATGGCGGGGCCTGAAAATACCGGGTGGGTGCAACAGGCATATACCTCTTTGGCTCCGTTACTTAAAAGGGCGTTTACGGTATTAACCAGCGAACCACCGGTATCGATTTCATCGTCCACCGTAAGAGCCGTTTTCCCGGCGACTTCGCCGATGATATTCAGGGTTTCCGTCTGGTCGGCATTGCCGACGCGTCTCTTCTCCATGATTGCCAGCGGAGCATTGAGCTTGGCGGCGTAATCGCGGGCGCGCTTGGTGCTGCCGATATCGGTTGCCACGACGACCAATTCCTTTAGATTCTTCTGCTTGAAATAATTGCTTATGATACCGATAGCCGTCAGTTCGTCTACCGGGATATTGAAGAAACCCTGGATTTGAGCAGCGTGCAGGTCTACCGTCAGAATGCGGTTGGCTCCGGCTACCGTCAAGAGGTCTGCCACCAGCCTGGCGGTAATCGGGACTCTCGGCTGGTCTTTTTTATCGGTACGGCTGTAGCCGTAATAGGAAACGACGGCGGTAATGCGTCCGGCGGAAGCTCTCTTCAAGGCGTCTATCATTATCAATAGTTCCACCAGGCTCTGGTTAACGGGAGAACTTATGGGTTGCACCACGAACGTATCGCGCGAACGGACGTTTTCCAGTATGCGTACGAAAGTGTTCTCGTTGCTGAACTGCATTACCTCGCACTTTCCCAGCGGAATGTCAAGATATTCGACGACGGCTTTAGCTAAATCGGGATTAGCATTGCCTGTAAATACCTTCAGTTCATCCATAGAAATCCCCCTATACATTATCATTAAAATCCTTCACTCTATTTATCGATTCCCGGAACCGGGTAAAGTTTGCACATCTCGACTACTTCATTCTTTATCTGCGCCTGTAATTCCGTATCGCTTATGTTATGGATTACTTTCATAATCATACCGGCAATACGTTTCATCTCTTCCGTGCCGAAACCGCGCGAGGTTACCGCGGCGGTTCCCAGCCGCATGCCGCCCGGAATACGTGCCGTAGAAGTGTTATCGAAAGGAACGGTGTTGCGGTTGACGATGATAGCGGCGCGTCCCAGGGCTTCTTCGGCTTGCTTGCCGTTAACTCCGCTGCCGCATAAATCCACCAGTATAAGGTGATTGTCCGTTCCGCCGGAAACCAGCCTCAGCCCCATCCTCTTCAGCTCTGTTGCCAGCGTGAGCGCATTTTCGATTATTGCTTTCTGATATTTATAGAAATCCGGTTGCATGGCTTCTTTAAAAGCGACTGCCTTGGCAGCGATAACATGCATTAACGGCCCTCCCTGGCTTCTGGGGAATACCGCCGAATCGATTGCCCTGGCAAGTTCTGCGTTGCACAGGACGAAACCGCCCCGCGGTCCCCTTAATGTTTTGTGAGTGGTAGATGTTACCACCTGCGCATAGGGAACAGGGGAGGGATGCAATCCGGCAGCTACCAGTCCGGCTATGTGCGCCATATCCGCCATCAGGATTGCTCCGGCTTTGTCGGCAATATGCCTGAAGCGCTCGAAGTCGATAATCCTGGGATAGGCGCTGGAGCCGGTGATTATCATCTTCGGTTTATGCTCGAGCGCCAGTTTTTCGACTTCCGTATAGTCGATGCGTTCTGTTTCCGGGTTCAATCCGTAGGATACGATGTTGTAATATTTGCCCGAGAAGTTGACCGGCGCCCCGTGCGTTAGATGTCCTCCGTGAGAGAGGTTCATTCCCATTACGGTATCTCCCGGGTTTACGAGGGCAAAATAGACTGCCATATTTGCCTGCGCCCCGCTGTGCGGCTGCACGTTGGCATGTTCGGCATGGAAAAGTTCTTTGGCGCGCTCGACGGCGATTGTTTCTATGATATCGACATCCTCGCAGCCGCCGTAGTAGCGTTTACCCGGATATCCTTCGGCATATTTATTTGTTAAGAAAGTGCCCTGTGCTTCAAGCACGGCTTTGCTGGCGTAGTTTTCGGAAGCAATCAGGTTTATCGTTTCACGCTGGCGTTTTTTCTCCAGTTCGATAGCCTGACTGATTTCCGGGTCGTTTTGGTTTAAAGAGCTCATAAATCTCCTTCCTGGGGAATGAAATGAATATAATTAATTGTACTATTGTTCCGATTGCTTATCAACCTGAATCGCTTCAGCGCCGTCAACATTTTCCGGTGGAGCATTCTCTTCTGAGGCCGGTAAAATTTCAGCCGGAATATCGGGCGAGTCCGTAATTACGGGAACGGATTTTTTAAGTATACCCATATTCCAGACGATATACGCCAGCAATATGAGGCATATGGGAATGGATAGCCATAACTTCAAGGGGGCAAGCACGATGAAGGCAGCTGTATGACCTGTCAACCAAACCAGCACAGCCCATTTTCCGATGCGGCGGTTGTTCATCTTGTCCATTACGATTGCCATTGCCATAGCTACCGCACCGATGGCCGGGTAGAAATAGAAATAGTATGTCAGGCGGTCGGTAATGAGTACTATCGGTATCCACATCAGATAGGTTCCGACGAACCATAACATGCTGAAGAAGCTCCGTCGGTCTTTCCTGAAGAAGCGGTAAATCAGATATCCGTACACCGGGATAATCGTATACATCAGCGTCGGATTGATGAGTCCCTGCCATCTTATGATATCGGTCCCGTAGAAAATCGGATTCTGGGGAACGAATATCCATAACCAGGGATAGGCTTCCCATCCGCCGGCATAATTTTCAAAGGTCAGTTCACCGGCTGAAGACATCATCTCCATGAAGTTTGTAAACGGATTTATTGCTTTCATGTAAATTATGGAATCGCAAACGAATAAGCCGGCAAAGAAAGCGATCGGCACCATATATATCGATAGCAGGAAACGCAGCGGCTTGCGGTGCCCGGCAAACAGCCAGTGCAGACCGATAACGACGCATCCGAGCGCTCCTGTCATCTTGCAGAGCATCGATAATCCGAGACAGCCGCAGGCGAGGAAAAACTTATCTTTCAGGTAAAGCCAGAAAGCCAAAAGCATGAAGAACAGGCTGTAGACATCCAGCATATCTACGCTCGATATCAGGAAGTTGAGATTTTCCAGCGCCAGCAGGAATGTTGCCAGGGTTGAAACCATTACGGATAGTTTCAACTGCCGGCAAATCAGGAAAAGTAAAAACAGGTTGGCTATTCCGAAAAGTATAGGCGGAAGACGCCAGCCGATGGGGTTATCGCCGAATAGCTGAATGCCGCCGACGATTATCAGCTTCGACAGGGGAGGGTGTTCCGGGCGGTCGGTGGTATGGCTGTCGATAATGTTCTGGGCGTCTTTAATATAGTAGGTTTCATCGAAAATATACCCGTCCGAGGGCTGGGTTATGACGCTCAAATGCATTACAAGCGAAAACAGGATTATCAGAAATAATCCGCAATACTGCCAGTTGATGAACTTGAAGAATACGCTTTTTATTTTTTCCATGTCAAGAAATTGTTTAAAAGATAATTCCAAAGGAAAGCCACGATTATACCTATCAGTACGGAAACAAGGTCATAGACACCGAAGACAACGGCAAACAGATTGGCTACGCCTATCTGTATCAATCCTCCCACGAGGCATATCAGGTTGAAATTGACCAGGCGTTTTAAAAATCCGGCGAGTCCTCCCGTATTACGGTCGGAAAAGGTAAAGAAGTTATTCAGTGTGAAGTTTGAGATTATAGCTGTTTCTATGCTTATGATGAGCGCCAGGTTCCCGGAAAGTATGCCGGACGATGTATCGGCGATGGCGGTGAATCCGGCGAATCGCGTCAGAATCCAGTAAAGCCCGTAGTTGACGATAACACCGCTGCCGCCGACTATGCAGAACTTGATAAATCTAACCAGTTCTCCGGTGCGCTGCATCAGGCTGTAAATATGCTTCAGGTAATCCAGTTGCTGTTTGGTGTTTAACTTGCTTTCACCGCGGCTGCGCGTGACGAACATAAAGGGCACTTCCACAGCCGATTTCCAATTGCCGAGCATCAGAATTTCCAAAAGAATCTTGAAACCGGCGGGGTTTAATTTGGCGTCTTTTACCACGTCTTTTCTGAGTGCAAAGAAACCCGACATCGGGTCATTGATTTTCCTGGTCGAAGGAAGAAACAGGTGTGAAATAAAAGCGGCGCCTTTCGACATTATCCTGCGCAGCAGGCTCCATCCCTCGCAGCCGCCTCCCTTGATATACCTGGAACCGATGGCTATATCTGCACCGTCATTAATAGCATTTATCAATGATGGAACGACTTCCGGCGGGTGCTGCAAATCGGCGTCCATGACAATAATAATGTCGCTTGCGGCATGTTCGAAACCGTCCACTACTGCCGATGCCAGCCCTTTTTTATCGCGCCTGACAACTATTCTGACCGGATATTCTGCGGAAAGAGATTTAACCAGTTCTTCGGTGCCGTCTCTGCTGTTGTCGTCCATGATGACTATTTCGTATTTATAATCGGCAAGGGCGGCGGAGAGCCTGGTTACCAGCGGTTCGATATTGTCTTTTTCCTTGTAGGTCGGAATAACCAGTGATATATTTTTTTTCATTCTGTAGTCGTTTCACGAATCAACTTTCAAGATTCTGTTTATTCTATCACAAAGATATACATAAAAAAACCGTTGCATTGCCGTATCATAAAATCGGGACGATTTTTTTGACTGATTAAAATTTTAGTGTTAGACTAGCAATCTGGTACAATATTACAACGAAATTATAGAGCCGGAGATAGCCTTTTTATGGAAGAATTGAGAACAAATATATTGAGTTTTTTACGCGAACCGAAACAATTGATTCTGCCCGATAGCCAGGAGCCTTACTATTGCACCGATGAAATACGAGCCGCGTTCTGGGATATCGTCGCAAACCTGTCGAAAGACGAATCGGTTAAGGACTACTATATGGGTTCCCTGGTGATACTGGAAAAAGGGCTTTTCTGTACCTATGAAATACCTAAACTGGTACTAATCGACGGGCAGCAGCGACTGGTAACCCTGCATTTACTGCTGGCGGCGCTGGCGAAGGCTGCTGGTGAGGATAATAACGGCAATGGTGAACTTTCACGCAAGTATTTTTACGATAACTATTTTACGAATAATACTCTGAATAAAGACGAGGACAGCGATCAACTTTATTATAAAATAGTGCTTTCTTCACTGGACAACAAGATTTACAGGCGGCTTGTCGAGGGTAACGACCATTTACCCCTCCCCTCCCAGCATACGATGGTGCAGACGTTCCGCTTCTTTGAAAAAGCCATCGGCGAAAGCGGCATATCGCCCGTCGATATATATAAGGGAATCGGTAAAATCAGTGTCATCGATATCTCTACCGACAGGTATTATGAAAATCCGCAGTTCGTTTACGAAACGCTGATGGAGTCTAAACTGACGCTCGAACAGTCTAAACTGCTTTTAAAGTGGCTCTCCTGCCTGCTGTCGGTTTCATGCATTCCGGAGCGAACGCTATCCAGGTGTTAAGCCGTTTCGCTGTTATAAACTGAATTCCTTACAAACGACTGATACAGTCAAATGGTTTCTTATGCAATCTGCAAACCGGGTTCCGGCGGGCAATTTGTAAAAACCGAATCTACCTTGATAACGCCGACGGCCTGAATATCCATATTAATCTGTTCCTTAACCCGTTTGGCGTACATGTCGTAAATCGCGCCCTCTGTTTCAAAGCCCTGAAAAGTTCCCTTTACCTGGTAGCCGACCGGCAGCATCTGAATATTGAAGACAGTCACTACCGCTTTTTTGGTGGCTTCGAGATTCTGGTTGGTTTTAAATCCCCAGATATCGGCGAAAACAAGCGTTTCCGCATCAAGCGCATATAAAGTTCCTTTGGGAACGGCATTTAAATTCCCTTCCGCATCGCAGGTGCATAACACCTTGGGCAGAACGGGACTGGCGTTAATCATTTCCATCACTCTCGGGGGCATTTTGGCCATTATCGGTCTCCTTGCTATATCGAATCTATAAAACTTTTACAGGAATATAGTATATATCAATATCGAATTTGATGCCATTCATAATCAAGGGAATGACTATAACAGTCCGTCTTCGATTATAGTATAGATAATCATCCTGATATTATTGCCGTCAGGTCTTGTTCTTTATCATTGTAGATAATACTATCAATCCCGGTCCGGTATGCGTGCCCATTACCGGTGTCGCGCGCGAAATGTAAACGGGTACTTGCGGGAATTCCGTTTTTAACCTTTCAACCAGTTTATCAGCCTCGTTCCGGTCTGTGGCGTATTCCACCGCCAATGCCTCGATGTCCGGGTTAGCCGTGGCGATTTCATATATAAAGTCTATCGCTTTAGCTCTGGAATGCTGTCTGCCCAGGGGTACTACCTCTCCGTCTTTTATGCCGATGATGGGGTTTATCTTTAACAGTGAACCCAGAAGAGCCTGCGCCCTGCCGATGCGTCCTCCGCGCTCCAGATACTCAAGGGTATCGAAAGCAGCATATAATGCGACTCTGGGTATTGCCTCACGGGCAACGGAAAGCGTTTCATCAAGGTTGGCTCCAGCTATGGCTGCCTTGGCGGCGCTAATTGCGATAAAACCCTGAGCCATGGCAGCCCACTGTGAGTCTAAAAGCTCGATACGGCATTTATTCTTCATCAATCCAACCGACTGGGTAGCTATCTGGAAGGTGCCGCTGAACTTGGAACTCAGTCCGATATACAAAATACTATCCGTTTTTTCAGCCAGCCGGTCGAAAGTTTCCGAGAAAGCCATCGGAGGAGGCGCCGATGTCTTGGGGAGCGTTTTTTCCGTTGTCAATTTTTGGTAGTATTCATCCGGGCTGATATCCAGGCTGTCACGGTAAATATCGGAGCCTAAGCGGAGAATGAGCGGTACTATAGCGATTTCGAGTTCTTCGGCCAGTTGCGGGGAGATGTCGGCGACGCTGTCGGTTACCACAGCTACATGATGCATTTATTATAGCCTCCTTTCCCAATCAGTTTTAATGCTGAATAAACCGGATAAGCGGTATAAATTAATGCTGTTTGTCGATTTTTCAAATATATTGATTATGTAGGCTATCGCCAGTCGGTCAGTTCCGCTTTCGCCAGCATGCTGCCGAGCATTGTGGTGAATAATAAAACGGCGAATACGGTTCCGGCAACCCACCAGTTGACGGCTTCTCCCTGCTGTAAATCAGTGATAATCATCATTGAGAACAGGTAAATTATGCCTATTGCGGCAGCAGCCAGCATGGAGTGGGATACTACACGCCAGCCTTTCGGTGTCAGAAATTTCTTTATTATCATCTCCCCGCCTCCCTTATATTTGACATTATAGCACGGTTGAACGACGAGTAGTGGAATAATAATACACATCATTGAGTAATAAGCGCGTAGTAGTAGAGAAAAAGATTTCCGCTTGTCCTGAGTCCCGACGAGTCGGGAAAGAATTTCAACTGAAATCTGGTTAAATATCTTGCCGTTATGGTTCGACAGGCTTCCTTCGGAAACCTCAGGACAGGCTCCACGAACGGCTTTTTGTTAACCTCGCAACGACTGTTGTCTTGTCATGTTGAATTCGTGAAGGACGAATGAAACATCCGGGGTGGCGTATTTGGAGTTTGGTTCACCTCATCCCCCTGTCCCCCTTCTCCGATTTCAGAGAAGGGGGTAATATTCATTTTCTCCCTCTCTGTTTACGGAGAGGGAGTTAGAGGGTGAGGTAATCACGGATTCCTTGTCCAAGTATCCTTGGATGCAGTAAATTGAAATCGCAGAAAGATAGTCTTTATCCAACGCCTGCGCGTCATTGCCACCTCAGTCCTTTACGCTCTATACTATAATTATGCCGCAATTCAAAATCGTCTCCGATTTCGGTTTGACCGGCGACCAGCCGCAGGCAGTGGAAAAACTGGTCGACGGTCTCAATAAAGATTATAAGGGGCAAACCCTGCTGGGCGTTACCGGCAGCGGCAAGACCTTTACAATGGCCAACGTCATCGAGCGCGTACAGCGTCCGACGCTGGTCATCAGCCATAACAAGACGCTGGCGGCACAGCTTTACTCCGAGTTCAAGGAGTTTTTCCCGGAAAATGCCGTCGAGTACTTCGTCAGCTATTATGATTACTATCAGCCGGAAGCGTATATCCCGCGCACCGATACCTATATCGAAAAAGAAATCGAGATCAATGAGGAAATCGACAAGCTGCGCAACGCCGCCACCCGTTCGCTCTTCGAGCGGCGCGATGTGGTTATCGTCGCCTCGGTTTCCTGCATCTACGGCCTCGGCGAACCGGATGAATACCGCAGTTTCGTCCTCAGTCTCGAAAAGGGGCAATTATACGAACGCAATGCCGTACTGCGAAAACTGGTAGACATGCAGTATGAGCGCAACGATATCGATTTTTCGCGCGGCAAGTTTCGCATTCGCGGCGATACGCTGGAAATCCAGCCGGCTTACGAGGACATCGCTTTACGCATCGAGTTCTTCGGCGACGAGGTCGAGCGCATTGTCAGAATCGACCCGCTCAGCGGCGAGTTCGTAGCTGTTCTGGATAAAATCGACATCTACCCGGCCAAGCACTTCGTCACCTCGCGTGAAAAGCTGATTTTGGCAATCGAAACCATCAAGCAGGAGCTTGCCGAAAGGCTGGAGGAGTTCAACAGGCAGGGCAAAGTACTGGAAGCGGCGCGGCTGGAACAGCGTACCAATTATGACCTCGAAATGCTGGAGGAAGCCGGATACTGCAACGGGGTCGAGAACTACTCGCGCCATCTCTCGCAGCGCGCCCCCGGCAGTTCGCCTTATACACTGCTGGATTATTTCCCGCAGGATTTTCTCCTTATCATAGACGAATCGCACATGACAGTGCCCCAGATACGCGGCATGTACAACGGCGACCGCTCGCGCAAGGAAACGCTGGTCGATTACGGTTTCAGGTTGCCTTCGGCACTGGATAACCGACCTTTGAACTTCGATGAATTTCAGGAGCGTGTCAAACAGGTCATTTTCACCTCGGCGACGCCCGCCGAATACGAATTGAAGAACAGTTCTCAGATAGTCGAACAACTGGTACGTCCTACCGGGCTCCTGGAGCCGACCATCGAAATCAAGTCTACGAACGGTCAAATAGATGATTTACTGGCGCAGATTAAGCTCAGGGTAGCCAAGAAAGAGCGTTGCCTGGTCACCACGCTGACGAAAGTGCTGGCGGAGAAGCTGGCGGATTACCTGATCGAGATGGACGTCAAGACGCATTATCTCCACTCGGAAATTGATACATTCGAGCGCGTGGAAATACTGCGCGACCTGCGTCTAGGAATTTATGATGTGGTAGTCGGTATCAATCTTTTACGCGAGGGCTTGGATCTGCCGGAGGTCAGCCTGGTTGCCATACTGGATGCTGATAAAGAAGGCTTTTTGCGCTCCGAAGGAGCTCTCATCCAGACGATGGGCAGGGCGGCGCGCCATATCGACGGGCATGTCATCATGTATGCCGATACGGTTACCGGTTCGATGCAGCGCGCTATCGATGAGGTTAATCGCCGCCGCCGCATACAGGAAGCATACAACAATGAGCACAATATCACCCCGCAGGGCATCAAAAAAGCCGTCAAGGATATCACCGAGCGCGTCAGAGTGGGGGTTGCCGCCGAGCCGAAAATGGAGTATACTGCTATTCCCCGGACCAGAGAGGACATCATGCGCCTGATAAAAGAGCTTGAGAAACAGATGAAGACGCTGGCGAAGAACATGGAATTCGAAAAAGCCGCATTACTGCGCGACCGCATTGTTGAACTACGCAGAGAACTTATAACAAAGGAGTTGCCGCAATGAACGATGAAGATGTTGTAATCGAAACAAAGCAGGAACGCCGCGAAAGAAAACTGGCAAGCAAGAAAGAAGCGATGCAGAAGCACGGCAAGAGCACGGCAAGGGTATATATCGATTCTCTTTTCAAGAGGTTAGCCAGAAAGAAGAAGTAGGTTCTCTGGTAAATAGTGTCATTGCGAGTACCGAATTTATCGGGACGAAGCAATCTTTCTCGAATAGACCCTCTTTGATGCGTAGGGACGGGCATTGCCCGTCCGCAATGTACATATGAAGGGCGGGCGACCATTGGTCGCCCCTACGGATGTGCAATTAATGTCATTACTTGGACTATTTGTCCGGAGTGGGGTGGTAATTGCTGCATTTTCCGCCCCCCAGATTCTGAAGCCACCTATCGTGGCTTCAGAATGACAGTGCTGTTAGCTTGACTGCCAAATCGATATAAGGCACAATAGAGCCGATGGAAATTGTTTTAATAACTGTCTTTCTGCTGCTCGGTCTGGTTGTCGGCAGTTTTCTTAACGTTTGTATCGACCGCCTTCCGTCAAAACAATCGATTGTTTCTCCACCTTCCCACTGCCCGGCATGCAATAAAAGGTTGACCGTTAAAGATTTGATTCCTGTATTCAGTTATCTCTTTTTAAAAGGGCGCTGCCGCTACTGTAAAAGCGCCATCCCCAAACGAGTTTTACTTGTCGAAGCGGTTACGGGAATCGGTTTTGCTTCTTTATTGTATTTTTACGGAGTCGGGGCCGAACTGGCGGTAGCGCTGTTCTATTTTTGCCTGTTCCTGGTAATATTCGTCATCGACCTCGAACATCACCTGATATTGAACAAGATTGTGTACCCCTGTGCCGTAACCGCATTGATTATCAGCATCTTTTTGCCTCAATTGAATATATCGCCATCTATGGCAATCGCCGAACACTTTTTCGATTTGGGGTGGGCATCGGGAATTGTCAGCTCACTGCTGGGAGGCGTCGTAGGATTCGTTATATTTTTTATTATTTCACTGCTCACGCGCGGGGGGATGGGTGAAGGCGACGTAAAAATGGTTGGGCTTATCGGATTGATAGTAGGCTATCCATTGATATTCGTCCCGATAATGCTGGCAATCGTTTTGGGTGGTCTTGTAGCCCTGCTGCTGATTATATTCAAACTTAAAAGCCGTAAACAGTCCATTGCTTTCGGGCCGTTTCTGGCGATAGGGGCTATGGCTACGATATTGTGGGGAAACGATATCCTGAATTGGTATCTGGCGCTGATTTTTTAATTTTAAATTTCAAGCGAATTCAGTCCAATAGAGCCTGTTTACTTTGACTGTCAGCCCCTGCATCTATAAATCAGGATAGAAATCTCAGCGACAGCGTAATATTTTAAATCAGGCATAAATTTATTAAAAAAGCTCTTACAATCCCTTGACATGTATAGTATAATAGTACTAGGTATTTAGTAGGGGTGCCTGAATGAATTTAGACCGCAGAAGGTCTAGCATCGAAATAATTGCCGATATGCTGAGGCTCGGTGAAGCAGGGAAAACCGAGATGATGTATAGCGTTAATATGAGTTTTTTCCAGCTTCAGAAATACCTCAATTTCCTGCTCGAAAGGGGATTGGTGGATAAGGTTAAAGTGGGGAATCCGTCCGTTACCTACAGGGTTACCCCGAAAGGGCTTAACCTTTTAAGAAGCATAGATGCCGTCTTGACGACTCTTGAACTGAGACAGGATGACGATATATAAATTAACCGTGATATAATATACGGAGAGATATTTTACCGAAGGAGCTCCTTATGTCCGATAGAAGAATGATGATAGTGCCGGCGGAACTTGTTAATAAAATAAATGAAAACCGCGGCGACTTGTCGCAGGCGGAGTTTATCGAATTTTTAATTAACGACCAGCTCGGCGCAGACAAACCGGCTGAATTGAAGAACACGACGAATGCTGAAATCGACGAATTAAGAAAAGAAATCAGGCAGTTTATGCAGGATGTCGAAGCTAAGCAGAAGACTTTCGTGACCAAGGAAGAAGCCGCCGCTTTCCAGGAAGATACCAAGAAATTGATGAAGAGCTTCCTCGATTTCTTTATCGGCTACGGACTCGAATTTAACAAGAAATTTGAAAACGATGATTTATCGGGGCTTTCCAAGACGCTCGATGCGCTCGAGAAAGGTGCTGCCGATGAAGGCAAAGAAGTAAAAATAAAGTGGAAGAATTGCTGAGCTTATAACAATCTTCCGGCTCCAAAGTAGCAACCAAACCCTCTTTTAAACGAAGAGGGTTTTTTTATTTTACTTCATTTATATCCCTCATCAGTTTCGTCCAGACTGGTCGGGACTTCCCCCGAGGAAAGCTTGAAACAGCCTTCCCCTCGGGGAAGGTGGCATTTACAAAGTAAATGACGGATGATGGCCGTTATTCCTCCTGTGATTTATAAGAACATTTTCTCATAATAATTCGTTACTCTCAGAAAAAATTATCACTTTTTGTCAATCCTGCGCAGCTATAAAAATAGAACATTGTTCTAGTATTGAAAACCTTCCTATAGCTATTTCGATGTGGCATAGTTAATAAAATTTATATTAGTCACAGCATTTAATTAAGAAGACTACCGAGGAGGGTAATCATCATGGGTATCGAAGCGGAACTGTTCAAAAATGGCAAACAGGAAGATTTATGGCAGAGATGCTGCGGTTATCTCGACCTGAGCATCGAGGATTTCGTGCACATCCAGAAGAGATTGCTGCTGGAACAACTGGAATTGCTCAACAGGTGCGAACTCGGAAGAACTATTATGGGAGATGCCAGGCCGGAAACCGTCGATGACTTTCGTTCCAGTGTGCCTTTGACAACCTATGCGGATTATGCTCCTTACCTGTTGAAACGCCGCATGGATGTGTTGCCGCAGAAACCGATTCTGTGGCAGTACACCTCGGGTAAATCCGATGAGTATCCGTACAGATGGGTGCCGGTTACCGCAAGGCAGCTAGACCAGATAGAGGGCATCATCTTTGCCATGATGATATTATCGAGTTGTAATAATAAAGGCGAAGTTAACCTGAAAGGCATGGATAAGGTTTTTTACGGAATGGCGCCTCCGCCTTATACCACCGGCACCATGACACGCGCTTTCCCCAACGAACTTTTCGACGTATTGCCTCCGGTAGGCGAAGCCGAGAACATATCTTTCGAAGAAAGAATCAAATACGGTTTCGACCTGGCTCTGGATAGAGGGCTGGACATATGTATCGCGATGTCGAGTGTAAACGTTGCGATAGGCGAGCGTTTCGGGCGCAAAGGAAAGGGCAAAATCAATTTAAAAGCGCTTGTTAAGAAACCGAAGAAATCATTCAGGTTATTAAAAGGCATCGTTAAAAGCAAATTAGCCGGACGTCCTATGTTGCCGAAGGATATCTGGAAATTGAAAGGACTGGTTTCTTTCGGAATAGACGGTTCGGTTTACCGTGAAAAAATAAAAGAAATGTGGGGCAGGTACCCACTGGAATTCCACGGCTGCACCGAAGCCATTTTTATCGCCATGCAAACATGGGACTACGAAGGCTTGTCTTTTATTCCGCACCTGAACTTTTTTGAGTTTATCCCGGAGGATGAAGTAAATAAATCGCTCGAAGATTCCGCATATCAACCCAGGACTGTTCTCATAGATGAACTCAAACCCGGCAACTACGAGCTGGTAATAAGCAGCCTGCACGGCGGACCTTTTATGCGCTACAGATTGGGGCACCTGATAAATATAACTGCCACCAGAAATGAAAAACTGAATATAGATATTCCCCAAATGAAATTCCTGACCCGTATCGACGACCAGATAGATATCGCCGGATTTACCAGATTATCCGAGAAGGTAATCTGGAAATCGATAGAAAATTGCGGTATCGGTTATCATGACTGGGTTGCCTGCAAAGAGATTAACGGGAAACCCGTGCTCCATTTATATATCGAGCCCAAAGACAGCAATATGAATGTAAAGCAAATCGAGAGTTCGATACATAATGAATTAAAGAAACTGGATAAGCCGTACTCCGAACTGGAGTCGTTTACGGGATTAATGCCGTTAAAGATTACGTTATTGCCGGAAAATTCTTTTAAAGCCTACAAGTTGAAACAACAGGCGATCGGCGCCGGACTGGATAACCTGAGCCCCAGGCATATCAATCCGTCGAAGGATACTATACGGTTCCTGCTAAAGCCGGACTTGTCGTTACTAAGAAAACCGGTGGCAGCGGTAAAAGAAAAAATAGAGGCGTAATCGTAAATAAATTGAATTATCTATTGGAGTTAACATAATGAATGGTCATTACAGGGAAATGTTCAGCCGCAATATCGGGCTTTTTAATGAAACGGAACAGGAAAAAATATGCAATTCCAGAGTAGCGATTGCCGGGTTGGGCGGGGTAGGGGGTTTGGCAGCCGAGAGATTGGTGAGGTTGGGGGTGGGTAATTTGAAGATAAACGACCCCGGCGATATGGAGCTTACTAATTTCAACAGGCAGTTTGGTGCCGATATGAAGACTCTGGGGCAAAACAAGGCTGAAGTAATTTGCCAACAAATTAAAGATATCAATCCGAATGCTAGGATTACTTGCATCACGACAGGTATTAAGTCGCAACACGACGTGGAATCTTTGCTCGACGGATGCGACGTGATAGCGGATGTGATGGACTTCGGTTTGTTCAGGGAATCGATACTTTTACAGAGAGAAGCCAGGAAGAGAGGCATGCATTATCTTTTCTCCACGGCAATAGGGTTCGGGGCTATTACGGTAGTTTTTGCTCCCGACGGGATAACTCTGGAAGAATATAACGGACTTCCCGTAGACGTCGATGTTGATGACCCAAGGCAGTTGCAAGTTGCGCTGGAGAGAATCGTTCCGGTCATTCCCAAATATGTTCAGGATAGAAACATAATAAACGATATTATCACCGGTAAAACATCCATTATCCCGACTACATCCATCGGTGCCGGGTTATCGGCTATCCAGGCTGCCAGCGAAGCGGTCAATATAATTATCGGCAGAGATATGCCCAAAGCCCCCAATTATACCTATTTCGACCTGGTAGACCGCGAAATGGTGGTCGGCTCGGTTATTTAAATACTGCCGGAACAATTTTAAATAAGCAGCGGGTAGCATATATTCGCTGCTTATTTATTTTTTATTGACAAAGAGTAAACGTAAAGCCATAATTAATCTATTGATAAAAAATATTTTTCAGCGTTGGATTAATGAATAAAAGGGAATTTATTCAGTGAATTTATGGGCTCTCATACCGTTAATTAGTTGTATTTGTTTTATAATCCTCTTCTTGTCTGTATTACCTCAGGTCAAGAAGCGTATCGAAAGAATTTTCTCCTTATTCCTTTTTTCTTCAATGATATGGAGCTTTACGGCGGTAATGCTGTTGCACAATACTTCCGCAACCACTGATTATCTTATCTTCTGGAACGGGCTGGTGATTGCGGCGATACCGTTGGTGGTGGTTTCCTATTATCACTTCATTCGCGCTTATAATAACAGGAAAGCGGGCCCCGGTGTCTGGCTGGGTTATACAATTGTAGCAGTCATCATTATTTTATCCTTTACGGGATACGTTGTAAGAGATGCATATTTTATCGGTAGTTTACTGTATCACGATATATTTTATTGGGACTTTATTCTTGCGGCAATTTTAATCCCTTTTCTTTCGCTGATAATTATACAGTTGTATAGACGATACAAAAACTCAAATGACCCCACCGACCGCAACAGAACTTCATATCTTATTTTAGGATGGAGTATTTTGGTAATAATCAGCTATATTACTCCTTTTACTCCGTCATTAAAAACGCTGCCTATCGACCATGTCGGTAATCTGATAAACGCCCTGATAATCAGTTACACCATTTTCAGATTCAATCTGCTGAATATACAAACGATTTTCAGGAAATTATTAACCTATGTAATAGTAATAGGAGTGCTTTTTGCTCTAACTACGGTTGTGTTTTTCATAAACCCGAGCTTTTTTACAAATCTACCGCTGTTTTTTATCGTTATACTGCTATCTTTAATATATATATTCGTTATCCTGGCTTCGGCTCCTTTAATAAAATTTGTCTCTAAAGGAGTGGATTATCTGTTTTATCGAAAGACCTACGATTATCGGCAGGAACTCCTCAATTTCAATAAAAAAATGAGTCATATTCTCAATCTCGATGAATTGGCAAAAGAGATATTGCCCACAATTTCCAAGGCCATAAATGTCACCGGCGCCAGCCTGATGCTGCAGGATAATAAAACAGGAAACTTTGAGACACAATTCATATATCCCGAGGAAGAAAATACCGCTGAGGAAGGTTCTTTTAAAAAGGTATCCCTGGAGGCAGATAGCGCCATTATCGTCTGGATGGATAAAAAGGGGAAACCGCTCAATTCTGAGCAGATGGATACCATACCTGAGTTAAGGGGATTATGGCAATCCGAAAAAGATAAAATCCTGGGTTCCAATATGGGTCTCTTCTTCCCATTTAAAAGCCGCGATAAATTGATTGGTATCCTCACTCTGGGAAAGAAGAAAAATAAATCGATTATTTCATACCAGGATATGGAGCTTATTTCGAATATTGCCAATCAAGCCGGTATAATTATCGAAAATGCCCAGCTTTATACGCATGCAAAAATAAAAGCCAACACGGACGAACTTACAGGTCTTTATAACCATCGCCATTTCCATGAAAGATTAGACCAGGAGATTACCAGGAACACCCGTTTCGGCGGCACATTCTCTCTTATAATGATGGATGTAGACTTGTTTAAATCCTACAATGATATATACGGGCATCTGGCGGGCGATAATGTCCTTCGGAAAGTCGGAGAATACATCGGGAATTCTATACGCGGCATAGATTTGGCTTTCCGGTACGGAGGAGAAGAGTTTACAGTTATTTTACCATCAACACAAATAGAAGATGCTTACAAGGTTGCCGAACGAATCCGGAAAACGATTGAATCAAAATCCAGCTTGAAAGCAATGCCGATTACCATTAGCCTTGGAATTTCCAATTGGCCGAGCGATGGTATCATGAAGGAAGAGATTATCGGGCGTGCCGACGAAGCATTGTATCTGGCAAAACAATTGGGAAGAAACCGTACCTGTATGTCTACCGATAATAAAGAACAGCACGATACGCAGTTAATCTCGGCAGAACTCAGATCGAATCCAAAAGCGTTAAGTATTATCTATGCGCTTGCGGCAACTGTCGACGCCAAGGATAGTTACACTTACGGGCACTCCAGAAAAGTCAGTGAATATGCAATAGCAATTGCCGAGAGTATGAAATTGCCCAATGAGAAGATTGACAGTATTCGTTCTGCCGGATTGCTTCACGATATCGGAAAAATAGGCGTACCAGACTATATCTTGAATAAAAATACTTTCCTGGATAGCGATGAAAATCAGCTTATCCAGAGGCATCCGAAAATCGGAGCGGAAATTTTAAAACATGTCATCGACCTGGTAAATTGTATACCGGCCATATTGCATCACCATGAGCGCTATGACGGAACCGGCTACCCCTCCGGCTTAGCCGCTGAAAAAATACCGGTTGAGGCGCGTATTTTATCGGTTGCCGATGCTTATGATGCCATGATTTCTCTGAGACCTTATCGCAGGCAGCTTTCTCTTCAGGAAGCAATCGATGAGCTGAAAAGCTGTTCGGGTACGCAATTCGACCCCGTTATTGTGAACACATTTATAAAAATAATTCAGAAAAGCAACACCGATTCGGTTGTCTATAATAAAGACGATTATATATATCAATTAAAAGAAAAAGAAGATACCAATTAATGTTACCCCGAACCTATTCAGCGGGTATTATTAGAGCAATTTGAAAGTAACCCTTTTATTATTATAGAATTTTAAGTGATTTTCAGGGAATATTGCACTGTTTCAGGAAGTGAAAATGTCGATTGACGAACTTTGTATTAACACTATTCGAATTCTTTCCATGGATGCCGTTCAAAAAGCCAGTTCGGGACACCCCGGGGCGCCGATGGGAATGGCTGCGATGGCTTATACACTATGGGACAGGTTTTTAAAACACAATCCGCACAATCCGCAATGGATTAATCGCGACAGATTTATTTTATCTCCAGGACATGCGTCTACTCTGTTATATTCTTTATTGCATCTTACCGGCTACGATTTACCCCTTGATGAATTAAAAAAATTCAGGCAATGGGAAAGTAAAACTCCGGGACATCCGGAATACGGTATGACCCCCGGCGTAGAGGCAACCACCGGCCCGCTGGGGCAGGGTTTCTCCAATGGAATAGGTATGGCTATAGCCGAAAAATGGCTGGCTGAGAAGTACAACCGTCCCGGGTATAATATTATCGACCACTATACCTATGCTGTTGTTTCCGACGGTGACCTGATGGAAGGGATTACATCCGAGGCTGCCTCGCTTGCCGGTACCCTGCAACTGGGGAAAGTAATTTATCTGTATGACGATAACGATATATCCATCGAAGGGTCCACCGATATTACGTTCAAAGAGGATGTGGCTCTCAGGTTCAAAGCATACGGCTGGCAGGTCATCGGTCCGGTAGACGGGAACGACATAAATGCAATCGCCGACGCAGTATTAGAGGCGCAAGAGGAAACCCGTTTCCCGAGCCTTATAATTTGCAAAACTATCATCGGCTGCGGCAGTCCGAATAAGGAAGGCAAGTGTTCCGCTCATGGAGAGCCGCTGGGAACAGACGAGGTGATGCTTGCCAGGGAAAAGCTGAATTGGCAGTATGCGGAATCTTTTAAAATCCCCGACGATGCCCTGACTCATTTCCGTAAAGCCATAGATAGAGGGAAAACCGCGCAGGATAAATGGCAGGAAGTTTTCGCTTCTTATCAGATTTCCTATCCCGATTTATATAAACAGCTTATCGAAGATATAAACGGCGTATTACCGGAAAATTGGGATGAAGGTCTCGATAGTCTCTTTGCTGATAGCAGTATAACACTTGCCACGCGGGAAGCGTCCGGGCAGGTAGTCAACCTGTTAGCTCAACGGATTCATTCCATGGTGGGTGGTTCAGCCGACCTTGCTCCATCTACCAAGACCACAATTAAAGAAGCAAAATCGTTTAGCGCTGATTGTTGCAGCGGGCGCAATTTCCATTTCGGCATACGCGAGCACGCCATGGGCGCTATTGCCAATGGAATGACGCTGCACGGCGGATTGATTCCTTTCGTTTCTACATTCCTGGTTTTTTACGATTATATGCGGGCTCCGGTCAGGCTTTCTGCCTTTATGAAACAGGGAGTCATATATGTATTCACACACGATTCCATCGGTGTCGGCGAAGACGGTCCGACACACCAACCCGTCGAACAGCTGGCGGGACTCAGAACAGTCCCCGGTCTGGTAACAATCAGGCCGGCCGATGCCGCTGAAACAGCGGAAGCCTGGCGGATAGCCGTCAACAGCAGGAATAAGCCGACTGCCCTGATTTTTACGCGTCAAAAGCTGCCGATACTGGATAGAAATAAGGTCGCATCCGCCGGCGGAGTCAAATATGGCGGGTATATCTTATGGCAATCATCGGAATTACCTGACATAATATTAATTGCTACCGGTTCCGAGGTTCATATCGCATTGGAAGCAGGGAGGCTTTTGCACGGGCGGGGAATCGCTGTCCGTATCGTATCTCTGCCTTCATGGGAGCTATTCGAAGCGCAATCCAAAGAATACAGGGAAGAGGTGCTTCCGGCGAATATCAAAGCCAGGATTTCGATTGAAGCCGGCGTGACTTTCGGTTGGGAACGCTATATCGGTAGCGAAGGCGTTGCTATAGGCATCGACAGCTTCGGAGCCTCGGCTCCTTATAATATTTTATATCAACAATTCGGATTAACGGCAGAAAGAATTGTATCCGAGTCCCTCAAAATGCTAAACAATTAATATCTGCGTTATCTGTTGCAGAGGTTTTCCAAACGTTTAAAGCTTTGTGACGGATTATCCTGGCAGAATACGGCGCTGCCGACACAAATGGAATTTACACCTGTTTCGGCAACAATCGCTATGTTGTTTTCTTTTATGCCGCCGTCTATTCCTGTATGAACATCGGGATATTTAATCCGGAAATGCGTTATCTTATCCAGCACTTCGGGAATGAACTTGCTACCGTAATAACCGGGAATAACCGACATAAATAAAACGGAATCCAGTTTATTTATTAAAGGATTGAGCACTGATATGCCGGTATCCGGATTGAGGGCTATACCGGCTTTTAATCCGGCCTTATGAATCATGTCGATTATAGCTTCATGTGACTTTGTTGCTTCGTAGTGGAATATTATTTGCCGCGCTCCGGCACCGGCAAAATCATCGATATAACTTCCCGGATTATTAACCATCAGGTGCGCTTCCCAGTTTAAGGCGGTTTTAATCGCCGAAATAGCTGTTGCTGTAATGCTTTTAGATGGGACGAATAATCCGTCCATAATATCTATTTGAACGAAATTCGTGAAGGTTGCAGCTATTTCGAGCATATCCTTTAACGATTGCGGATTATCGGTCAACACAGCGGGGACTATAGAAATTTTTCCATCCAATTTAATTATCCTTCCGGCGTTTATGCGTTCTGAGGCATTTCGCAAAGTTTTATGTTGCCCCAAATCCCCATGCTGTCATCCTTGATTATAATAACGCCTTTTAATTGTCCGCTACTCTTAGCATAATCCATTGCCTGATTGATATCGTTTTTGGTTAATACCATATTGCATATCGCTGTGGCGGCGGCGTCGGCTATCGAGGCTGAATCTGCCACTATTACCGCTGCATCCGCTTTCCCGAAACTGAACGAGTGTCCGACCGTCCCTGATGAAGTGCAAATACCGAGCGGAGTGTCCTCAGCCTTGATTTCTATTCCATACTTTCCGCTCAGAGGAGAGTTGCCGGCATATATGGCGACAGTCCTGTTCTTTTTACCGCTTATAAAAATATCGCCGCCATTTTCAATAATGACGTCATCTGAAAATTTTAACAGGTCTTTCCCGACAAATTCAGCAATTGCACCGGCAACCGCCGCCATCGGCCCGACATCGAATTTCTTCGAAGCTTCAACCATATCTTTAACTATGTCAGGACAACTTCCCGTCATCACCAGCGGTTTAAACGATTTTGCAAACTCCGGATGCAATTCAATATAGTTTTCTATCTGATTTCTGTATCTGCAAACAGACCCGCGGGCAATATCCTTTAAATTTTTGAATGTGCGTATGTATAAATCGGTCTCATTGACAACTACGCTGTAAGAGACTAAATCCTGATCCTGTACCCAATTGCGATAAGTCCTCGTCTGGTACATAACATTAAAAATGCAGCTCCATTGCCCGCGGCGGACAGGCTTTAAGGCATAGACCGCAGGCAATACACTTGCCGGCATCGAACGATATCAAGCGTGATTCAGTGTCGAGTTTAAAAGCCTTGGTCGGGCAGACGGTTACACAAGCGCCGCAGTGCGTGCATCTATCGTTGTTTCGCAGCACATTTTGACCGAGCGATTGTATGCGTACACCGGTTTCGGTAAGGTATTTAATACCTTTATCATAATTTGCCTGTTCGCCCCGCAGTTCGATAACCATCAATCCTTCGGCATCCGGAATAATCGATGCTTTCATAATGTTGAATTCAAGGTCATAATCTTTTATAAGATGATAGACTATAGCCCTGTCTACAAGACGGGCAGGAAAATGTAGCACTACTTTTTTTGAAACTATCATTAAAAGACCTCGCTTGATAAAGCTATTCTGTAACCGGACGCTCTTTCAGCGCCTTAGTCTTTAAACCGGATTCAATACCAGGCAGCGCTTCGACCGGCTCGGTTAAGAGAAAACGCCCGCTTTTTATCCAGTCCTTCAACGTATCGGCAATTATTAGAGCGCGAGAGTAACTGGATAGCGATGCCGTCGGTATCTGCCTGCCTCCTATTTCGATTTTTCCGCTCTTTAAATCGGCATAAGTTACTTCGGCAACGACATTCGAAACCATATTCGGATAATCGGAAGAATAATCGATAACAGGCGCAACGATATCGGCATCGGTTACGGTCGTATATTCGAGAATCTCTTCTGAAAGTATGGGAATGGGAATCCCGACACCTACTGTAAGGCTGCATCCGTATCCCATCATGCTGGTGCCCCTTAACCAATCGGGGCTCATCTGCTTTAAATCTCCAATAAGCGCCAGTGTTCCCGAACCTCTGGTAGGAACTCCCTTTTCGTTCCGGGGAGCTGCCGGACTGTGCTGGGTACCCTGCCAGGCGACAAAACCGGTACCTCCTCCCAAAAACACTTTAGTTCCGATACCGATTGTTTTATAGTAAGGGTCATTCAACAGGGGTGATAATTGCCCCGAAGTGGAATAATTGATATTCCCCATATTGGGTTTTAGGATTCCCATATATGTATAAATTACTTTGCCTGACAGGTTGATTCCTGCATTATAATTCTGATAAGCGTTACGCGGATTGAACAGCACCGCTTCGTTAATGTCCTTGATGTTAATCAGGGTTTCCAGTTTTTTGCGGGGATAGCAATCCGTTCCGTATGCCGTAACGGATAAACGAATATCCTTGCCGGCTACCAGTTCCTCTATGACATGTCCCCCGCCGTAATTGAATTCCCCCGGATAAATGCGGTTTCTGGGATCGTCATCGGGCAGGGCGTTGGCTCCAATCAACAAGTCGGTTGCCGCCAATCCCGCATAAGCGTTCACATCGTTAAGATAGGCTTTTCCGCCTCCCAGTTTAATACGCGGGTTGGAATGCCCGATATTAAAATAAGCTGCAGATGAACACATAGGGCCGAAGGTTCCGGTAGTCACCACATCTACTTCCCGGGCTGCCTTTTTGATGCCTTTTTCTCTGGCAATAGCGATTATTTCTTCGGCATTGACGACTACAGCCTCACCCCTGCGTATTCTATCGTTGATTTCTTCGATTGTCTTCGACATTTTACAGGCTCCTCGTGTGTCTCATCTCATATTGTGATATAAATACAGGCTAAATATTTAAATGATAAACTCTAGAAGAAGGCTTGTCAATCAAAGCCGTATTGATGGGAAGAGTATTACAGTCAGTTTGATAATGATTCAAATATGGTTAATTTATCGAAATGCCATAATAATTAATATTCTGAGTACAGGAAAAATTTTATATTCCTTTACTGAATTCGTGCTGTTTATGCGTAGTTTTCCAATGGAGCATCATATATAATATCTGTATTGTAAGATAAGCCTGCTATCTTTTTTTGTTAAATAACAGCAGATTATACACAATGTTTTTTGTCGATAATGATATCAGAACCAGCCTTATATAAAGATTGGCGGCAGTTATCTAACCGGAGGGAGTAAAAATGTTATTTCCAAACATTCTTTTTATTATCTGCGCCTATTTTTTAGGAGCGTTTCCGCATCTGCGGATACTTGCCAAATTAAAAGGAATGCATCAAGAAGGCGACCTTCATCTGGCTTTTATGGCGCAAGGTAAACGTCTGCTGGCAGTCATAGGGGTCATCATCGATATTGCCAAGGGTGTTATAGTTATAGTTGTCGGCAGGCTTCTTGATTTCGATATTGCGGTAATTGCCATCGGCGGATTGTCGGCGGTAGCCGGTCAGATGTGGCCGGTATTTACCAGATTCGAGGGTGAAAAAGGGAACAGTATTGCTGTAGGGTTTATTGCAGCTTTGACTCCCAAAGCATTTCTTTTAATTGCCATACCTATGCTTGCTGGTGTAATCGGTAAAATAATCGGTGCCGATAATGCAGGAAAACCCCTCAAGGAAAGATTAAAATTCGGCGGCTCGCATAGTTTGAGCTTGCCTGTGGGAATGGCGGTGGCATTTTTAATTGCTCCGCTAACAAGCGCCTTTTTGGAAGAGCCTCCGGTTGTGGTCTGGTCATATGCAATATTATTTTTCCTGATTATGATAAGAAGAATAACCGCCGGGTTAAAGGATGACCTCGGCGGCAATCCGGTTACCATGAGCGTGATAAAGAATCGCATTCTTTACGACAGGTCTCGAATTTAATCTCCCGTTATTTATATTCGGATTATCTTAACACTTATAATATGCTTTAACTGGCTTTTGAATAGCTAACCTGTATCATATCGGGATTGCCCCACACACCTATGCTGATGGAAAAATTAAGGTCGTCGACAACACCCTTGAGTAATGTACGAGGGCCGTTGTATTCCTGGGTAACAATCTCTTCATAATCCTGCATGCTACTATACAGTGCGCGATAATATTCTATAGCTTCCTCATAAGTACCGGTATGGCTGAATAATTTGGAAGAAATTATGGTTCCCGCCGGAGGATTACTGGTACATACGTAATATTCCATCCACATGTTATTAATTTTGTACAGATTTAACAGGGATTCCGGGAAATCTGCATGAAACGGATTGCCGGTAATATTTAAGGTATTCGGTAAGAGTACAGATAAGTAAACTATATTTTCACCGCTCCAAAAATCCCAGCGTGCGGTTACTTCGTATCCATTAATCGTTCCTATGGCATCGTAAAAACCGGACTCCTCTCTTGTCTGGAGAAGTGAATTGTAATACTCTGCAATTTCCTGTTGTGTTTTATCTGTAACATAGACGACGCTATATGAGTTAACATAATACCCCATATTGTTATAAGCAGGAAACTGTATATCCAGGGCGCAAAGGTCTATAGCCAGCTTGCCATATAACGGCCACATATCTTCGGGGTATCCATCTAGCAAATAGCCTCGATAATGACTGTAAGGGTCTTTTGTTGTAGTTATGCTTGTCGAAGGAGTGCTTGTAGTCGTTGTTGTATCTGTAATGCTAACGGTAGAAGTAACTGTTATCGTTGTAGTGGCAGTAACAGTTACAGTAGTCGGGATCGATACCGTAGCAGTAATTGTGCTTGTTATTCGTTCTGTATTGGTAAGAGTAACAGTTTCCGCCGGAGGCTTGCTGCAACCTGACAGTGCTGTTACGGTAAGTAAGCCTGCCAAAACGCCTGATATAACCCTGGAGCCGTATTTATTCAAAATGAAGTACTCCTCTTTGTAATGATACTTGTATATATGAATATATATTTAATAGAAGGGAAATAGTGAATGTAATATGCTTTATATAATAGCCAATTTTAACAGAGAGATTGCATTTTAGTCAAAGTATACCATTAATTGAGTTATATTCGATCCGATTTTAATGCTTTCAAGCCTATCCCAGCACTTCTTTTATCTTGCTTTTTAGAGTTTGGCGGTCGAATGGTTTGCCGATGGAATGCAGATTGTACTTCTGGAGAAAATCTTTTATCTCGCTGTTTGAAGAATCACCGGTTGTAAACAGAACCTTTTTCGACATATACGGCTTCTCACTTACTATTTTTTCGAATAATTCCTGTCCGTTCATATCAGGCATGCGGATGTCTATTATAATAAGGTCGTAATTATTAGCGGCGATTTTTTGTTGAGCTTCGTATGGGTCGCCTGTTGTCTCTACAAGATAATCAGAGGTATTCAGAGTGGATTTTATAAATTGTCGTATTGTCGGTTCATCATCAACGACAAGTATGTTAATTTTCTTTATATTATCCTTAGTTTCCAATAACGGAGAGGATGAGACCGGTTCGTTTTGTACATAACCGTTCGTTACAGGTAATTCTATTGTAAAAGTGGCACCCTTATTTAATTCACTTTCAACTGCTATCGTTCCTCCATGTTCGGCGATTATCGAGCGCGAAAGGCTCAAACCTAATCCTGTGCCCTCACCGACGGGTTTTGTTGTAAAAAACGGCTGAAAGAGTCTTTTTATAATCTCCTGCGAAATACCCAGTCCGTTATCCGAAAAGGATATTCGTATTTTATCACCGATTTTTTGGGTAACGACTTTGAGTTCGCCGGCTTTGCCGGTTTTCCTCATCGAATATTCCGCATTAATAATCAGATTTAAAAAGACCTGCTGGATTTGACCAGGGTCGATGGTAATCAGCGGTATGCCGGTATCGTATTGAACATTTACATCGATGTTATTGGTCTTAAGAACGTAATTTCTCATATTTAACGTATTATCAATCAATTCATTAACATTGACCAGCGCTTTTGCCGGTTTATGCTGGCGTGCAAAAGTTAGCAGCCTTTTTACTATATCGGCTACCCTGCGGCTGCCGTTGGCGATGATCTCTACCTGTTCTTTCATATCCTGCGGAAGTTCTCTCTCGAGCAGCATATCGGAAAAGCCGATGACACCGGTTAGCGGATTATTGATTTCATGGGCAATTCCTGCCGCCATCTCGCCTACGGAAGCAAGACGGCTCGATATCTCAGCCTTTTCCTGAAGCAGCCGTTTTTCCTCTTCTGCTTTTTTAACCTGCGTGATATCTCTCATTATATGAACCGAGGCAATTATTTTATCCTGCGAGTTTCTGATAGGGAATGCGGTAATGTCGAAATACCTGTCGAGCCAGTCGTGATACAGTTCAATGGTCGCTGACTCGTTAGTGCTTAACATTCTCACATGCGGGCAATTAGGTATCGGATGCTTGGTCCGATGCACGATTTGATAACATGTTTTTCCAGCAATATCATCGGGTTCGACGTCAAACTGATCGGCATATGCTTTGTTAATGCGAAGTATTTTAAAATCGTTGCTTTGCAGAGAAACAGGCATAGGAATCGAATCGAACGTTGTCTGCCATTCCTCCGCTGCCTGTCTTAATTTTTCTTCGGTTCGTTTGCGTTCCGCGATATCCGCCGCAATCAGAATCCAGCTCCTGAGCGATATGGCAGCGATAGGCGCCAATCCCTGAATCAAAAATAAATCATTTGATGAATATCTTTGTTTCGTGGCTTTGGGGGAAAGGCAAATGCCTCCGATTTCACTGTCGCTGGCAATAAGCGGTATTAGAAATTCCACATTATGATTTACAAAAACCGCGGAATTCGGGAAAGTTATGCTGCTGGTACGTTCCGCCAGCAGTTTCATCAGTTGCTGTTGCTGTTCATCTTCGCTATACATACCAGCAGATGCGACGATTTCATATTTTTCATTATCGATTGTTGTAAACAGGCAGGCGCCATCCAGATTTATCTTTTCAGTCAGCGTATTTACGATAAGGGTAGAACCGGTGACTATATCGGTAATCGAATTAAGCGAAGAACTGAGTTCCTGAATAGCCTTGCGGTAGTCGTATTTATCCTTATATAAATACTTATCTACCAGATGTTCCATATTGCTTTTAATCGGGCCGTAAAGAATACTTGCCAGTATGCCCATTACCAGAGCGATTAAAATAGCCTGTAACACTGATAATGTTTGCACATTAAAGAGCATCAGGATAATTACCAGTGCAAAAACTGCGGCAATTACTAACGAAATTGCTGCGTATATCACGCTACGCCTGATGAAAACGTTTATATCCAGCAGCTTTTGCGTCATTACGGCGTAACCCATACCAATTGGAATAAGCGCAATAAAGATGACGCTGAAGCTTGACGATATGAGAATATCGCCTG
>CAYNQR010000005.1:0-75453 GCA_964399425.1 uncultured Dehalococcoidales bacterium | reverse complement strand
TCGAAGCGCAGACCACTCAAGAAGAGCCTGCCTGTAAAGGCTAACCATCTATGCAACACCTCGCTAATATCAAGACACTGATTCAATGTGACTTCGACGGCACGTTAACCGAAGAAGATATCAGTTTTCTCATACTGGACACTTTTGCCGACGGAGACTGGCGTTCTATCCTCGAACAGTATAAAAGCAATAAAATTTCAGTAGGCCGCTTCAATACGCTTGCTTTCAGAATGGTTAAGGAAGACGAGGCTACTCTGGTTCGATTTGTCAGTGATAAAGCGGAATTAAGGCCGGGATTAAAAGATTTAGTGAGCTATTGCCGGAAGCGCAATTTCCGTTTTACTATAGTCAGCAACGGCATGACTTTTTATATCCGGACACTGCTCAAGAATACAGGTTTAAACGATATAGAAATATATGCCGCCCAAGCGGACTTCGATAATAATGGAATCGAAGCCCGCTATATCGGCCCGGACGGCAAGGAAGTCCAGAACGGATTCAAAGAAGCTTACATAAAGCAGTTTTTAAAAGACGGCTGGCGCGTTATCAGTATCGGTAACGGAGCTTCGGATATACCGGCGGCAAAACTGGCGCATTATACCTTTGCCACCGAACCGATGCTATCGTTATGCCGTGAAATGAAATTCGACTGCCTGCCGTTTGAGAAACTCGAAGATATCATAAAAGGACTGGATACTATAGACTAGCTACCGGTTTCTTTGCCCGAATATCCTGCTGCCGATTCTGACTATATTGGCGCCTTCCTGTATTGCAACCTTATAGGAGTTGGTCATACCCATAGAAAGGTACTTCATTTCGACACCGGGTAAATCGAGGCTTTTAACAAGTTCGAATACTTCCCTTGTTTTCACAAAGTAGGGGCGCGATCCTTCAGGCTCGCCCGCTAACGGGCCCATCGTCATCAAACCCATCACTTGAATACCTGAAAATCCCGAGATTTCTTTTATTACGGAAACGGCGTTTTCAGGCAATACCCCTGATTTTTGTTCTTCCGCCCCGCTGTTAATTTCGACAAGCACCGGCATTACCTTGCCGGTTTCAATACATCTCTTATTAATTGCCGCAGCAATCTCTAGCGAATCGACGGTTTCGATCATATCGAAGATAGCGACTGCCTTTTTCACTTTATTGCCCTGCAGGTGCCCGATAAAATGCCATTTTACCCGTTTACCGATTATATTATATATATCTTCCGCTTCCTGGATATAATTTTCGCCTATTATTTCCACGCCGGCATCTATAGCTTCAATAACTTTGGATGCATCCATGGTCTTTGCCGCCGCAACCAGTTGAATGCCGGCCGGCAGTTCATCAAGCAATTCGGTTACATTCTGTTTTATGGTCACAACTTTTTCCCGCATTGAGAGCAGAATTTCATATTCTTATCCAGCTCGCTACCGCAATTCTCGCACAGTGTTTTTACTGTTTTCCGTGGTCTTCTTTTGGGAGCAGCTCCGATCAGATGGTCGATTTTGCCTCTTTTAATCAGGGAATCCAGTTTCTTCTGGCTTATCATGTTTTCAGCGACTTTTTCTTTCAATTCGTCATCCACCTGAAGTGTTTCCCCGCAGTGCCCGCAAACGACAATCTGCCTGGAGGAAAACTGAAAGGTGGGGATAAAATAAACGGTAAGCCTTTTTCTTTCCTGCTTAACCGCAAAAATTCTTTCCTTCATGCAATTAGGGCATTTCATAGCAATATAACCAAGCAGGTCATAATAATCTTTATTCCCGAATAGAAAAACCATATTAGCTTCTCCGAAGATATTCTATTAAAAGAGGATATCAGAATTACGCTTTTTTATAAAGCATGCTGAATAATTGACAACAGGAAGCAGGGGTTATTTTACCCCTGCTTCCCTTTACAGATTAATAATATAATCCCTAAATTATCACGTCTTCGGGAAGAGGAAAAATATCATCGATGGGAACAGCATAATTCATTCCCTCGAAGATTTCATTATAAAAATACCCGTCTCCGTCACTGTATCCCTCATAACCCCAGGAAATAATCCCGATTACTTCACCTTTCGCATTGAGTAACGGACCGCCGCTGTTTCCACCATTTACCGCTACATCCGTCTGAATATATTCATTGCCGTCATGGTCTGCCACACGAAAAGCAGATATTATACCGGCAGTATAAGTAGGGGGATTACCCAGCAACAACGGATGCCCGACTGCTAAAACATCTTCACCTACCTTACTATCGGATGACGAACCTAAAGTTGCAGATGCAAAGTCTGTTTTTTCAGAATGGATTTTAACTAGCGCAATATCCAACTCATCGCTGATATATACCTGTTCACAATAATAAGAATCACCGTTTTGTAGTATTATTTCTATATCTGAAATACTCTCCACTTCATCTAACAGGTGAGCCGCGGTAAGTACCCATCCGTCACCCGATATGATTACACCGCTCCCTCCATAATAACTGCCTCCCCCAGTATAAGCCAATAACATTACAATTGACGGCTCTATTTGAGCCACAATCTCTGTCCAATCCACTTTTTCGGCATCAATAGAATCTATCCTGGCACCGAGGGAATTTACTTCTGATGATACCGATGACAGGTCTTCTTCAATTCCGGAAAGATTATTACTAAGAGAGGTATAATAATTTGCTAATTCAGAGAGAGAACCTTGTGCATCGGAAACATCCCCCTGTATACTGTTTAATTCGTTTTGTATCCCGGTTACTCCATTCTCCAATGAAGAAATATCACTGTATATACCGGAGATATTTGAGTCCAGGGAAGATAAATTCCCTTCCAACAATGCAATATTTGATTGGGCGTCGTTTAATTTCCCTGTCGTTTGGAAATACAATACTCCGTTAGCAATCGTACCGGCAGTTAAAGCCACAATGAGTATTACCGTTACAACCGACCGCCATTTGTTCATTTCTCCCTCCTTTTAATTTCCCCGATAACTCTATTATAAACCGACAATCTATTGTATTCTATTGTACTCTATTGTACTCTATTTAAAAATAAAATAAACCATACAGATACACAACAAGTTGATTGAAAATAGTGCAGCGGTTATAATATATACAGTTTCAGGCAAGGCAGATTATATTTTTACATAATGTAGCGCGGGAGTAACTCAGCGGAAGAGTCCCTGCCTTCCAAGCAGGTGGTCGCGGGTTCGAATCCCGTCTCCCGCTCCAACAATCTTGTGTTGCCAGGCGTTAAATGTTAAATTTTTTTTATAAATTGAGGGCTCGTAGCTCAGTGGTAGAGCGGTCGGCTCATAACCGATTGGTCGTAGGTTCGATACCTACCGAGCCCACTTCTGTAACGCTTTCTAATAATCCCCCGATAATCATGGATATTCCATTGAATCAATCTGTATTATATTTTTGTTAGAGGTGCGAAATGCCAAGATGTCCAAATTGCTTCAGAGAGACCATGAGAACCAAAGACTGGGCCTGTTTTTTATGCGGATATCCATTATCTTCTCCGGCATTTAAGCTCGTTGATAAAACATACGGTCAAATCAGGGAAGAAAGGCTGTACGGAAAGAAGCCTCCCGTTGAGCCGGCTGAACAAATTGATGATAGTTATGAGCCGGAAAATGACATTATAAAAGAAATGCAGGAAGTACCTCTGGTTACTGAAAATAATATAAGTGAAGAAGTTGACACCGTAAAAAGCGACGATGCTATAGTAATCGAAGACGAATACTCTGAAGAACCGGTAATAGCACAAGAAATCTCCGGGTGCAAAACTGCTACGGAGGAAATTGACGAAGAAGCCGATATTGAAGATAAGAATAAATATGTGGAAGAGGATGAAGAGGATAATGAACTGGAAATAATTGAGCCTTCTGAATGTAACATAGAATTAATTGAGACTATTGCCGTAGCTGAAGAAGATATCGAAGCAAGCGATGTAAAATTCAAAGAAGAGCCTGAATCCCCATTACCGATCGCAGAGGAGTTGGAGGAAGAACCCGTTCAAGCGGAACCCGAACCTGTTTGTCCGGCGGATATTGACATAACGATTGATGAATTACTTTCAGAATATGCAGAAGACTATATTTCAGCCACAAATAAATATTTAAACAAGGTATTAAGATTGTCGGGCTGTGCCGCTGCAATAGATGTAAAAGAAGTGCTCGCCATTAATTACATTCGTATGACAGATGCATCTTTAAATCTTACAAAAAGCGTTCAATGCATGTTCGATAAAAAGCATGCAGATAATTTAAGAGACCTGGAAAAAGGGCAGCGAGTTATCGTGCAGGGTAAATATACGGGTTCGTTAATAGCAATGCGCATGACAGATTGTATTTTAATTTAATCTAGTGCAATTGATTAACACTTTATAATTCTTCGATAGCTGTTTTATTATATGATTATTGATTTGCCCGGTGGAAGACAGACTTTCGATTTCGATTGCGGTGCAACGGCATTACAATTGGTGATGGCATATTACGGAGTCGAAGTCCGCAAGGATGAGCTGTTTAGCGAGCTTTTAATCAGCAGCAACGGCACGCCGATAAAGAACATGATTTCCGTTGCCGGGAAATACGGATTCGAGGTACTGGTAAAATACGATGCCGGTATCGAAGAGGTTAAACAATTCATCGATACCGGCCATCCGGTAATCGTGCTGGTACAAGCCTGGGCGGAAAAGTACATGACCCTTGAAGAGTGGCATGAAGATTATGATGACGGCCATTACGTTATAGTAATCGGATATTATGATAATAAAATTGTCTTTGAAGACCCCTCCAGTTTCCGTAAAACATGGCTTACCGAAGAAGAATTTCTCATCAGGTGGCACGATAAAGATCCAGAAACAGATGAAATAATCAATCACTTTGCCTTGATTTTAACAGGCAGGGAACCCGAACCGGCTCACAAGTTAATGGAGCATATGGAATAACTCCACTAATTTTAGAGGCTATAATGGAATTTAATGACCTTTTAGTCGTAATCCCTCATAGCGGGACACTGATACCGTCAGATATCCCCATTGATTCTCTTTCCGATGAATTTGCGGAATTTACAAGTGATATAGACTGGTATACCGACCGGCTTTATGACTTTCGCGATATGCTCGGTAATTCGCAGATTATATTTCCATATTGCAGTTTAATACTGGAAGCCAACAGAAATCCCGATATTTTAGAAGACAGCGTTCCTTTGAACAACAGGCTGGGGAAAAACTTATATAGAAGAGGGGAAGAACCTGACATAAAGTTTAGGCAATTGCTTGCAAGAAAATATTTAAAACCTTTTCATGATGATATCAGTAAAAAGATTGTAAAAGATAAAATCAATTTTATGCTGGATGGGCATTCCACTGTAACAAGCCATGGAGTTGCGGACAATCAAATAGAATTGATGAATTACCAGGTTTCACCAATCGACAGCATGAAAACCGTTTTTAGCCCGGATGCATTTATCGAAATATATGCTGAGGAATTAGCCAAAAAGCTTCCAGAGATTAAGATTAGCGTTAACGAGTCCGAATTCGATAGCGTATACGGGCATGTCTGCGGAAAACATTCGATTAATTCTATGAAAAGGAAAGGGGCACGCGTTCCTGCCATCCTGCAGGAAACAAATCAAAAACTCTATATGAACAGGGATATGACACCTGATATATTCGCCATCGAAACTCTCAGAAGAGTTTTCGCCGAATCCCTGTCGACGATGATTACTAAAGTAAATAATTATTTATAAAAGTTTTTCCTGTATATAATTTTACTTACCGGGCGGGTTTGTATTGCTGACTATATTACTTATGTCCGGTTTTTGTTTATTTGTGTTTTTAGTATAGATATTACATAACATATATAGTGCGAAATATTATTGGCACGTATAATATGCTATGTTTACATAATATATGGCAACAATCTCGAAATAGAAGACCTCTCAGAAAGCAATTACAATTAATAATACAGAATATTTCAATATTGCCCGTATAATAAAAACCGGTTAACCCAAACCATTGTCGCTTATATACCTCTACAATGACATGATATCTGTTAATAATATTGTATGAGAAAAATAGATAAAAGCATTAATGGGAGGAATTGATTTTTATAATCCCTCTTTTATTATTGGACTGCCACCGGACTTTCACTTAGTAAAAATAATTAAGAGTTTTATGTTAACTATTTTCCCAAAATAAAAATATAAGAAAACTAAAAAACCTTGGCAAAACAATAAAGTCGCATTATATTTATAAAAAACCGTGGAAATTACCCGTTTTTTATCATCTTTACTTCTTTAAAGGGATTTTACGGAATTTCTCACGATTGAGCACCGCACAGAATCCTTATCGTCTAATTATACAAGGATTTATATTAACCAAGGCCATTAAATGGCTAGATTTTGATTACAGGGCGTCATTTTTTGACTTAAAATCGTTTACAACCGGTCTTACAACTTTTACGACGTTATTTATCTTTTCCAGGAGATTTTTTAGCCCCCAGCCTTTTACCGCTGAAATAAGTACCGCATTTTCCTGGTTTTTTATTTCCTGATTTTCAAAAAAAGCCAGGGCTTCTCCTTCCGTCCATTTTTTCCCGGAGTCCAGTAATGCATCCATTTTATTTAAAACGGTAATAACCGGTTTATCAGAAATATCCAGGTCTTTTAAAACACCTTCTACAACCTCGCACTGTTCGGCAGCAGTACCAGAAGAAAAATCAACGACATGTAAAAGTACTGTGGCTTCCGTCAATTCCTCAAGGGTTGCCCTGAAAGCCGATACCACCGACGGAGGCAGCTTCCTGATAAAACCGACGGTATCGCTCAAAAGCACTGCCGTTTTGTCCGGGAGGTTGATTCTTCTTGTCGTCGGGTCCAGCGTGGCAAAGAGCTTGTCTTCAGCCAGCACACCGGCTTTACTTAGAGCATTCAGTAAAGTACTCTTTCCTGAGTTGGTATATCCGACCAGGGCAACAATCGGAATACCGCTTTTGCGGCGCTGCTGCCGGTAAAGCATGCGATGCTTTTTAACGTCATCGAGTTGTTTTTTTAATCGTTGTATTTTTTTATTGATCAACCTGCGGTCGGTTTCAAGCTGTGATTCGCCCGGCCCCCTGGTTCCGATGCCACCGCCAAGCCTCTCAAGATGGCTCCATTGTCCTGCCAAACGCGGCAACAGGTATTCATGCTGCGCCAGTTCGACCTGCAATTTACCTTCATGCGTTTGGGCATGACGGGCAAAGATATCCAGTATCAAGGCAACGCGGTCTATAATTTTTACTTTTAAAGCCTCTTCCAGATTTCTCTGCTGCAACGGAGATAATTCATCGTCGAAGATGATTACATCAGCTTCTAAGGTGTCCTTCAGTTCAATCAGTTCGTCCAGTTTGCCTTTGCCGATATACAGGTTTTTCGACGGCTGATGCAGTTTTTGCGTAAGTTTCCCTATTACAACAGCCCCGGCGGTATTTGCCAATTGAGACAACTCATCTAGAGATTGTTCCAGCGACCAGTTATCTTTAATGTTATCGACAGCCACTGCCACCAGCAAGGCTCTTTCTTTATTGGACGAAGTGTTTATAGATTTATTAATATTGCACCTATTATGTAAAGTTATTTCCTGATTTTAGCTTTAAACTTGTCCTTGTTATTTTTCCATGCCGATAATCGTGATAATCCTTTTACCAGGTTGGCATCCGGAATGGTGAGCGACAGTCGTACATATCCTTCGCCATGAGCGCCATACCCTGTTCCCGGCGTGACGACAATTCCCAGGTTATCGAGCAGGTCATTGGTAAATTCGATAGAAGTATACCCTTCCGGAACCTTAGCCCATATATATAAACCGGCCTTGGGAGGCTTCGCTTCCACACCGATATCATTCAATACTTCTATAACCAAATCCCGCCGTCTCTGGTAAATCGCATTATGCTTATCAATCGCATCCTGCGAATTATTCAACGCTTCGATAGCGGCATATTGAATCGCCTGCGGAATACCCGAATCCAGGTTTGATTTTACCGTATTCAACGCCTGTACCGCTTTTGCGTTTCCGACAACCATCCCCACACGCCAACCGGTCATATTGTAGCTCTTGGAAAGCGAATGAAACTCAACTCCGACATCTTTAGCCCCTTCGGCCTGTAAAAAACTAACCGGTTTATAACCATCGAAAGCCACTTCGGAATAAGGCCCGTCATGGCAAACCAGAAGATCATATTTTTTAGTAAAATCGACCACACGGTTAAAAAAATCGATTTCGGCAATGGCGCCGGTCGGATTATTGGGATAATTAATCCACAGTATTTTTGCTTTCTTTAAGATATCTTCAGGAATAGCCCCCAAATCAGGCAAAAACCTGTTTTTCTGCAACAGCGGCATATAGTAGACATCCCCGCCCGCCAGAACCGTTCCACCGGTATAAACCGGATAGCTGGGGTCGGGAACCAGTGCAATATCACCGGGGTCTATGTAGCATAATGCCATATGCGCAATGCCTTCCTTGGAACCCTGCAATGGCAATATTTCACTGGCCGGGTCAAGGATTACATTAAAACGCTTTTTATACCAATCTGCTATTGCCTGTCTTAATTCGGGCAGTCCGAATGTTTCCGGATAGCGGTGATTAACCGCATCAGCGGCTGTCTGGCAAATTTTACTTATAACATTGTCCGGCGTAGGTATATCCGGGTCGCCGATGCTGAAATTTATAACATCTTCTCCGAGGGCTTTTTTTGCCGCAATTTTCTTGTTTATCTCTACAAAAAGATACGGCGCTAAATTGTCCATCCGTCGCGAAGTTTTCATATAATTCATAACCTCAAATATAGAAATTTATTTTTTCCAATCACCGGTAAAAAGCGTTTCGGCGACACCGCTCAGCAGCACTTCGCCCTCTCCATCCCATTCAACCTGTAGTGTGCCGCCGGGTAATTTGATATCGACAGTATTATCCGTATAACCGAGAAGAATTGCGGCTACAGCTACAGCGCAGGCACCGGTACCGCATCCCAGTGTTTCACCGGCGCCTCTCTCCCAAACACGAACGTCTATCTGCCGCCGATTTATTACCCTGGCAACCTCGAAATTGACGCGTTTCGGGAATATAATATGCTTTTCGACATCGACACCCACCTGTATTAAAGGAAACTCATTTACCGGTTCAGCCTGGAAATAAACGGCATGCGGATTCCCCATCGATACGAAGTTTAATAACAAATCCGTATGACCTATCGTTAAAGGATACTCTGCCGTCAGTTTAGACGCGACTAACCTGCCTTTATTTTTATCTGCCGATACGGGAATCTTGTCAGTACTGAACTCAGGAGAACCCATACCGGCTTGAATTCTATCGGCTTTAGCGTTTTTGCGCACAAATGTAGCTTTTCTCAAGCCTGCTATGGTATCGATAGTCAATTTATCCACATTGCTGTCGGCTAATTTTACATCGGCACAGTACTTGATAAGGCACCTCAATCCGTTACCGCAGGCCTCAGCCTCAGAGCCGTCCGGATTGAACATGCGCATAGCGAAGTCGGCTTTCAACGAAGGAACCAGCAGCAGCAAGCCATCGGCGCCGATACCGAATTTACGGTCGCACATAGCTTTCGATAAGCCGTTCCAATCATAGGTTAAATCAGCAGTTTCTATTAGTACGAAATCATTGCCGACGCTTTGCAGCTTGGTAAAAAACATATTCTCTCCTAATCCTGATAGATAAAACTATCGATGGCTTTCATTATGTCAGATTCAATATCGTTTTGTACATCGAACCACTTTATTCTATCATCTTTCAGCTTAAACCAGTTATACTGACTGCGGACATAGCGATGCGTCTCGTACTTTATCTGCTGGATAGCCGATTCAAGAGATATTTCGCCATTTAAAAACATACCGACTTGCTTGTAGCCGATACCCGACATCGACGGTAAATCCGGATTATAGCCTTTATCGAACAGCCCCTGCACTTCATCGACCAAACCTTTTTCGACCATCGAATCCACTCTGGCATCTATTCTGCGATACAACTCATCACGGCAAGTCGTCAATCCGATGATAAGCGCATCGTATACGGGTTTTTTATTCCTTTGCCGCAATTTATTATCATTAGCGTTTGCTATTTCCAATGCCCTGATTACGCGGCGGACATTCGATGCATCTATTCTGGCGGCAGCTTCCGTGTCAACAGATTGCAGTTCGCGATACAATTCTTCTGCCCCGTTTTCGGCAGCTTTTTTCTCAAGCATCTCCCGGTATTCCAAATCCGGCATTACCTTTGGAATATCCCAACCTTCTGCGACAGCCCATACATACTGCCCGCTGCCACCGGCCAGCAACGACAGCTTTTTTCTGCTATAGATATCATCGATTGCATCCTTACAATGAGACTGGTACTCTGCCAGGCTGAAAGCCTCATCGGGATTAATTATGTCAATTAAATGATGTCGAACCATAGACTGTTCATTTTTACCGGGTTTTGCCGTCCCGATATCCATAAACCTGTAAACCTGCCGGCTGTCGGCGCTGACTATCTCAGCATCAATTTTTTGACAAATGCCGACAGCCAGATTACTTTTTCCGATACCGGTGGGGCCTACAATAGCAATTATTTTTTTCATATGCGGTACAGGTAACTAATTACTTGGAATGTAAATAAGGGAAAGAATGGCTATATTGTTATGTAAACTATCCCCTACTTTTTAGAATCATTATATATTGCAGAGGTCTGTTTAACCATGCTTACGAATTGCTCCGGTTTAAGGCTGGCTCCGCCAACCAGGGCGCCGTCTATCTCAGGTTGTGCGGCAAATTCAGCGATGTTTTCCGCATTGGCGCTTCCTCCGTAAAGGATGCGAATAGTGGATGCAATATCTTTATCGTATAGAGAAGCCACCTTTTGCCTGATTGCCCCGATAGTCTTATTCGCCTGTTCACCGCTGGCAGACTTACCTGTGCCGATTGCCCAAATCGGTTCATAAGCAATTACAAGTCTGCCGATATCCTCGATACCTGCTAAAGCCTGCTCCAACTGTCTTTCAAGAACATCGATTGTCAAACCGGACTGATTTTCTTCCAGTTTCTCTCCGATACACAGAAGCGGAGTAATTCCGTATTTAATAGCAGCTTTAACCTTGTTATTGATATAAAGGTCGTCGTTGAAATATTGCCTGCGCTCCGAATGCCCGATAATCACATAGTGGCAAATATCTTTTATCATCAAAGGCGATACTTCACCTGTATAAGCTCCCTTATCCTCATAATGCATATTCTGCGCTCCGATTTCTATGGAGCTCTTTGCGAGTAATTCAGAAACCGCCTTCAGAGAAACAAACGGCGGGCAGACCAGTTTTTCAACGTTGCCGATTGCATCCAACGCTGTCAGCATATTGCTGACAAGCGCTACCGCTTCTTCAACTGTGGTATTCATTTTCCAGTTGCCGGCAATCAGGGGAGTTCTCATATCCTTTTATTTAAGCTCCGTATTTATTGAGTTTCAAGGCATTTGCCATCGCCAGCGGCATGATATCCGTCGCCGGGATTCTTCCCAATCCGCCGCAGATGCAGGCTGATTCCGAGAATTGTTTAACATTATCGGGACGGCACCATTCAGAATGAATCAATACCGGCACCGCATGCCAGCTGTGCCCTTTAATCATGGCCGGAGTAGAATGGTCGCCGGCAATAACGATTACATCGGGCTTTAAGCCGGTAATCTCCGGTATAATCTTATCGACGTGCTCCAATGCTCTTACCTTTGCTGCAAAGTCGCCGTCTTCACCACGCGCATCGGTTTCTTTTATATGAATAAAGAAATAGTCGTAATCATTATAGTTCTGCTTAAGGGTTTCCATTTCATCTTCCATGGCAGGGCCGGTTTTTAATATCTCCATTCCGACCGCCCTGGCTAAACCCCGGTACATCGGATAACTGGCAATTGCCGCCGGTTTAAGTTTATATATTTCAGGCATGGAAGGAAACTGCGGTTTTTCATCGAATCCGCGTAACAGCAGCATATTAGCCGGACTGTACCCGGCAAGAATATCTTTCGATTTATCGAGAAATTCATTTACAATATCCGCTGTTCTCTGTGCCACAGCGCTGTTAGCCTTGACCTTTAACGGAGCCATCCCGGTTTGCTGCGGGTCGGAATCGGATATATCTGGATTGAGACCATCACCTCGCAGCACCAGCGCCATACGATGGTCTTTGACCGGCAGTGCCAAGAGACTGACACCGTCAATTGTCATGTTATTCAGAAGCTGGCATAATCTGCTGCTTTGTTCGGTAGAAACCCGTCCGGCGCGCCTGTCGGTAATCAGGCCTTCATTATCAAGGGTACAAAAATTACCGCGAGCTGCTATATCTCCCGGCTCCAACGGATAATCTATTCCCATAGCTTCCAGAGCTCCGCGCCCGATACGATAGGTAACGGGGTCATAACCGAATAATGCCAGATGCCCCGGAGCGCTGCCTGAAGTTATTCCGGGACTTACCGGGTCGGATAATCCGCAGATGCTTTTAGCGGCAAGGGAATCCAGGTTGGGAGTAAAAGCCGTCTCAAGCTCTGTTTTACCGCTTTGGCAGTCAGGAAGCCCGCCTATGCCATCGATAACCAGTAATACAATTTTTGACGGTGACGTTTTTGATATTTCCTTAATAAATTCGAGATTAATATTACCCAAAATATCTCACTCCATTATCGGTCAATTCGATTTCGTACCTTTATCAAGCAACGCTTCAACTCCGGGAAGCGTTTCCCCGCTTAAGAATTTTAAAGATGCACCGCCGCCGGTGGATACAAAAGTCATTTTATCACCCAGTTTCATTTCTGTTACTATTTCAGATGTCGAACCGCCGCCGATAATGGTAGTACCGTGCAGGCTGGCAATAATTCTAGCCATGATTTTCGTGCCCTCACTGAACTGGGGTATTTCATATATCCCCATCGGCCCGTTCCAGAATACAGTGCGGCATTTTTCAAGGGCTTTCGTAAATTTGCTAATCGTTAATGTTCCGATATCCACAATATGTTTATCCGCCGGTATATGCGCAATATCGACATTTTCGGTTACGGCTTTATCATTAACCACATCTGCCACCAGCATGTCATCAGGGAGAACCAGTTTAACCCCGTTTAATTTCGTTTTTTCTATTATCTCAGCTGCGGTATCGAAGGAATCATCAATTAAGGAAGCCCCTACTTCATATGATTGAGCTTTCAAAAAAGTGGCCGCCATTCCCCCGCCGATAACTATAGTATCGACTTTACCCATAATATTATTCAACATGGATACCTTGTCGCTCACCTTGGCGCCGCCCAGCAGCACTCCGAAAGGATGCGGCGGTTCCGTCAATACCTTGCCCAGCGCATTGATTTCTTTTTCCAGCAACATGCCTGCCACGGCAGGCATATATTTGGTAACACCCACAATCGATGCGTGTTTCCTGTGTGCCGTACCGAAAGCATCGTTTACAAAAATATCGCCGTGTTTTGAAAGAGCCCGCGCAAAAGAATCATCGCCTTTTTCTTCCTCTTCATAAAACCTCAGGTTTTCCAGCAGCAGAATATCGCCGTTTTTCATACCTGAAATAGCGTTATCTACTTCAGAACCTATACAATCGTTAACAAAATCTACGGGTTGTCGTAAAATCTGTGAAAGATGTTGAGCAACGATAGACAGACTGAACTCGGCAGACGGTTTTCCTGCAGGGCGTCCGAGATGCGAACACAGAATGATTTTTGCCCCTTGTTCAATTAGATAATCTATAGTAGGTAGTGAAGCCCTGATGCGGCTGTCATCGGTAATCGCTCCTGTTTTGTAATTCAACGGGACATTAAAGTCTACCCTTACAAGCACCTTTTTACCGCTGACATCGATATCTCTGATTGTTAATTTATTCATCTGCGCCCTTTTATTATAAGAATAAATAAATCAGGTAACTATGATACCTGATATTACGGTTACGGGTATAATTATATATCATTATCTCTTAACAGTGAATCCGTTTCACTTCGGGTAACAGCGCAATTGTTTCCCTGGCTATTCCGTCGGAATCCAATCCATACTTTTGCCTCAATATCGATGGTGTACCGTGTTCCACATACTTGTCGGGAATAGCTATCGTTTTAACTCTTATACCGGATAAGCCGGCTTCCTGTAACAACGACAATACATTGCTGCCGAAACCGCCGCTAAGCACATTTTCCTCTACGGTTACAATCTGCTTTATCCGTCTGGCCGTATCCAGTATAATACCGGCATCAAGCGGTTTTATAAAACGGCTGTTTATAACCGTCGCTTCTATCCCTTTCAACGACAACTCCCCGGCTGCCTGCACTGCATAAGGCACTGATGCACCGGCAGCCATTATGGCAACATCATTGCCGTATTTCAATATCTCCGACGTACCGATTGGAATTATCTTAAAAGAATTGTCCATAACTGCACCGGTTCCGGCGCTGCGGGGATACCTGATAGCCATCGGATGTTTGGTTTGAGTCGCGGTATAAAGTAAATGCTGCAACTCATTTTCGTCCTTAGGGGCTGATATGATTAAATTCGGTATCAGCGATAGATAAGATAAGTCGAAAATACCCTGGTGTGTCTTACCGTCATCGCCGACAATCCCGCCGCGGTCGATAGCGAAAATGACCTGTAAATCCTGCAGGCAGACATCGTGGATAATCTGGTCGAAAGAACGCTGCAGGAAAGTAGAATATATGGCAACCACAGGAATGTAACCCTGCGTAGCTAATCCGGCTGCAAAAGTTACGGCATGCTGCTCGCATATACCGACATCGAAAACTCTATCGGGAAATTCACTCTGGACCATGCTTAGACAATTGCCTTCCGGCATCGCCGGCGTAATAACCACCAGTTTCGGTTCCTGTCTGGCAAGCTCCAATACCGTCTGGGCAAATACCTCGCTGTACGTCGGAACCGTTTTCGCCTGGGGCTTGCATTTTGGGGAAACCCCATGGAAATAAACCGCATTCCCTTCGGCAGGTGTATACCCTTTACCTTTTATTGTCGATACATGAATTAATGTCGGCTTATGGCTGTAATCCCTCGCCTGTATCAGGGCTGTTTCAAGGTCTTTCAGATTATGCCCGTCGATCGGCCCCATATATGCCATTCCGAACTCTTCCCAAATCGTTGTAGGCATAACAAAGCCCTTGATACTGCTTTTAATTTTATCACCGAATTCCCACAACTTTTTCCCGAGAGGTAAAAAATCGAGGATTCTTTTACTTCTTTCACTGGCACGATAATAACGCTTGTCGAAGCGTATCTTGCTGAAAATTTTCGATAACGCCCCCACTGTCGGAGATATCGACATACCATTATCGTTGAGAATAACGATCAATTTCGAACCGAGATAAGGAAGATTGTTAAAAGCTTCCAGCGCCATGCCTCCGGTCGCCGCACCGTCGCCTATTACGGCGATTACATGATAGTCTTTTCCAGCGAGATCTCTTGCTTTAGCCATCCCCATAGCAGCAGAAACAGACGTGCTGGCATGTCCGGTTCCGAAAGGGTCATGCGGGCTTTCATCGCGCGATGTAAATCCCGATAACCCGCCGTATTGACGCAACGTATTGAATTTGTCTTTTCTTCCGGTCAGCAGCTTATGAGTATAAGACTGGTGACCGACATCCCAAATTATTTTGTCTTCCGGGCTGTTAAATACCCTGTGCAAAGCAATTGTCAGTTCAACGACTCCCAAGCTGGATGCCAGGTGTCCGCCGTTAACCGTCACGACAGACACGAGTTCCTGCCTTATTTCGTCGGCCAGTTGCTCGAGTTGCTTGATTGTAAGGTTTTTCAAGTCCGCGGGGCAATTTATGTAATCTAATAATTCTGACATTTTAAACACTCAATAAAACATTAATCCGCAAATACAAAATATATATAAATAGAAGACAACTCTTATACTAGCAATGAAGTTAAAAGGTTGTCAAGCAATTCCTACAACTGACTTGACCTTTTAACGTACAGTTTGTTAGACTGCTTTAGTTTTAATATATTACAGGATAATTTTTTGTTAGATTCTATTCTCGATTTAAATCTTGCCAAAGAATTAATAGTCATTTTAATTTCAGCCTTACCTATATTTGAGTTAAGGGCATCGATTCCTGTAGCTATTCAAATTCTGGAACTTCCTTGGCCTTACGCTTTCCTTTTAGCCATAATCGGAAACATGCTCCCCGTTCCATTCATTTTATTATTCTTAGAATCGGCTGCTAAATTGTTAAGCCGTATTGCTGTAATGAAAAGGTTTTTCGACTGGTTGTTCGAGAGAGCCAGAAATAGAAGCGGTTTGATACATAAATATAAAAGTTTAGGATTAATATTATTGGTTGCCATTCCGTTACCGGTTACCGGAGCATGGACCGGTTCGCTGGTAGCGGTATTTCTTGGAATCGGATTCAAACAGGCTTTCTTTTCCATTTTTGCCGGAGTGATTATTGCAGGCATCATAGTAACTTGTTTGACGCTGCTCGGCTGGATTGGCGCTATTATCGCGGGTATTGCCCTTTTAGGATTAGTTATATACGGATTTCATAAAACCGGCAATAAAAAACAAAATAATTGAAGTCAGCGCAAATATTTTACTCTTGTTGCCAATTATTATAAAATATTGATGTTATTTCTGCTTCTCCCTGTAGCTCAGCCGGATAGAGCAACTGCCTTCTAAGCAGTGGGTCGAGAGTTCGAATCTCTCCAGGGAGGCTTTTAGCCACAAAACGCCCCACTCCCCTACCCCGAAACCACCCCGGACACCCACTGCTTTACCGTTTTCTGGTGTTTTTTTACGGAATGTAGCACAAAGTTGTATCGAGCCTTTGGAATTGATGCTATCCTCAGAGTATGAGGATAGCGATATGATTACCATGGAAGAAGGGCTGCAGTCCTACCGTATCTACGCTCAGGCCGCCGGGCGCAGCCCGCGTACCATAGAGTGGGTAATACGTAGCGTAAGGTATTTGATGGATTTCCTCGGTGACAACAGCAGATACTGTGACCAGGTCACCGCCAACGACCTGAGGCGCTTCATCATTGAATCCGGCAGGCAGTATAAATACGAGAATCATCCCTATAATCCTAAACGAGACGAATTTATCAGTTTTATTCGATTGTGGTGTCTGTATTAATAGCAACTGTGTTGAATTAACTCACAGCTCCAAGGTCTATGTTCTCGTAAAACGGCATTCAATATAACTAACAACTTACGCATACAGGCTGTTAAAGCTACTTTCTTAAGCTTTCCCATACTCAGTAAATGAATGTAATATTCTCTAATTATTGGATTAAACCTGGTAGCTGCTAATGTTGCCATATATAGAGAAGACCTTACCCTTGTTCTCCCTCCCTTTATGGTTCGCTTGCCACGATATTTTCCACTATCCCTGTTGAATGGAGCTACTCCTGCTAACGCCGCTATCTGTTTTCGCGTTAAACTCCCCAGTTCCGGTAATGCCCCTAGTAGGGTTATAGATAGTATTTGTCCGACCCCAGGTACACTCTTTAGCAGATCTTCCTTCTCTCTCCAAATAGGACTGTCCTGTATCTTGTTTTCTATATCATGATCAAGGTTGTCTATCTGCTGTTTAAGCCATTTGATATTCTCTTGGATTGATGGAATCACTATCAGATCCGCTGAATATAAACGGTTCTTCTCCATAGTTATCATCGCTATAAGTTGCTGTCTTCTGACAAGCATTGCCTTGATTTCCTGTGTCTGATTATCAGTAAGTTTTCTTACTTCAGGGTGAATATCACTGGCAAATTCAGCCAGTACTCTGGCATCTATAATATCTGTTTTGGCTAATATGCCTTTAGCTCTGGCAAAGTCCCTTACTTGCTTTGGATTAACAACTACTACAGGTATAGCATATTCAGTAAGTGAGGCAGCTAAGAGCCTCTCTAATCCTCCTGTCGATTCCATAACAGTAAGAACCGGCCTTTCTTTGTTTAAATAACCAACTATCTGTATTATTCCTTTCTCATCATTAGAAAAGTGCTTTATCTCTTTCCTGTTACTGGCAGCTACGTCTAAAGTAGCTTTAGAAACATCAATACCAATATATGTTTCCATTACCTTCTCCTATCCCTTTCTTGCATACAATACGGGCTCGCTTCTGCGGCTCCATACAACTGTTCGGGCTACTGGTGAAATAGATGCAGTGACCAAGCTAAGACACGGTCTTATAACCAAGATTTTTACGGTCTGCTGCATCTTTATTATTTTACCCCTTTGTCAACATACAAGACACTATTAACGAATAGTACCAAACTTTAATCCTTTTCCGACCAGCATTCCTTCAATACTCTTGTTCATGATTCCCTCCGCTATAGATAGTGTTATTTGCTATTCCAGTATATGCCCCATCTTTTCTTTCTTCGTTTCCAGATACCGCTTGTTGTATTGATTAGGCTTGATGATTATCGGTACCGTTTCAACCACTTCCAGTCCGTACCCCTCAAGCCCGATGACCTTCTTCGGGTTATTGGTAAGCATTCTTATTTTATTCAGCTTCAAATCGTTAAGTATCTGCGCCCCGATGCCGTAATCCCTTAAATCCGGCGGAAACCCCAGCGAGAGGTTGGCTTCAACTGTATCCAGTCCGTTATCCTGCAATTCATATGCGCATATCTTGTTATGAAGACCGATACCTCTCCCCTCCTGACGCATATATAAAAGCACCCCTCGTTTCTCCCTGGCTATCATCTGTAAAGCTATGTCTATTTGCTCCCCGCAGTCGCAGCGCATACTGCCGAAGACATCTCCCGTAAGACATTCGCTGTGCACCCTCACCAGCACAGGCTCATCGTTTTCTATATCACCCATCACCAGCGCCACATGCCGGTCGGCATCCATGTCGCTCTTATAAGCGATTATCCTGAATTCACCGTAGCGGGTCGGCAACTTCGCTTCAGCTACACGCTTTACCAGCTTTTCATGCCGGCGCCTGTAGGTTATCAGGTCGGCTATGCTGACTATTTTTATACCGAATTTGTCGGCGATTTCTTTCAGTTCCGGCAGCTTTGCCATCGAGCCGTCTTCACTCATGATTTCACAAATGACGCCGGCCGGATACAACCCCGCCATCTTCGCCAAATCCACTACCGCTTCGGTATGCCCTGCCCTGACAAGTACCCCGCCCTCCCTGGCTCTTAACGGAAATATATGCCCGGGACGAGCTATGTCAGACGGTTTGGTTTCCGGATTTATGACCGCCTTTATCGTCTCTGCCCTGTCCTTCGCCGATATACCAGTGGTGACTCCATGCTTGGCTTCTATCGATACCGTGAATGCAGTGGTAAACTTCGATGTGTTATGCGATACCATCATCGGGATTGCCAGTTCATCCAGCCGTTCACCTTTTATGGGTAAACATACCAATCCGCGAGCGTGCTTCACCATGAAGTTGACAGCTTCGGTGGATACCTTTTCAGCGGCTATCGCCAGGTCGCCCTCGTTTTCGCGGTCTTCGTCATCGACTATGATAACGAACTTGCCCTCTTTTATATCCTTGATTGCTTCTTCTATACTCGATAAGACCATCTTTACCTCTTTTTATGACTCAATATTAACTAAAAAGGGAAATATCTTGCATTTCCCTTTTTATCTATTGATATACGATTGATTATACTGCGTCGTTTATTTGTCTTTTGAAGTTCCCTCTTTAACTACCTTTTCTCCCCTGTTCTTGATATAAGTGATTCCTCCAAAAGCCAGGGCAGCCAAACCGGCAACTATACCAACAGGTATTGTAAAATCCTTCCATGTTACCGGTTTCTGCGCTTCCAACGGCAGCTTCGGCAAACCGTATAGGCCGTATGAGTGCGGCAGAACATACATCAAGGGAGTTCCGCCAAGCTCCTTCTCTCCATATAAATAGGCATCGCTATAACCCTCCTCTACAAGTTCGGAAACACGTTCCTTCCCATCCCTTACAAGCTCGTCTCTATACCTAAACGTTAATGCATTGGTCGGACAGGCTTCCACACAAGCAGGCTTTTTGCCTTCATCTACCAGCCCATAGCACATAATGCATTTCCTCATAGATCCGTCTTCGCTGTACCTGGGAATATCAAAGGGACATGCCCCGTAACAATAGCGACATCCGATACATTTCGCGGGGTCCATTGTTACTATTCCGTCTTCCCTCTGCACCAAAGCCTTTGATGGACACACCTGGGCGCATGAACCGCAGTGCATACAGGCAAGACGGGCACATAAATAACCTTGCCCCTCGCCTGACAGTGTTTTCTCTTCAACAGTCACTTTCAACCATGTATCTGCATCAAGTCCCCCGCCAACAGTCACTGTCGGAGCCGGAGTTGACTCAGCGACAACAATAGTATCAGTTGTTGTTTGTGATGTTGTTGTGGAAGTTGTTTCAACTGTCGTACCGGTTGTATTATTAACAGTTCCGACACTTCCCGGCAGATTGTTAACTATTTTACAGGCTTTCTCGCAGGTATGACACCCGATACACTTTGTCGAATCGTACAAAATGGATCTTATACGAGTATCGGATTCTTTTGCAGCAGCCACAATACCCGGCGCTCCCAGTATACATATGGCGCCGATTCCAGCTCCAACCGCCCCTACGAATTCCCTGCGGGTCATCACTGCTTGTGAATTTTCCTTGGAAATATCTTTTTCTTTCATGTTATTCATTCCTCCATTATACATGTATCGGCAGCCCCGCCATGAGTACTATATACCTTAAAGTAAAACCTCCGACCAGGCACAACGATACTCCCAGCATCGGTAGAAAATACCATGTCTTTTCGGCTAAATCATGGCGTATAAGTAAAAGAACGCTGATTATTAGTGGTAAAGCTAAACCGCATCCAATCAGGAGAATCCAAAACAGTTGGCTGAGTATACCTGACGTCAATATCTCGACCGATGCAGCAGCTACTCCTCCCGATGATGCTACCGTTGTCAGATAGAGCGTCAGTATTACCCCTTCTAAAAGTATCAACACAACCGTTGATACTTCCAATACTCTTTTCAGGCGGATTAATCCGTCCTTCATGCTTGGTTCGCCTAAAACCGCATAACCGATAACAAATACCACACCCGTATCGAGCGCTGATACCGTAAATAGTACCGGTAACCACCATGTATTCCATAACGGATGAGGATATAAAACACCTAATAACAATCCTGTATAGATAGCTATGCCTAACGATAACGGTATTATTATTACAGCCAATGCCGTTCTAAATTTCAACAAAAATTTAAATCTACTTGTTACCAACGTTGTATTAGAAAGAGCATAAATGCCGTAAATGATTATGCCGACAAACAAGAACCAGGCTCCAAAAGCCATCCATGAGTCCAGATGTATGAAACTTTGCCATAATATGATGGCACGCATTGGCAGCCCTACATCCAGTAATAACAAAAAGACACCTATAGTTAAAAGAACTACCCCAGCCCACGACCCAAATCTTATCGTATCTTTAAATTTGTCTTTAGTAACAAGGTTAATTATAGCTGAGACACAGAGAATCCCGGCCGATAAACCTCCTAAAAACAGGTAAACCGCTATTTCCCAGCCCCAGTTAGTTTGTAGTACTATGTTCATTTAACCTCCAATAAAACATTTCTTAATTCTTGACATGTTTATTTCATGTCGATTATTGCTCTCTCAACAAGTACAACTCCGTGATATTTCCAGTTCCCGTCCCCAGCCTAACATGTCGAAAGCTCTTTCTTTGTCCCCGCTGGTCAACGCTTTCCTGATAGCCGTACTGCTTACAATTTCTCCGCGTATCCTTCTGCAATAAGCTTCGATTACGTTAAAATCAAGCTCTTTGCCTATTTTACAAAGCTCTTCATAATCGCCTTCCTTGTTCCTTCCAAGAGCAAAGTCATATCCGACTACCAGTCCTCTCATCCTTAGATGCCTTTTCAGCAAACCGACAAATTCCCGCGCGCTCATTTCTGCTACCTCAGGAGTAAATGACAATGGTATTACTATATCTACTCCTTCTTTCTTTATGAGTTCTATCTTTTTATCGATAGCGGTCAATATCGTCAGATTGGCATGAGATGACAATACCGTTCGCGGAGGCTGACGGAAGGTTATCACTACGCTTTGCAGGTTTTGACTCCCGGCATGTGCTCTCAGTTGAGCTATCAGGTACTTGTGCCCTATGTGAACTCCATCGAACGTGCCTATCGTCAACAGCGTTTCTTTCTGCGGCAATACCTGCGACAATTCTTCCTCAATTTGCATTTTCCCTCTCCATTATTAATATGAATGCAGTCCGCCTATCAGGTTGACTCCAAAATAGGTGAATATCACGGCTACAAATCCTATTATCGCTACTATGGCTGCCTTCCTACCCCTCCATCCCTTTACCAACCTGGTATGCAGGAATATGGCGTATACAAACCATGTAATCAGGCTCCATGTCTCTTTCGGATCCCAACTCCAGTAGCTTCCCCAGGCGCTCTCCGCCCATACCGCACCGGTCACAATCGCGATCGTAAGCAGAATAAACCCGCCGGCTGCAGAGCGGTATACCATATTATCTACAACATCGAGATCGCGAGCCTTTTCCTCGCTCGATTCCTCACCCTGTTTTTTGCTTTTCAGCAGATAAAGCGCCCCGCATACCGCCGCTACTCCAAATAGAGCATATGAGAATATAGCGGTCGGGACATGAATGAATAACCAGTAACTCCTGAGTGCTACCGGGAGAGAGCCCGCTTCACTGTAATTGATAAAAGCAACCAGCATTGCTATCAAAATCACCGATATAATACCGGTGCCCAGTATCTCTGTCTTTCCCCAGCGTTTAACAATAAAGAATAACAATAACAACCCCATGAAGAACGAGAAAAGCGATAATGTCGTATAGGTACCGCTTAGCGGCGGATATCCCGAAGTTATCCAGCGGCAAACCAGGGACGTTCCGTTTATCAGCACCGCTCCAAGAGTTAACCAGACTCCCGCCTTTGTACCTTTGCTCTTTGTGAAAATGAATGCGCTCACAAAGGCAACCAAACTCAACAGGTATAGCGCCAGCGCTATAAAAAACAAGATAAACTCAACACTCAATCTGTAACCTCCAAAATATTACCAGGTCGATTTACGTACATAAAACACTATTATCAAACCGACAATGAATATTAGTGACCCCGCAAAAACTACCGGCAGTTCAGGTTTGCTGCCGACCTCCAGCCCGGTATAATATTCCAGACCTTCGAACGAGACGATCAGCCCGCCGACATCTTCGCTTTCTCCCAGAGCTACATCTTTTATAATCGCTATCTCTGAATCAGAGTACAGTATGAAAAAGAGCGCCGGATTGTTCGGCAAAGGACTCAGATTGTTCACCGTGCCTTTCGACACCTGGTCGGGAATTACCATAAAACGCTGGGTAATGGTTGTTCCGGTTTCCTTGTCGTATATCGAATATGAAACATCCCCGATGCCGCTGGAGAACACCGGCATCTTCAGTACACTGTCCAGAAGCACTTCCGAAGATTCCGTTTCTGCTATCTTTACTTTTGCCGCCCAGCCATATGTCGATTGATAAAACTTCACCCCTTTGTATATAAGAGGACTGTTTACCGTTATTTCCCTGGTTAATACCTCTTTTCCATCATTTGTTACTATTACAGTACTGATATAGTCGCTGATTTGATGGTTTTCACCATAGACAATTTCAAAGGAGGCAAGCCTTACTTCGAACCCGGCATTGTCTTCTACATACGTTTGTCCGGCAGTCAGTTTTGCCGTATCGCTAAAACCGGTGAACGGACTCATAAACATCCCGACAATTATCAGCAGTATCCCTATGTGCATCACAGGCGAGCCGCAATAGCTTACCCATGCACGGATACTCTTCTTATCGGTATTTTTTATAATGTGAAAGACACCGATTATTCGCTTTATGCAGCACGAAAACAACGATAACAGAAGCAGTATGCATAAAACAGCAAACAGATATGAACTCGTAAACAGGTCGCTCGATAAAAACGACCCCGCTATCATGAATATTGCCAGCACTACCAGTATTACCAGCGCAAATTTCATGGAGACTAGTATTCGATATATTTGTTTGATAGCTTTCCAAAACATATCTAATTATTTACCCTTTGTTATAATCGATTTTACTCAATTAACTTGCTTATAACTTATCAACAAAATTGTGGATATACTTGCCTGTTGTCCTCTAGCTTAGAGATCAAATATATCTTAACAACCATTATATTTTCTGCTAACATTATTCATAACTAAAATTAAATATGGTTTAAATTCAGCTATTTTTTCTTAGAAAACGCGGCTAAATTACCATAAAACGTTAAATTCTGGCTTATTTCAACTGATGTTCTTCCAACTCATGACAAGTGTAACATTCAAAAACCCCAGCATGGTGGCAATCCCAGCAAAAAATATAAGCAGAGGAAAGAGCATTTGAAGTGCGATGTATCGAAGTATGACAAGAACTGCATAACGAAACTTTATGTTCTGCAGTCAATCCCCCACCGAATTCATGCGGATTTGCAATATTATTTTCTAAATCAATGAACTCCCTGTAATCGGCTGTCAACTCAGACAACTCTTCGTATGACCCATGGCATACAAGACAGAATTCGTTTGAGGAAGACATCTCTACATTTGCCTGCTCCAGTGCATCGGAATCGCAAAGTAAATACAATTTACGTAATGTGTCCAGATCATGACAACTAATACAGGTTATATCCTCTGAATTTCCTTCATTTGTACTATAATGACCGTATAATAATGTGCCGTCGTCATTACGTGAATCGACATAAAAAGACATTAAATTGTCGATATCATAAGTAAAAGTTTCTTCCTCCCCTGCAGACGCTTTTTTCATCGAAGCGCCACCAACCAAGAAAGCATACAGGACGAGGACTATTAGTATTAAACCGGATAGTGATGCAGATATTATTTTCTGTTTTTGAAATTTCAAAATAATAAACACCTTCCTTCCCATCTACAAGATATATACTGGTGAGAATCTGAAATTTCAGACCCTCACCAGCAGTTTTCAACCCTATAAATTTATAGATTTTTTAAGAGGTTTTAACCCCAGGGTTGCAATGCAACGGCTTCCTGAGCTGTAATACGTCCAAAAGCCATAGCATCGCCATTGTTCATACCGCCGTTATATTGGTGCGCGAATGGGGAACCACATTCGCCGCCACCATATAATCTGGGTATCGGATTTCCAAACGGATCCAGAATCTCAGTTTTTACATTGCGTCGAGGTCCGCCCTGTGTATTGTAGTAAGTCGGGAATAATTCCATTGCATAATACGGCGCGGTTTCTACGGGGAACAACCTGTTTGCGGGCCTGCCGAATTCTTCATCGACACCGTTCGCGCAGGATTGATTCCATTTATTCACTGTTGCTTCAAGGATATCCGGGTCTTTACCGATAAGAACTGCCAGCTCTCTGATTGTATTGGCCTTCTTAATCCAGCCTTTTGCTACTTCGGCACTGTTATCGGCACTCCACTGATAAACACCCTTAATAGGATTCCACCCCAATCCGGATGTCCTTTGTGTGGTATCTCCAAACGCTCTGGCACTAAATGCCGTATGGTCAAAAATCGCATGGATAGGTAATGGAGTCGGATATGCTTCCCATTGTCCGTGGCGCATAACTTTTCCATGTCTCTGACTTTCTGCCTCGTTTACAAATCTGGTTCCGTCGGCACCGACATGAATACAATTTGTATTTGAACCGGGGCTGCCTGCCATCCTGATACCGGTTTCCGTATCTACAAACTCAAGAAGGGGACCGGCAGAGTTGCCGCAATGCCAAAGGTCTGCGCCAACCTCAAGCCCCATTTTGATACCGTCGCCTGTCGAATACGGAGTTCCCTTAGGATAACCGGATATCCTGTGCAGAAAATCCTTGTGCATATCCTGATTATTATTAAAACCTCCGCAGGCCAGTAACACAGCCTTCTTGGCTTTAATATAGACAATGGTTCCCTGTTTCTCCGCAATTACCCCAATGATTTCTTTTGTTTGCGGATTTTGAATCAGGTGCTTTGCCGGTGATTCGAACCATATTTCGATATTTCTTTTGTCTAAGTTAGCTTTATAGAGATCCCATAACTGTTTACCGTAACCGCTGTCTGCACCTTTAGGGCCGACAATCCAGCAACCGGAATTCTCAACGCCCTCTAATTCGGGAAATTCCTCCCATGGACGCCAGGTTACTTCGAGACCTGTCAGATTCAAACAATCGAGGGTGGTGTTCATATAGTTGCCGTTGTCTGCCATCATCTCTGCCATTTTTCTGACGTAAGCCGGATCCATTACATATGCGCCATTGAGACCTGTCAGATATTTTACAAAATCCTCGACATTCTGGTGAGAATACACCTCACCACCGGATACGCTGGTATTTCCACCCTGGTAGATTTCGGGAGCCTTTTCCAACATCAAACATTTAGCACCCAAATCAGTAGCAGTTATTGCACATGACGCGCTTGCGCCGCCACCACCGATGCATACAATGTCATACTCATAATCCCACTTTGCAGGCAACCAAAATTTATCAGCTTCGGCAGTTATAGTAGTTGTCTTAGTTGAAGTTATCGTAGATGCTGAACCTTGTACTGTCGAAATAACAGTTGTCGGAACCTGTACGGTAGTAGAAATCGTTTTGGTGGTAGGAATTTCAACGGTTTTTGTAACTGTGGTTTCACCTTTACAACTCGCGAGTAAGCCACCGCCGATAATTCCGCCGGCAACTACAGTCCCCGCACCCAACAGGAAGTTCCGTCTGGATACTTCCTCAGTTGGCTTTTTTTCAACTTTTTCAGTTGTTTTATTCTTGTTTTCTTTCAAGCTATTTACTCCTTATTAAAAAATTACAGATATTTTTAAAAAAGATGCTGAATAGGCATCACCTCCATTTGTTAATTTATTTGCTATATGTTATAGAATGAAAGAAGAAAACAAATAATAAATATATGTGAGTTATCAAATCAATTAACTTGTCTTCAACAACCGTATTTCAGATTATTCTGATTAATATATTTTTAATATTTGTTCCGGCAACAGACATATTACGAGAATAATGAAAATACCAGCTTCTATCGTCCTCAAAAAATTTCTCTATAGAATTTTTAAACAACTTATATGGTAATATTTGAGCTATAACATAGCCATAACAATCGATATTTGCGTGTTACAAAGTAGTAATATCTATTAAAATAGCTTCAAAAGAGTGGTATATTATTTGGAAGGGAGGAATGAGAATACTGTGAAGTTAGGTAATAAATATATTTATATTTTTGTAGCCATATTGATTTTAAGTATATTTATTCTCACTCCTGAAATGGGAATATCTGCAACCTCCGGCTATCCGTTGAAGTTCGAAAGCATCACAACCGACAACGGGCTTTCTCAAAATTCCGTTTATGCAATCGTACAGGATAAATACGGATATATGTGGTTCGGCACGAAAGACGGTTTGAATAAGTATGATGGCACCAAATTCACTATTTACAGATATAATCCATATGATGAAACATCGCTATCCGACAGTTACATAAAAACATTATATGAGGACAGCGACGGTGTTCTATGGGTCGGAACTATCAATGGGCTGAACAGATATAATAGAACAACAGATACTTTTACCCGCTATTTAAACAATCCTGATAATTCAAGTAGCCTTAGCAGCAACACAGTTCTCTCCATCTATGAAGACAGCAACCACACTCTATGGATTGGTACCGATAAAGGTTTAAATATTTTAGATAGAGAAACGGGGATATTCAGTTGTTATCTGAATCGGAAAGATGATTCGGGCAGCATCAGCAATAATAATATCAGGGCAATATATGAAGACAGCCATAATAAACTGTGGATAGGCACCAATAATGGTCTGAATGTATTCGATAGAGAAACGGAGACCTTCGGACACTATTTTAATCAAACAGGCAATACAGACAGCCTTAGCAGTAACAATATCAGGGCGATTTGCGAGGATAGTAATGGAATACTCTGGATTGGAACGACGAGCGGTCTAAATAAATTTGATTACCAAACAGGGGTATTTACTCTTTATTCTTATGACCCCAATAACCCTGCGAGTATCAGCAGTAATATTATATACACATTGTTGGAAGATACAGAACGTTACTTATGGATTGGTACTAACAATGGGCTGAACAGATTCAACAGCGAAACCGGAACATTCGATAGCTATATAGACAATCCTGATATCTCTAACAGCATCAGTGACCGCTCCATATGGTCAATTTGTCAAGATGACGGAAACAATCTCTGGTTTGGTACTCTAAGCGGAGGCGTAAACAAATACAACCATCGCAGTGATGCCTTTATACATTATCAAAGACAATTATATAATACCAATAGCCTGTCTAATAATATGGTATTGTCTGTTTTAGAGGACAGCCTCGGCAATTTATGGATAGGTACAGATAACGGGTTGAATAAATACGATTATGAAACCCGGGAATACACTCTTGTCAGAGTTAGTGTTGTATTTTCGCTATGTGAGGATTGTAACGAGAGTCTATGGATAGGAACTTCACATGGTCTTGTGAAATATAATTTATATACTGGTTCATCTGTTCTCTATTTGCATGATGCAAATGATTCAAATAGCCTCAGCGACAACCTGGTTAGATTCATTTATCAAGATAGCTACGGTTACCTATGGCTGGGAACGGATTACGGGTTGGATAAATTTGACCCTCTTACCGAGACATTTATAAACTTTTTCTATGATCCGAATAATAAGTACGGCATTAGCAGCAGTGTAATTGAGACAATTTTAGAGGACAGCTATGGTGTTTTATGGGTCGGTACTAACAATGGGTTAAACAAATATGATCAAGCAACCGGAATATTTACACATTACTTTTTTGATAACAATAATTCCAACAGTATCAGCAGTAATGCTATAACATATTTATATGAAGACAGCATGCAAAACCTCTGGGTAGGTACAACATACGGACTTAACAAATATGATAGAAATACGAACAACTTCATCCATTATACGATAAAAAACGGGCTGAGAAATAACCGTATTAACGGAATACTCGAGGACGACGATGGAAATTTATGGTTAGGCACGTATGGAGGATTATCGAAATTCAATCCTGATACGGAATTATTTATAAATTACAGTAAAAATGACGGCATTCAGGGAGATGAATTTAATCAGGGGTCATGTTATAAAAACGAAGATGGTAAGATGTTTTTCGGCGGATTAAGCGGTCTGACTTCATTCAACCCGTCAGAAATCGAAACAAATACCAATATTCCGATTATTGTAATTACAGATTTTTGGGTAAATGGAGATAGATTAAGTACAAGTAAACCGATTGAAGATACAGACGAAATCACTTTATCCTATAGCAATAACACATTCATAATTGATTTTGCCGCTTTGGATTATGCTTCGACGCTGGATAATAAGTATGCCTATATGTTGGAAGGATTCGATAATGATTGGCATTATTGCGATGCGGATAGGAGTTTTGCAACATATACAAATATTCCAAATGGGGAGTATACTTTCAAGGTTATCGCTTCTAATAATGACGGGATCTGGAACGAGGAAGGCATTTCTTTAAAAATCATTATTCAGACACCGTTTTGGAAGCAATGGTGGTTTATATTAACTTTGGTAATTATCGGATTTGGGCTGATTTATTTAGTTATCAAGTATAGAACTCATACTTTACACAGACGGGCACTGGAACTTGAATACCAGGTCGAAAAAAGAACGAATTTATTAAAAGGTAAATCCGACCAACTTGAAAAAGAGCTGAATAAACGAGCTGAATTCAGCAGATTTTTAGTTCACGAATTAAAAACTCCTTTGACTTCACTTCAATTAACTAACGATATGCTGATGGCACAAGCTCGATCTCATCCATTTATCGATCTTGCTGAGGGTATTAATAAAGACATTATCAGTTTAAGTCATAGGATTGAAGAATTACTTGATATTTCAAGAGGTGAAATCGGACTGCTGAAATTAAAAAGGCGGGAAGTACACCTGAACAAGTTCTTTGCATTATTAAAGAAAGATTTAATCCTATTGATAGAGGCGGAAGGCAAAACCTTGGAATTTTCTATTCCGGAAGAATTACCTTTGGTCATTATGGATAAAGAACGTATTGTACAGGTTATTTATAACCTTGTCGATAATGCATTGAAACATACTTTTAGAAATGGAAGCATCGTTATTTTAGTAGATGTAATTAATAACAATCTGATAGTTCAAGTAGCAGATAACGGAAGTGGTATAAGCAAGGAAAAAATACATAATATATTTGAAGATTCTCACCATCAAACAGAAGGAGATAAACATCTCGGCGGATTTGGATTGGGATTGTCATTATCAAAATTACTGGTTGAATTGCATGGAGGACATATCTGGGTTGATAGCGAACTAGATAAAGGAAGTACATTCGGTTTTTCCATTCCCGTAAATAACTGAGAACATTTATATCTCAGTAGTCAACAGGAGGAGATATTAAAATGAAAATACTTGTTGTTGATGACGACAAACGTATTCTGGAATCATTAGCCATGACCTTCAAGTTATGTTGGCCTGAGGCGGAGTTTATACCCACACGTTTAGGAGAAGAAGGAATTCAATTGGTGGACGAAGTTTCTCCGGATATTGTTATCCTTGACCTTGGATTACCTGATATTAATGGATTCGATGTGCTAAAACAAATACGACAATATTCAAATGTGCCGGTAATTATTTTAACAATCCGTGGCGAAGAAGCGGATGTAGTTACCGGATTAGGATTGGGAGCAAATGATTATATCGTAAAACCCTTTAGACAGATGGAATTGATTGCCAGAATAAAAGCTAATACACACAAACTGGATATATTAGCTGAAAAAGCCTCTCTTACAAAGGGAAAATTTCAGTTAAATGCCTACAAACATGAATTATTATATAACGAAAAACACATTTCTCTTACAAGAAGTGAATGCGTAATCTTTGCCGAATTAATGAATAATGCCAATTCCGTTGTAACTTATTACAGACTTGCTCAAGCTCTGTGGGGTAGGGAATATCCCGGTTCCGAAGAAGCCATAAGAGTATATATGAAACGACTTCGCAATAAAATAGAAGAAGACCCTGCCAATCCTAAATATATCTTTACTATGGTTTCTCAAGGATATATATTATCTATACCGTCATGATATATAAATATATAGATGTAGTAGTCTTGACTTAATCTGACATCACTCAACCTTTATTTGAGAAAATGGAACCATTGGTATCCCTAAACTAAGATATTATAAACATCAGTCAGCTTTTAGTGAATTTCAGGACATTCTGGATGAAGAGAAAATCCCGTATAAATTTTATAGTTATGTCTAAAAATGTCTTATAAGTAATCATCTCATAAATATGGATTAATGGATTCATTGAACAATTAAAGAGAAGAATGTACAATGCAAAAGTTCAGGAATCTGCTATTGACCTCTGTTTAAAATTAGTATACCATTACCTTAAATTTCATAGCCATTTCACAATCATTTCTGTTACTGTATGATCATTTCTAGAAAATAAAAAACTCATAATAGCAACTACTATTTCGGGGCGAATACTGGATTATGTCTTGTGTTATACAGATGAATATTAATTCAAGAAAGATAAAAATAAAATCAGTGACAATTGTATTTATATTTTCACTATTTTGTTTATTAGCTTCATTATGTGCTTTCCCTATTATTTCATTAGAAGCTAATTCCATATTGTCTGAGAATAATGTTGTATTCAGTAAACTTGATAAAGATAAAGTATTATCAGATAATCCTGTTTATTCTATAGAACAAGATCATTACGGTTATTTGTGGTTCGGAGGAAATGGCTATTTATTTAAATATGATAGTAGTGATGTTGAAGAAATAAGTACTTTGGATAATCATGTTTTTAACAATGTTTGGTCTATTTACATGGATAGTTATAAGACTCTTTGGATTGGAACCATGAATGGTTTATTTTATTATGATGATAAATCTAAAGGCTTTAAGGGATTATTCAATGAGTATTTCGATTTGACAACTGTAAGTGACAACCATATAAGGTCTATTTATCAGGATAGCTATCAAAATCTATGGGTTGGTACTTCAAATGGACTAAACTTGTTTGACCGAGAAACCGGTATTTTTACCGGATATTATTTTGATCCGGATAACCCCGATAGTATTAGTAATAATAGAATTAGAAGCATTTGTGAAGATAGGCAGGGAATATTATGGTTGGGAACTGCAAATGGACTTAACTCGTTTGATCGGGAAACCGGAGTATTTACCAGTTATTTTTTTAATCCGGATAATCCCGATAGTATTAGTAATAATAGGATTCGAAGCGTTTATGTAGACAGTCGGGGAATATTGTGGCTTGGAACAGAAAATGGACTTAACTCGTTTGATCGGGAAACCGGAGTATTTACCGGTTATTTTCATGACCCCGATGATCCCGGTAGTATCAGTGATAACTATATTACTGCGATATATGAAGACAGATTCGGGAAATTATGGATTGGTACAGAAAATGGATTTAACTCGTTTGATCGGGAAACCGGAGTATTTACCAGTTATTTTTATGACTCTGATAATCTCAGCAGTATCGGTAATAACAGTATACTTGCTATTTATGAAGACGAACAAGGCATACTATGGATTGGGACAAGGGAAGGGGTGTATTTCATCGATCCAGATAAGCAGCATTTCAACTATCGCTATGATATCCCTATCAAAAATAACGAGATTAGATCAATATACAATTTTGAGAATACATTGCTATTAGGCGGATTAAATAGCATTATGAATTTCGCCTGTAATGGAAGAGCTATAGAAGAGTTAATTGACTTTAAATCGTTAACAGGAGAAATCGACGCAGCTATAGTTTATTGTATTTACATGGACAAAAGAGGGTTTTTGTGGGTAGGAACAAGCCAATTAGGTTTACTAAGAATAGACATGGAGACATTTGATTATTCAATATATAATTATGAACCACTTAATCCCAACAGTATTTCAAATGGTACTGTTCGAACAATGTATCAATGCCCTGTTACTGATCTGTTATGGATAGGTACAAACGATGGGCTTTGCAATTTTGACTATGAAAACAATATTTTCACTCGATATAATCATAACCCTGATGATTCAACAAGTATAATCGGCGATATAATTAATATAATATATGGTACCAGTAATAATGAACTGTGGTTGGGTACCAACAATGGATTGGATAGATATGATACAGAAAACGGAGAATTTATTCATTATTTTAAAGAACCACAAAGTTTTGTGGAGTTTATTGGTTGCCAGGTAGAAAGCATATATGAAGATAGCAGCAACAATTTATGGATAGGTACTATTGACGGATTATTTAAATATAATAGAGAAGAGGGGAATTTCACATCATATACAATTAGAGAGGGTCTTTCGGATAATCATATTTTAGGAATCATTGAAGATAATTCTGGTAAAATATGGGTAACTACAAAAAATACAATTAATAGCATTTCTCCAGATTCTAATGTCATTAATAGCTATAGATTTGACCATGGACTTAGAGGGTATATCAATTATCGTAACTCCATAGCCAAAAATGAAGAGGGAGCTATTTTTATCGGTACTACTAATGGAATATTTTCATTTTACCCCGATAAAATTGAAATCGATACTTATATCCCCCCAGTCTATATAAAGGATTTTCACCTTGTTGACGGTAATCCGGTGTCATTGGACAAACCTATCGAAGAAGTAAAAGAGGTTACTTTAGCTTATTCTGATAACTCTTTTATAATTAATTTTATCGCTTTGGACTATTCCTCTCAGTATAACAATATGTATGCTTATAAATTGGATGGTTTTGATTCGGATTGGCAATATAGCGGGGCAAATCAGCGTATCGCTAAATATACTAATATACCTGGTGGAGAATATATTTTTAGAGTTATAGCTAGTAACAAGGACGGTATTTGGAATGAAGAAGGAGCATCGCTCATCATAATAATTACACCCCCGTTTTGGCAGGAGTGGTGGTTTATACTTTTCTTAATCGCTGTAGCATTACTAACAGTAGCAGCGTTTATTAAGTTCAGAACAAGGTCTTTATTTAGGCATGCACAAATACTCGAAATGCAGGTCTCCCAACGTACTGCCGAACTAGATAATAAAACATTAGAATTACAAAAAGAGATTCACTTACTTGAAAAAACAGAACAGAAACTGGCAGATGAGATAGATAACCGAATAAAATATACCAGAGCGTTAGTTCATGAATTGAAAACCCCTCTCAACCCTTTGGTGGCTGCAAGCGATTATCTGGTTTCAAGTATCCGAGAGGAGCCATTATTAAGTTTTGCTAGAAGTATTAACACCAGCGCTATAAATCTCTCAGATAAGATTGATATACTTCTGGACATTGCTCGCATGGAAGTCGGCATTCTACAATTGGAATATAGTTCCGTAGATATTCAAGGTTTGTTATTGGAAATATATAAAAATACCAAAATCGAGGCTGAGAAAAACGAGTTAAATTTGTTACTGGAAATTGACCCGGATTTGCCTGTTATTCAATGTGACGAAGAACGTATAAAACAAGCGATATTAAATCTTTTAAATAATGCTTTTAAATATACTCCCAGAAATGGAACTGTTGTAATTAAAGCTAAAAAAACTCAAAATATTATTATTAGTGTAATTGATACCGGTTGTGGCATAGACGATGATGAGAAAAAGTATATATTTAAACCATATAGTCGATTGAACAGTGAAAGAAGCAGACTCAGTGGATTGGGAATCGGTCTATCACTAGTTAAACAGACAATAGAACTTCATAAAGGTAGAATATGGTTTAAAAGCCAAAAGGGCAAGGGCAGTGTTTTTAGTTTTTACATACCTATAAAGCGTCCGGACGTTTTAGATAGAACACAGGAGCAGTAAAATGAAAGTCTTAATAATTGAAGATGATCTCGGATCCATTGAGATTGTTACTTTGATATTTAAGGTCAGCCGACCAGACATATTATTATTATCATCTAAATTTGGTGAAGAGGGGCTAGATACTGCTGAAAAAGAAAATCCGGACCTCGTTATTCTTGATTTGGGATTACCTGATATCGATGGATTTGAAGTCTTAAGAAGGTTGCGTTTATTTTCTAATGTACCAGTTATTGTATTGACAGTTAGAGGAGAAGAACGTGATATTGTTAAAGCACTTGAATTAGGAGCAAATGATTATATTTCCAAACCATTCCGCCATCTTGAGTTTCTCGCCCGTGTTAACAATGTTATGAAGAAAACAAACCTGTATGAACAGGAATATCTAAAAATCGGGCTATATAATTTCAGTTTATCCAAGAGACAATTAATATATGAAGAGAAAATAATATATCTGACAAATATTGAATCCCAAATTCTTTATCTACTTTTAATTAACAAGGGGAATGTGGTCGCCTATAATAATCTATATAACAACATTTGGGGCAACTATTACCCCGGGGAGGAAAATGCACTTAGGGTGCACATTCAACGTATTCGTAATAAAATAGAATCTCGCACAGGTAACAAAAACGTGATTATTACTAAATCCGGTATCGGTTATTACTTTAATACCAATGGACAAAGTTGATAATTTAAAATACTAATTTCAGAATATAAAATAAGTCATTGTAACAATTCCTCTCCCATTCAGCTTGAATCTCAAATTTCCCTGCAAATTATTTCAATTATATTAATATATATTTCTATATTGTTATTAATAACTGGCTATATTTACAGGTTTATTAATATACATTTGTTATATTGAATTATAGTATAGCAAGCAATTAATTAGTCTTCTCAACCTTCCTGAAAGAGACATCTGCGGCTTTTAAAAATCTTATTTATATTACGATGAATATATCAGGTTTATATATAAAAATAGATAGATTACGCAAATGAATTTAAGGATAGATTGTTATGATAATTGCGGATACCGACGCCAATGCTATCGATGATATAAAACAGGCTATTGAAATATTTCAATACGATTGTAAAGTAGAAATTTATTCTTCAGGTAAAAAATGTCTTAATGATATAAGAAGTAATGAAGTGCATGAAGCAATAATTATAGGCTTAAAATTATCTGATATGTCAGGTTGTGAATTGGTTAAGCAAATTAGGGAGGATAACGACATTCCAATAATATTTGTTTCCCATGACAGAGATATCCAGTTACTCGAAAGAGCTCTGGATTCCGGCGCAAATAGTTTTATTATAAAACCTTTCAATAAAAATATATTTGCAGCAAGATTAAGGGCAATTATAAGACGAAGTAAATGGGAAAGCCAATCGAATAATGACTAAATTCTGAGGTTAATCGTTAAATTATATTTATATCAATGTCAGCAGTCAAAAAGGAGGGGATGCCTATTAAACAACTTGTGTTATTTAATTAGAATCTATGAAAGGAGAAATAAAAAATTGAAAAAAGAAAAAGAGAAATTAACTTTAACGGAAGAGGGAAAGCAATCTGGCGACGTATCCAGACGTGATTTCCTTGTCGGTGCGGGTACAGTAGTTGTCGGCGGAGCTGTCGGTGCAGGATTGCTTTCCAGTTGTAGCGGCGGCGAAACTAAGACTGTTACGACTACCAAGACGGTTGAAAAGACGGTTACAACTACGGTTGGCGGCAGTGGAGCCGTTACCATTACCGAGACTACGACGGTTGGTGGCAGTGGAGCTACAGTAACCGAAACTAAAACAGTGACACAGCCAGGCAGTGGTGGAGTCGAGCCATGGCAGGAACCGGTTACTACCAATGTATTACCGCTTGCCGGGAATCACCGATATATAACTGCAGTAGACAGTAAAAACGGTAAAATTGTCAGGATCAGACCATATCACTATACCGAACAATATTCCGAAGCCGATCTGGCTGTGAGCCAGTGGAAGTATGAAGCACATGGCAAAACACTGGAGTGTCCCAAAAAAACCTTGCAGAGTTACTTTCAACTCGGTTACAAGAAACGCATCTATTCTCCCAACAGGGTTCGCTATCCGATGAAACGGGTAGACTGGGAACCCGGTGGTGACTCTGCAAAAATCAATCCTCAGAATCGCGGCATAAGTAAGTACAAAAGGATTTCCTGGGATGAAGCCACAGATATAATTGCCGGCGAGATGGTAAGAATCTGGGAAAAATATGGCGATATGGCAATACTGAATAAATCAGATTCGGCTCACCGGGAGATGGGAACTATTCACAAGAACTGGGGCGGCGGTATGCACACGCCGTTCATGGACAGGATAGGTTATACCATCTCACAGAGAAATGCAGATAGCTGGGAAGGCCACTACTGGGGTGCAAAACATGTCTGGGGTTCCGATGCCGGGGACGGTAAAATCCAACCCAACTCAAACAAAGAAATCGAAATAGCGGAGCACTGCGAGATGCTGGTAATAACCGGTGGAGACTGGTTAACTACATCGCAGTCCAATGGAAACTTTTCGACCAAGTATTGCCGGTGGCTTCAGGATATTGGAATCAAATTCGTACATATAGCACCGGATTTGAACTATCAGAATGCTGCACATCCGGATAAATGGATTCCTATTATGTCTTGCCAGGATGAGACACTGGCAATGGCCATCATTCATACCTGGATAACAGAAGATTCATACGATAAGGATTATATTGCCTCTCATTCAATAGGTTTTGATGACTATATCAAGCCATACGTAATGGGAGAAACAGACGGAGTCGTAAAGAGTCCGGCCTGGGCTTCTGAATGGTGTGGAATATCGGAATGGACGATTAAGGCATTGGCGAGGGAATGGGCTTCCAAGAGAACCAGCTGGGCGCTTGGGAATGGTGGCCCCGCTATCAGGGGACCGTATACCCATGAATGGTCAAGGTGGATGTGTGTTGTTATGGGAATGCAGGGACTGGGAGCACCGGGCCGGCAACAAATGGATACTCCAGGAGGACCTCCGGCAAGACCAGGTTTCTCTCCCGGGGCTGCACAAAGAGGCGGCGGATACGGTATGGCAGACAAGCCGTTCCAGCTTTTTTCTAAGATGCTAATCCATAAAGCCATACTGGAAGGGAAGACCGAACAGTGGGGCTCTACATCCCGTGCACGTCCAACTGCAGAACAATTTGTAAAATATGAGTATCCCTGGCCTGCGGAGCAGGGTGGCGGACAATTCCACATGATTTATCAAGACTATGCCTGCATGTGTGTTTGTTGGAATGATGGCTACAAGTTCCTGCATGCCATCAGAGATCCTAAGATCGAATGCTATGCCATACAAGCAATCTGGATGGAGAATGAAGCAACCTGTGCTGACATTCTTTTACCGATTACTACTGCCGCAGAAACACCGGATATTCTTACTGCAGGTGCGGAAATACCCGGGTTAGTTATGTGGGATAAATGCTGTGAACCAATAGGTGAATCAAAGAGTGATTATGAGGCAGCTATCGAGATTGCCAAGAAGCTGGAGGAACATGGCGGAAGATATGCCGGTTCGGTAGAAGCCGTTACCGGAGGCAAAACAGTAGATGAATGGCTCGAGTTCGGCTTTGAAAGGTCTGGAGCCGGTGATTATATCAGCTTTAATAATCTGAAGCAGAAGAAATATGTACCTGCTCCTATTAACCAGGACTGGCCTGCCAGAGCACGCATGATGCGCCCGTTCTATGAAGATCCCGGCAAGAATCCACTGCAAACACCTTCCGGCAAGCTGGAGTTCTATTCAGCCAGGCTTGCTGAGCACTTCCCGGATGATCGTGAAAGAGCTCCCTTCCCGCATCATGTTGTGGGTGGTCCCCCTGAAGAAGGTTGGTGGCATAACGAGAACTACAAGGTCAGTGAAAGAGCCGGGAAGTATCCATTGGTAATAGTATCTAACCATCCCAGATGGCGTGTACACAACCAGTATGATGATGTGACCTGGTTCAGAGAAATACCGACCTGCAAAGTTAAAGGTCCTGACGGGTATTTATATGAACCGATCTGGCTACATCCATCGGATGCTGCTGCAAGAGGAATACAGGCAGGGGACATCTGCAAGATGCACAACGAAAGAGGAACGACCTGGGGCGCTGCACATGTGACCGAGAGGATAATTCCAGGTTCCGTGTATCAGGATCATGGCGCAAGATTGGATATGTTGGGATTCGATGATGATGATTTTGCGGAAAGAGAACATAAATGGGTAAACCGTGGAGGAGATAATAACGTTATTTGTCCGGAGAACGGATTATCCAAGAATTGCACCGGTATGGTCTCAAGCGGTTTTTTGGTTGCGGTCGAAAAACTGAGCGGAAACGAATATGAGGAAATGCGACGCAAATATCCCGAAGAGTTCTCTAGGAGTTATGATTCTGGTGCCGGTCTTACTGTGGAAGCCTGGCTTGAAGGAGGTAAGTAGTTAAATGAAAGCTTTTGTTATAGATGTCGCACACTGTAGTGGTTGCTATGGTTGCCAAATATCCTGCAAAGATGAGCATTGCGGCAATGACTGGTCGCCCTATGCTAAACCGCAGCCGGACACAGGACAGTTTTGGGGTAAACTGAATTATTATGAGAGGGGGCAAATCCCTCAAGTCAGGATATCCCATGTGTTTGTGCCCTGCCAGCATTGCGAAAATGCTCCTTGTAAAGCAGCTTGCCCAGTAGATGGTGCCATATATGAGCGAAGTGACGGCTTGGTCATAATAGATCCGGCAAAATGCACCGGATGCCAGAACTGTTTGAATACCTGTCCCTATGGTAGTATTTACTACAACGCAGCTCTTCACCTGGCGCAGAAATGCACCGGCTGCGCACATCTGCTGGATAATAAATGGAAAGAGCCGAGGTGTGCTGATTTCTGTCCGCACGAAAATATTAAATTTGGTGAGCAGTCTGAACTCAGTGGGCTTATTTCCAGCGCAGAAAGGTTAAAGCCTGATTTCGGCGACACCCCCAATACCCGTGTGTACTACATGGGCTTACCTAAAAGATTCGTTGCCGGATTGGTCTATGATCCCGGAGCAAAAGAAGTTGTCATAGGGGCCAATTGCACTCTTACCGGTGGAGGCAGCACTTATAATGCCACTACCGATAACTTCGGTGATTTCTGGTTCCATGATCTACCGGCTGCTGAATTCACATTGACAATCAGCAAAGACGGCAAAACCAAGACGATGTCAGTAAGCACGGTTGAAAAGGATATCGGGCTCGGGGAGATAGCATTATCTTAGTTATGTTTTCTGGAAAAGGAGTGATATATGATAGGTAATTGGTTTTCCCTGGGAGGAGGTGTAAGATCCTGGATATTTCGTGTACTGGTTTTGCTGGCCGGGGGCTTAATGGTGTACAGTTTTCTTCAACCCTGGTGGTTTACCGAGATTTATGAGCTCAGGAAAGTAGTGGCTGAGGTCTATCCCTATGGACTTTGGTACGATCCGGCAGCCATAGGTATTTTTACGAACCAGGTTGAAGCCCAGAATATGCCGGCTTGGTTTACTTCAGTGATGTGGGTATATTTTGGAATAGCTGTTGCGGCAATTCTAGTTGGACTGTTTATTAAAAGTAAAGGGTTTACAATAGGAAAGCTTAGAATCGGAGTACCTAATTTAATTATAGGAATTGTAGGCTTTTCATATATTGTCGTTGCTCTGGCAGCTGTATATATGATATCGACAAAAACGGCAGCACTTTTTGATACTCCTTTCCGGGGCTTCTTCTATCTTGATCTGGGAGGCGGAATGGCCAGCGGTGGCCAATCGGATATTTTAATAGGATACTGGTTGGCTTGTGCAGCTGGGGCTTTGCTTCTGGTTCTTGCTTTAGTTCGCAATTTGATTGTGGGCAAGGATCGCTAAAGAAACGAAATTGTCTAAATGAGCCTCCGTCACCGTTCTAATGGTGACGGAGGCTCATTGAAACTCTTGAAGTGAACAGGCGTACAAATCCATAATTTGGCTGAATTCAGCTTATTCGTGTTGCTTAAGGCTGGTATTAATATTATTATATAAATTATTTAAGTATCTATTAAAGCTGAGTAATAAAATTATGAATAATTATGATGTTATATTAATACACCCGCCGGCAATTTATGATTTCCGTAAGAAGCCGATTTTTCCCGGTCCGATAGGTCATACGGTATGTGAAAGCACCGAACAATTTATAATCCCACCGATTGGTATGCTCAGTATTGCCGATTATCTTGACAAAAACGGATACAGAGTTATTGTCGACAATATAGGCGAGCGGATGATAAAGGACTTGGATTTTGATGTTGAAGCACACATTAGCAGGCTCTCAGCCAAAATATTTGCCATTGGTCTTAATTGGTGTGTGCATTGCCAGGGAGCTATTGAGTTGGCGCGGCTATGTAAGAAGTTGCATCCGGAAGCCATTGTTATTATGGGAGGATTGACTGCTACCGTTTTCCACGAGGAAATTATACATAAAAGTGAGTTTGTAGATATTGTGATTCGCGGAGAAGCTGAAAAACCTTTTTTAAAATTGATGAAAACACTCGAAGGCAATCAAACCCTGGAAGATGTCCCTAATCTTACTTTTCGCCATACTACAGGTAAAACAAATATTAATCCTTTGATGGAACCGGTCAAAGATTTAGACGAATTCGAATATACACGTTTTGATTTGATCGAACCTAAAGGAGCCATCTTCGGACCGGGTTGGGCGCCTCATTGGACTATACCTGTTTGCCGTGGGTGTTTGCATAATTGCGTCTCATGTGGTGGGTCAGCCTACAGCTATAAGAAATACCTGGGCAGGCACAAACCTGCTTTTCGAAGTCCGGCTAAAATAGCTGAAGATATAGAAAAACTTGTCAGTCAAGGAGTCGGAATGGTATTTCTTGCGCAAGACCCCAATATGGGAGGCAATGAATATGTAAGCAAGCTTATTACTGCTTTAAAAAACCTGAAAGTTAAGCCGGAAGAAATAACAATTGAAGTTTTTCGCCCTGCAGGCGAAGATTTTTTGAAAAAACTATCCAAAAGCGGTTTACCAATCGTTATTACCATCTCGCCTGAGTCAGGAGTAGACAGCATAAGAAAAATCCATGGGCGTGATTATACAAATGATGAGATCTTAAACTTTGCGAAGCTGTGCAAGAAATATGATATTCCTTTAGGAATTCATACAATGATTTCACTGGCAAATGATACCCCTGATACTATTAAAAAAACCTGGAAATTCTGGGAGCTTATTTGCCTAACAAATTCCAGGAGTGATAATAAAGCGCCTTTTAGTTATGCTTTCGGGCCAATGATACTGCTTGACCCGGGTTCACCCTCATTTGATTTTCCAGATAAACACGGATATCGTTTGATATTTAAAAACCTTGAAGACTATGTCCATGGCATGTCGCAATTGGTGTGGCCTCAATGGATATCGTATGAAACGCGTTTTTTAGACAAATATTCGAATGCCGAGCTATTTATCGACTCAATAGAATTTTCTATTAATCTGAGGGGTAAATATGGTATATACACCAGAGCCGAAGTTGATGATGCTCTCAACCGGTACATAAAGGGCAACAGGGAAGCAATAGATGTGGTTAAACGTGTAATGAGTGAGGTTGATCCTGATAAAAGGTGATAAAATTAAGGTTTCTCCATCTTCATCATTCTGCACATGATAAATACTCACTTATTACAGGCATAGAATGAAGCTGTATATGACTGATACAGCAATTTCATCTTAATAAATTTAAATGTGAAGAGAGACTGAAACCCGACCATGACAGATTACGATATTATACTAATTCATCCTCCGGCAATCTTTGATTTTCGCAAAAAACCTCTGTTTCCGGGTCCTCTCGGTTCTACAGTGGAACGTATCCAGTTTGTTAAAGTTCCGATAGGTATGATTAGCATTGCTAATTATCTCGATTCTTTTGGTTACAAGGTCATAATCGATAATCTGGCCGACCGGATGACTGCCGATGCCGAATTTGACGTCAAAAAACATCTGAAAAATCTCTCGGCCAAGATATTTGGTATTGATCTGCATTGGCATCACCATGCTCAGGGTGCTATTGAAGTTGCGAGACTATGTAAAGAGTTGCATCCTGATTCACTGATTATATTAGGAGGGCTTACGGCTACCTATTTCCACCAGGAAATAATAGCTAAATATAACTTTGTGGATGCAGTGATCAGAGGAGAAGCGGAAAAACCGCTACTGCATTTCATTAAAGATTTAAAAAGAAACAACAGGATTGGAAATACTCCTAATCTAACTTATCGTTTGCAGAGTGGAGAAATAAAGGTAACTCCTCTTATGGAAACATCTTGCGATCTCGATGAGTTTAACTTCACCCGTTTCGATTTATTAGAACCTAAAACCTCCATATTTACTGAGGATAAGGAGCCGCATGGAAGTCTGGTTGTCTGTCGAGGTTGTATTTATAACTGTACTACCTGTGGAGCATCGTCCTACAGTTACAAAAAATACATGGGGATGCTCAGGCCTTCTTTTAGAAGCCCTGTTAAAATTGCTGATGACATACGGCAACTCCGTCAACAGGGCATTAAATTTATTGGGCTTTACCAAGACCCGCGCATGGGCGGTGAAAGTTACTGGAGGGAATTAATGGCCATACTTCACCGGGAAATACCAGAGGATGTTCAATTGTCAATTGATCTCCTTGCACCCGCCGGCGAGAGCTTTATCAAAGAAGTAGCGGCTATTGGCCGAAAGGTGCTTCTATATATCTGTCCGGATTCAGGTTCTTGTTCTGTACGAAAAAGGCAAGGAAGAAATTATACAACCGAAGAACTGCTGGATACAGTCAAACTTTGTCATAAATACCATATTCCGGTAACAGTTTTCTTTTCAGTAGGGTTGGCTGGTGAAGACTCAACTACTATTAAAAAAACATGGGAACTCTGGGATGAGCTTTGTATGCTTGACCATGTTGCTATTCAAAAAAAGAGTTTCAAGTATATTGAGCACTATGTCCCTACTCCAATTGTCGGCCCGATAATTATAGACCCCGGATCCTTGGCTTTTGATCAACCTGAAAAGCATGGTTATAAACTTCTCTTCAGGGATCTTGAGGAGTATATAAATGCCTTGTCCAAACCATCATGGCATCAGTGGCTCAACCATGAAACGGATTTGCTTGATAAAAAGGGGCTGATAGAGCTTATATTTGAATCTTTGCATTATTCTATCAATGAATCAGAGAAATACAGGATATATTATCATGATAGCCTGGCAATCGCTGACCGGATTCAAACCAAGCTTGAAAGGATAGCTGCTGATGAAGTGGATAATATCATGGATATAGCTGATGAAACTGAAAGGAATGCCAGATTGTCGTCTCTGATCACAGCCATTGAATCTCTAATGCAATCTTCTGAAGAATGTTTTGATGAATATGGATATTATAAAAACATAAGACAGAAGCTGGCATTCGGTTGATGAATGGTGAAGTATAGAAATTATGGTAATTATGCAATTGTCTTGCTTCTGATATGCATATTTATAGCTGTCATCATATCAAGTTATATACTTTGGTTTGTTATACCAAGGGGTGTTGGCGAACATGGAGGTTATCATTGTCTACAATTGGGTTTAGGACAGGCAGGTAACTACTTGAGGATATTTCAATTACCACGATATATGTGGGTTGATATTCACTCATGGTTATCAGTTGCGGCTATATTTATTGTTTTCTTGCATATGGCAACTAACTGGCGGTGGATTGTTGAGACTGCTATAAAGGTTAAAGACTACTTTGCAACACGTCAAAAAGCAATACTGGAACGCTATATTACTAACTTTGTATTGTTCATCATGACTGCTTTTCAGGTGTTGTCAGGCTGTGTTATCTGGCTTGTTTTACCGAGGGGGATGTTGGACTACAATAATATGGTATCCGGAATCGGCCGCACTTTCTGGGGGTTGCAGAGGAACGAGTGGCTGGACATTCATGCCTGGGTAGCTATATTAATGCTGGCAATAATTATAATACATGTTATCCAGCACTGGCGCTGGATCGTAAATATGACCCTGGGTAAAAGTCAGCCCAGAGAAGTTCGAAAATCGGGAAGGCAAGGATAAAAAGTAGCAAAAACCGAAAACCGTTTCAGTCATCAATTAACATTTGTTCGGAACGGCCAACTTTTACCAGGCAATATTAAAAATAAACAGGAGGTAATTTAATTGTCCACAAAAGAAGATAAAAAGCTGCTAAATGTAAATAAGAGCGAGTTGGAAGAAAAACCGGGGGATGCCGGTGGGATTGTTGGAATGGAAACTAATGTTCCGTGTATCACTGATTCTGATCAGGTTATTATTCTAAAACACAGTCTTATTGAATTCTCTCCGTTAGCGAAAGATTCGGGGAAACCACCTAGTATTGATACTGCTATAAGAAATATTACGGATTCAACAATTGCCACTGTATTACTTGAGGCTACATTTTATGACGAGGAAGGCAACATTCTGGATAAAGTTGAACATATAGAAGTTGAGTTAAAACCGGGTGTAAGCCGTGGTGTTGTTATACGTGCTTCAAATGCAAGTTTACACGATATGGTAAAAAGTTACGCAATTAAAGTATTACGGGTAATTACGGCGGACATTGAAAGGGTTCAATTCAGAAGAAACTTCACGAAAACTAACGAGTTCGGAGAAGAGGAAGTAACCGGATCTGTTAAAAATATAAGCGATATCAAGACAGATACGGCAATTGTAGCTACATTTTACGATTATAGAAAAGAAATAATCGGTACTAATGTAGCTTTGATAGAGGGAATTGATCCCCAATCTATCAGAACATATCAATTTAAATTCAAACCACATCACGATGATAAAGTTGCAAGCTGCAGTGTTGTGATAGGGGGGGTTGTTGAATGTTAGCAGGTTAAACAATATTTTAGCTATAAACTCCATGCCTTAGGCGAACAGTTGTATTATACATGGAAGAAGGGATATCATCTTATACAACTCAGGGATATACCCGATAATATTGCTCGATATCGGAGATACTAAACGGCGTGTCGTGAACTACACTTTATATTATGGGCATCAATTCTCAGTGTTTTGCACTTTCCGTCAGAATGTTATCCCGTTGCACTTCAGCTTAATGTTTGAAAGCTTTATAGTTGCTGCCAAGACTATTTAAACGGTAAATAACTGTATTAGAATTTAATTCTCCGAATATTGTTGTATTTTTTTAACAATGCTTGATGATTTTTGTAATGACATTTCGTTTCCAGCCTTATTAGATATTCGGTAGCATCAGAGATAGACATTCTTCGATTCTCAGCGAATTTTTTTAAGGCAGTATGTATTTCTTTTGAACCCTTGAAATAATGGTTCCTTTTTACTGAGCCTCTAGGCCTTCGGAAGTGTTTATACATCCCTTCTGGGGCAGACGGGGATGATTTTTTATTGAACCGCCTAAATAACCGGTTTAATATGCTCATAATTTCCCTCAAAAACTTGTGGACAGTTGTGGAATAGCTTTGGTATGTCGCTTATCTGTACTTAGCCGCCAATTGATGTTTCATAAAATTTCTTATCGGCATCTAAAAAGCCCTTATCGGTTATTAATATTCATTAGTGGAAAATTAATGCCTCTTATTTGTTCTTAATAAACCTTATGTGTCATTAACTGCAACTAATTTTTTTCTTAAAAAGAAAACTTGCATCGATAACAATAAGCAAAGCCGATAAACAATGCGCTGCCTCTTTCCAATAAACCTTTCTCTTGTCTTACTCGTAATGTACCGCTTTATCACCCTTTCATATTTTATATCACCTACTGCCCTGTTTGGGATGGGATATCCCATCAACAGGTGTATATGCTCAACCTGTATGTCTTTCTCAATTCGACAGACTCCAGATCCGGACAATCACGTTTTCATATCCATGCCGTACCATATTACTGCTATTTATTAATCAACGGGCTCGGTTTGTTAAACTCTGCCCTTCGGATTTTTAGTATACTACGCGACTATAAATCTGATTCTGATAAATTGAAGGTCGGCAACGGCTGAAAAGGAAGACGCCAAAGTAATGAAATGGTTAGGAGAGGCTGTAAGTGAATACTTCTGACCAGAATAGCCTAGAGCTCTTCATAAAATATGCTGACGAAATCATCAATCGCAATCTACCGGCTTTGCTGAACTCCCATCATAAACAGGTTATCCATAAAGCAATAACCTGATTCAGCCCCTTTCCGCAGAACTGCTACAAAATAGGTATTTGGTAGCAGTTCCATTTTTATAATCGCATTTATATGGTAGAATTACTCCACCGGTTAACTAAGGTTAAATTTATGAGTTTTTCACGAAAGATATCCGACTCCTCCTATTCCAAATACAAAAAGGATTCCATAGCCTGGTCATTCCTTTTTTCTTTTATTCTGTTCATTATAGCCGTTATCAGCTTTCCGATTTACGGTCATTCTACAGGCGAACTGGATTGGCCTGAGTCTCTTTTTTACGGCATGGGAATAGGTGGCATGTTTATTACAATTGCAGCACTGCAAACCATAAAAAGAAAAATGGATAAAACCTGGGATGGAGTAGTAATCGATAAACATTTCTATAACAAACATTCCGGTAATGAATACCGGACGCAGTATGTTATGAAAATAGAAAAGGATTCGGGAATTATAAAAACCATCAAATGGACGGACTACCCGCATATATTTAATTATTACGAAATTGGCGACCGTGTGCGGCATCACAAAGGTTTGTTTTATTATGAAAAATACGATAAAAGCCGGGATTCTGAGATTTTATGCGTAGCCTGTAGACACTTTAATGATATTAAAGAAGATTATTGTATCAGGTGTAAATGTCCTTTACTGAAATAGTAAAACCCGGTAAACGGTAACACCTGTTCTATTTCGCTATTCGTTTTTAAAAAAAGCGATTACTTCTTTGTTAAAACGTTTCCTCATTTCAACAAAGAATGCATGTGAACCTCCAGCGTATTTCACCAACCTGGAAGCCGGTATCTGTTCGGCTATAACTTCTGAAGATAGCGGATTGATTACCCTGTCATCGCTGCCGGTTATCACAAGCACATGAGATTTAATAAATTTCAATCTTTCCAGCGTATCGTGCTGCCATATTGCCTCTATCTGATTCGATATCCCTGAAATATCCATTTTATTTATCCAGAATTTCATTACCGGTAACAGAAAAAACCTGTTGATTTTTCTGTTGAAAGCCAGTTCCGCCAGCGCCAGTATAATATCTTTGACAGGTAAGCTTAATAAATCGCTGTAAGAGTAATCGCCTTCATAACCCAGTTTTTTTGCCAGTTCAGTAGAAATACCGCCGGGTTCAGCTTTTTTGGCAAAAGTGCAGCCCAGTATCAGTTTGTTTATTTTTTCCGGATATTTAATCGCCAGTTCCTGAGCTATCATCCCGCCCATAGATACCCCGAGCACATGCGCTCTATCAATCTCCAGATGGTTCATCAAACCTGCCGTATCGTCTGCCATATCCCTTATAGAATAAGGTTCGGATGGTTTGTCGGATTCTCCGCATCCTCGGTTATCGAAAGTAACTACCTGAAAGTGTTTTTTAAAAGCTGACGTTTGAAATAACCAGGCTTTTCTAGTTGAAGCTACTCCCATTATCATAACAAGAGGTTCTCCGCTGCCCTCAATTTTATAATCTATATTGATTCCGTTAATATCGGCCTTCGGCAATTCCAACCTCCATTCAATTCAATCCTATATATAAAGAATCATATTCATTAATATTATAGACTATTTATGACATCTATTTTAGTAGATAGATATAGTTGAATTAATTTTCCTGCTGCTATAACAATCACCGATTAATATAATAAAACATTATGTAATGTATATTATTCAATATATAAATATTGCACTCCCCCTTCCCAGGCTGTTCTATATGTTTTTTTAAAAGTCGCTTTGTTAACGGGAATATTTCCCGTTTAATGTAAAAAATTTAAAGATTTGTTAATTCTTTAAATTGAAGAATTTTACTATTTATATTATTATATTAGACAATAGGGGTTTTTCTTTAAAAATATACCTATATTTTTTGAAAGATTGATTAAAATCATTAAAAAGGGGGAGAACAACGGCAGCAATTATGAACAAAATCAATTCATTTTTCGACCCGCAGAGCGTTGCACTGGTAGGAGCTTCCAATCGGCCGGGAGCAATCGGAAATATTGTGTTGGAAAACCTTATCATCGGCAAAGACAAACGCAAGGTATATCCAATCAATCCCAAATATGAAACCCTGCTCGATTTAAAGTGTTATCCAAACCTTGCCAGCCTCCCCGAAGTCCCCGAACTCGTAATTATTACCATTGCCGCGGAAAATGTGCCTGCTATAGTCGAAAGCTGCGCTGAAATCGGAACCAAAGCGATTACCATTATTTCCGCCGGATTTAAAGAAGCCGGAAAAGCTGGAAATGAACGCCTTGAAAAGGTAATGGAAATATGTCGCAAAAACAATATCCGCCTCATGGGGCCGAACTGTCTGGGTTCTATGCGCCCCTGTGCCGATTTCAGCGGTTCTTTTGCCCGCAAGATTACAAAGTCAGGGAATATAGCATTCCTTTCTCAGAGCGGAGCTCTGGGCGCTGCAGTTCTCGACTGGGCAATCAACAGGGATATCGGTTTCAGCGCCTTCGTTTCCATAGGAAGCATGATGGACGTCGATTTCGGAGACCTTATAGACTATTTCGGAGATGACCCGGAAACCAAGAGCATCATTATTTACATGGAAACAATAGGCAATACTTTGGCAAGCGTCAAGAATTTTATGAGCGCTGCGCGCGGTTTTGCCCGCAGTAAACCGATTATCGTTATCAAACCGGGTAAATTCCAGGAGAGTATTCAGGCGGCAAAATCCCACACCGGCGCACTTGTCGGTGACGACGCATATTACGATGCTGTCTTCAATCGTGCCGGCGTCGTACGCGTAGATGAAGTTGCCGACCTTTTCAATTGTGCGTCGATACTCGATTCCACGCATCTTCCCAAAGAGCAAAATGTTGCCATTATTACCAACGCAGGAGGGCCTTCCGTTCTTGCAACGGATGCCCTGATCGCTAAAGACGGAAAACTCAGCGTTTTATCACCGGAAACAATTAATGCCCTGAATGAAGTTTTACCGCCTTTCTGGAGCAAGGCAAATCCGATAGATATACTCGGGGATGCCGATGCCGAACGTTATACCAAAGCCATAGAAGTCGCACTTAAGGACCCGGGTATCAACGGTATCGTCGTTATTTATACTCCGCAGGGTGCAGCAAATGCTACCGACGTGGCAAAAGGTATTGTAAAGATATCCAAAAAGAGTACCAAGCCTATTCTTACCACAATGATGGGAAGCAAGGACGTCGCCGGAGCAAGACAACTTTTCTATGCCAATAAAGTGCCGACATATGAATTCCCCGAAGAAGCAATGGAAGCCTATCTTTATATGTATAAATATGCTAAGAACCTGGAAAGTCTGTATCAGATACCTGAAGACATTCCATTCGACGTCGGTATTGCCAAAAACCATTTGAAGACGATTATAAATAACGCCGTAAACAAAGGGGAAACATTATTAAACGAAGAGGATTCGAAGAAATTCCTCAATACATACCGTATCGGGGTGAGCTATCCGTTTTTTGCCAAGGATGTCGACCTGGCGATTGCCACTGCGGATTCCGTCGGTTATCCGATAGTTATGAAAATACAATCCCCGGACATTTCTCATAAATCCGATGTCGGCGGCGTTGCCTTAAATATTAAAAACCCGCAGCAGCTTCAACAGGCATATGCAAATATGATGGAAACTGTTAAACAAAACGCACCTAAAGCTAAGATTGACGGCGTTACTATACAGAAAATGGTCGGTAAATATGACTATGAGCTTATTATCGGCAGTAAAAAAGATGTGACGTTGGGTCCGGTAATAATATTCGGGCAGGGCGGCATCGAGGCGGAATATCACAAAGACATTTCAATCGGGCTGCCTCCCCTGAACCAGGTGCTGGCAAGAAGATTGGTCGAGGGAACCAAAATATACTCGGCATTATCCAAGGGTTTCAGAAGCAAACCGCCTGTCGACCTTCACCTAATAGATGAAACGCTGATAAGGGTGTCGAATATGATTGTCGATTTCCCTGAAATTGCTGAACTGGATATTAATCCGCTCGTTATCAGTGAAGGGAAGGTAATAGCTCTGGATGCCCGTATCGTGTTGGATTTGGACGTTATCAAGAAGGGAGTGGCAGAATCTTCCCACCTGATTATTTCTCCCTATCCGACCCGCTATATCCAAACATGGACATGTCACGACGGGAAACAGGTATTGCTGCGTCCTATTCGCCCGGAAGACGAACCGCTGGAACATGCGCTTTTGGATTCATTATCTCCGCAATCCAAGAGTTTCAGGTTTTTCCATCCGATAAATGAATTTACTCATGATATGCTGAGCCGTTTTTGCAATATAGATTACGATAGAGAGATAGCAATCGTAGCTGAATATAACGGAACCGGCAAGAAGCGGCTGGTAGGCGTGAGCCGCTTGATTATAGAATCCGGAAAGGAATTCGGGGAATTTGCCACCGTTATCGCCGATGAGTTTCAGGATATCTGGCTGGGGCATAAATTGACGGATATGCTGATCGGCATTGCAAGGGAAAAGAATCTTAAAGGTTTATACGGAATTATCCTCAAGGATAATATCAAGATGATAAATCTTGTCCGCAACCTTGGTTTCCGCCTGGAAAATGTATCCGATAACGAATTGAAAGCGGTGATGGATTTATAATCCAATCCGTTAAAAAGACAGAAAAACGAAAAACCCTCGCTGAATAGCGTGGGTTTTTTTATTGCAATGTAAGCGATGCTGTTTTAAGATGCCTGTCCCAGTTTTACCAGTTTGGCAAACGAATCCGGTTCGTTAACAGCCATATCAGCCAGCATCTTGCGGTTAATATCAATTCCCGAAGCTTTTAACCCGTTCATCAACTGGCTGTAAGTTACACCATATGCTCTGCTTGCCGCATTGATACGGGTAATCCAGAGCTTTCTCATATCCCCCTTGCGGTCTCTGCGATGAATATATGCATATCTTAACGAATGCATCATAGATTCATGTGCACGCTTATAAAGCGAATGATTGCTTGCCCTGTGCCCCTTGGTAATTGCGAGCACTTTTTTATGTCGTCTATGTGCGGTTACACCCTTTTTTACTCTTGGCAAATTATTACTCCTACCTAACTATACCCCGTTCGGGATAAGCCTTTTTATTCTTTTTTCGTCAGCCGAATGCAGCGGGATAGTTTCATCGAACTGCATCTTCACCCGGCGGGATTTATTGCGGCGTAAATGACTTTTCATACCCTTGGTACGCAAAATCTTCCCGCTGCCGGTGATATGGAATCTGGTTTTTGCACCTTTGTGTGTTTTAAGTTTTGGCATCTTCTTCCTGTTTTACTTCTTCCTTTACTTTAGTTTTCAAAGCCGATTGTTGCGGCACTAATATGATATGTAATCTCGCTCCTTCTTTAATCGGTTGCTTTTCAACAGAAGCGATTTCTTTCAGGGAATCAGACATTTTTTCCAGTAAGCGTAAACCCAATTCAGGATGAGCATTTTCACGTCCGCGAAACATTATGGTTAATTTAACTTTATCTCCACCCTCCAAAAGCCTTTTCGCTGCCCTGGCCTTGGCATCGAAATCGTGGTCGCCAATTTTGGGACGAAGCCTTACTTCTCTTAGTAACGAAAGTCTCTGTGTCTTTTTTGTCTCTCGTTCTTTTCTTGTCTGTTGATACTTAAATTTCCCATAATCCATAAGACGGCAAACAGGCGGAACAGCCATCGGTGCAACTTCTACGAGATCGAAACCCTGTTTCTTAGCGAGTTCGCGTGCCTGATACAAAGGCATTATACCTAACTGCTCACCCTTTTCGCCGACGAGACGTACTTCTTTGCACTTAATTTTTTCGTTTACACGTAACTCTTTAATTATGTCTTTATATCCCTCCCCTATTCTCTGACTTTCATAAAAGGACTATAGCATAGTAAAGCTATTCTTATCAAGTATTTTTAATTTTCAGTTTTTTCCGTTACCGCTTTAAGAGCTATATTCATAAAATCATTGAAAGGAATACCGTTCCTTTGTTCGCCGTTTCTGAAACGCACCGAAACAGTACCGTTATCGACTTCCTTATCTCCGATAATAAGCATATAAGGTATTTTTTTGGTTTGCGCCTGCCTGATTTTATTGTTAACGGTACCCTGCTGATAATCGGTTTCCGCCCTCACATTTTTGCCTTTTAATTCGCATTCCAGTTTTTTGGCATAATCCTGATGACGGTCTGCAATCGGTAATATCGCTACTTGAAGCGGCGATAGCCAAACAGGAAATGCCCCGGCATACTGCTCCAGCAAAAAACCGATAAGACGTTCATGAGTGGATAAAGGAGCACGATGAATTATTAAAGGACGTTCCTTCTCCCCTTTTTCGTTTGTAAATTCCAGATCAAAACGCTCGGATTGAGCAAAATCAACCTGATTAGTTGCCAATGTAAATTCTTTGCCGATAACACTTTTAACCTGTACATCTATCTTAGGGCCGTAGAAGGCAGCTTCGTTTGCAACTTCATAGTATGGAATATTATTATGCTCCATCGCTTTACGAACCATATCCTCGGTTTTCAGCCAAAGCACGGGATTGTTGACATATTTTTTACCAAGACCGCTGACATCATGCGTGCTTAAACGCATTGTATATTCCGTTATATTGAACAATTTAAAATATTCCAGATACATTTCTATTACATCGGTGAATTCCTGCTCAAACTGACTCTCCGAACAATATATATGAGCATCGTTCATTTGCATTGAACGCACGCGCATTAATCCAAACAACTCACCGGATTTTTCATAGCGATAGCAGGTGCCATATTCCGCCAGACGTAGAGGTAAATCGCGATAGCTGCGTGGTTTGCTGGCAAAGATTTTATGATGCATCGGGCAATTCATCGGTTTCACGTAATAGCGTACACCCTCGAGTTCCATCGGCGGATACATTGATTCTGCATAATAGGGTAAATGCCCGCTATGCTTGAAAAGGTCTTCTTTCGATATGTGAGGAGTCCTCACACGCACATAACCATGACGAAATTCTGTTTCTATCGCCAGTTTTTCGATTTCCTCTATCATTACTGCGCCGTTGGGCAGCCAAAGAGGTAATCCCTGTCCAATTTCATCATCAAAGGTAAAGATTTCCAATTCTTTACCAAGCTTGCGATGATCACGTTTTTTAGCCTCTTCCAATTGCAAGAGATGCTCATCCAATTCCTTTTGTGTATTGAAAGCCATTCCATAAATGCGTTGAAGCATCGGATTCTTCTCGTCACCGCGCCAGTAGGCGCCGGCAATGTTCACCAGTTTAAATGCCTTGATTTTACCGGTGGAATCCACATGAGGGCCACGGCACAAATCGGTAAAATTTCCCTGCCGGTAAATACTGACTTTCTCATCCTCGATATCGTTAATGAGCTCGATTTTATAAGGTTGAGCAGCGAAAAGGCTGCGTGCTTGATCCTTTGTTATTTCGTCATGCTGAAAAGGCATGTTTTGTGAAATAATACAATTCATCTTGTCGGTTATCACGGATAAATCATCCGGCGTTAAAGGTCTCGGTAAATCGAAATCGTAATAAAAACCGTTTGCGATACTCGGCCCTATAGCGAATTTCGCATCGGGAAATAACGCTAAAACGGCCTCAGCCATAACATGCGCCGCTGAATGGCGCATTTTTTCCATTTCGAGGTTTTGTTCGCTTGGCTCTATATTGATTTCATCATTCATAATTGAATATCCGTACAAAACAATTCATTAAATAAAAACCCCTCACTCAAATTGAAGTAGAGAGGTTTTTATATTCACCCATGAAAACTTATTATACCAGCCATCAGCTATAAAATCAATTATTTCCCGATTGCCGATGGCCGGTATAACATTGTATTTGTTTACTATTAAATTATTCGTTTATAATCCGGTAGTCAAAGCAACAGCCAGGAAAACGGAACCCATAACAATCGCCAGAATGATAATTATCATGTATATCACCCACTCCGATTGCGTGAGTTTTCTGACTATCTTCTTGACAAGCGCTTCTTCCGCTTTTGCCAAGGCTTCGTCAGCGGCTTTCTGCGCTGCCCTGGCTATTTCCTCAGCACGGGCAACCGCTTCCCTCGCTGCTTTATCGGTTTCCTCAGCCCTCATTCTTGCAATATCGGCAGCTCTGGCGCTGGCTGTCTGCGAAGCCCTTTGAGCTTCTTCCGCTTTGGCAAATGCCTGAGCTACGGCTGACGAAATAGCCGCTGCCAGAGCCTTATCTGCCGCTATATCTGCCTGCTCTGCTTTTTTCGCTACCTCTTCAGCCAGTTTTGCAGCCGCAATCGATGCTTCACTGGCTTCTTTGCCTGCCTGCGCAGTACTTATAGCAGATTCACCGGATACTTTTGTCGCAGCTTCCGTTGCTTCTCTGCCTGCAATTCCCGCCAGTTCCCCTTTCCTGGCTACTTCCTGAGCTAAGCGCGTTGCAGCCAATGCAGCCTTCTTGGCTTCTCTGCCTGCCTCATCAGCCTTTCCGGCGGATTCTACAGTACTCTTTGCCGCTGCTTCTGCCGCTGCCGCTTTAGCCAATTCCAGTTTTTCATCGGATATCTTTGATGCCGCTTTTGCAGCTTCTATCGAACTTAAAGCTGATTCTTTAGCTGCGATAGCTGCTTCCCGTGCTCTCTTTGCAGCCTGTTCGGCAAGGGCATTTATAGCTGCCGCCATCGCTTCATCACCGGCGGCATCTGCTAATTCTGCTTTCCTGGCAGTCTCATCTACAATACGGGATGCTTTCGAAGCAGCTTCTTTGGCATCCTTGCCCGATTCATCAATTCTTTCAGCCAGCATTCCGGATATTCTGCTAGCCGCCAGTATAGCCGCGTCTCCGGCAATGTCAGCCAATTCGCCTTTTCTGGCAGTTTCATCGGCCAAACGGAAGGCAACAGCTGCCGCTTTTTTGGAGTCTCTACCGGCTTCGTCAGCTTTCTTGGCAGACTCGGCATTCAGATTTTTGTTCGCCTCTGCCGTTGCCGACTTCGCTAGTTTTGCCGAATTTTCCGCCTGCTTCGCTGCCGCATTTGCCGCCTCGATAGAGCGTTCTACAGCTTCTCTGGCAAGAATTGCCGCATCTTCAGCCCTTATAGCTGCTTCCTCTGCCGCTTTCAATGCAGCGGCAGCCACTTCCTTAGCCGCCTGTGCAACTTCGTTGGATTTTGCGGTAGCTTCCTCGGCAGCATATTGAGCTGCCCGGGCTATTTCTTCAGCACGAAGAGCTGCTTCTTCCGCTCTGTTTGCCGCTTCTTCTGCCGCTCTGCTGGCGGCATCCGCTGCCTCTTTCGCTTTCTTCTCTGCTTTCTCGGCATCGGCAATGGCAATTTGAGCTATCCGTTCAGCTTTAGCCGCCGCCTCAGCGGCTGCCGCAGTAGCTTTCTGTGCAGCGGTCTCCCCTGCCTTACGGGCATCTTCCGCTCTTTTTTCCGCTTCTCCTGATGCTTGTGTAGCCAATACTGCAGCCTCATTGGCTTTCTTCGAAGCGTCTTCAGCTCTCTTGGCAGCTTCAACGGCAGCCCTGATATTGGCTTCCATATCATCCAGAATAGCAGGAAGCGGTTTTGTAAGAATTTTGGGGGGTGGGGGAAGTTCCTGGGGTGGATTTGCTTTATTTTTTAGTTCATCACCTTGCATGCGTGCCTCCTTTAACTATAAAACAACATATATTTATAACACTCCTCGTAATAAAGGAGTTAGTCATCTTCAAAGGCTGACACAACATATTATGGTATTTAAAATACCTCTGACAATCAGATTACACTGAAAAACTGGCAAAGTCAATATATTTTATGCCTGATATCCGGAATTTTTACACAAAAAGGGGAGGTTAGCTCTCCCACCGGGGCTATTATTGGTGGGGAAGGGGGGATTTGAACCCCCACGCCTTGCGGCACAAGATCCTAAGTCTTGCTCGTCTGCCAGTTCCGACACTCCCCCGGAGACATCGATGTTACACGCTCTTTAAATTGAGTATTATTATCCTAAAGCATTTTATCATTGTATAAACGATAGCTCAAGGCAGACTTCGGACTAACTCATTTTTCCGCTATTGTTTCTGTAACAAACAGGGGAGACAAACATATATCTCCCCTGTTAATTATCTGCCTGATGTTATATATCTATTATACTGTATGGTTTCTCCCGCAGTGCGGACACTGTATTCTCTTTTCACTAAAGTGCGGAGGAATTCTTAATTTAGTTCCGCAAGGGCAATCTATAGTCTTGTAATTACTTAACTTCCACATTACATCCGAAGTCTCGCGCGTTCTTTCAAGCCTGCCGGGGTCATCGCTTGCCGAAGCGGGGGATACCGCTCGGGACGAAGCGCCGGCCAGCGACATCGCAGAAGCCGGTATAACACTACCCCTGCCCTTATGCACCTCTTTATAGGCTTTTTCATAATCGATATAGTTGGCTCCGCCGCCCATCGAACGCAGTATACGAATCCTTTCCGATATCGGCGGATGGGTACTGCTCAAATCGGTCGCCGCTCTCCCCTTTTTACGAAACGGATTAACAATATACATCGGAGCGGTTGCCTGGTTAGCGGACTTCAATTGACCGGTCGATGCCCCCAGTTTTTCCAGTGCCGAAGCCAATCCTTCCGGATACCTGGTGTACATAGCTGCTGAGGCATCGGCTAAATATTCACGTTTCCTCGATATGGCAAAATATATTAACTGTGCGAATATCGGCGCCAATATCATTAATACCAGGGCAATAATCATTATGATCGCCTGTGCCCCGCCTCCGGACGATGAATCGCGCCTCGAACCGCCGCCCCCGAAAATCATAATGCGCGACCCGTACCATGACAACATCACTATTGTGCCCAATAGGACGCTGGTCATAGCCATCAGTAAAACATCCCTGTTTTTTATGTGGGATATTTCATGCGCCATAACACCCTGTAACTCATCGCGGTTCAACTGTTGCAGTAAACCGGAAGTAATGGCTACAGCAGCCTTATTCGGGTCACGCCCCGTGGCAAAGGCATTCAGCGAAGGGTCATCGATTATGTAGATATCGGGTGTCTTCGGCAATCCGGAAGCGATACGCATCTCTTCTACAATATTATAGAGGCGCGGATGGTCGTCATGGCTGATTTTTTTGGCGCCGGCAGAAGCTAAAAGGATGCTATCGCCCTGAAAATAGCCGATTAGCGTCATTATAAGCCATAATGCTATTGCAATTACCAGCCCGCCTATTCCGCTATCGAAGAAGTACAAGCCCAGGAAATAGCCGATTACGAATAGCAAAGCACCCATGCCAATGACCAGAATCGCCGACCTTATCTGGTTGGATCTTATCTGTTCCCACATATTGCGTTACTTTCCTTTAATTGAAACTGACTTTGGGAGCCTCTCTCTCGTTTGCGGCTGTAACTTCAAAGAATTCACCGATCTTAAATCCGCTCATCCCGGCAACGATATTCGACGGGAACATCTGTATTTTATTGTTATAATTTAAAACGGAATCATTATAAAACTGGCGTGAAAAGCTGATTTTATTTTCAGTTGAAGCCAGTTCTTCCTGCAAAGCAAGGAAGTTCTGGTTAGCCTTTAAATCGGGATAATTTTCCGCAACAGCCAGTAATCTTCCCAATGCGGTACTCAACTCGCCCTCAGCTTTGGAACGGGCTGCAGCGCCGCCGTCGGATATTTTCTGAGCCAGATTTCTGGCATTGGTTACGGCTTCCAAAGTTTCTCTTTCATGTTTCATATAACCCTTAACCGTTTCCATAAGGTTGGGTATAAGGTCATATCTTCTCTTTAACTGTACATCTATCTGAGCCCAGGCGTTCTTAACCTGGTTGCGTAAGCGGACCAATCCATTGTAGGTGAAGACATAAAAAAGCAGCAACAATACTACAACACCCAGTAAAACCCAAAGTACGATTTCCAAAAAACACCTCCTGATATAGCCCCCTTTTCCGGGGTGCTATTAAACTTCCCTATATATGGAAAACCTCTCCGAGGAAGTTTATTACCTGTTGTTCGGCACAGGCTTGCGGCCGATTATTATGTGAAGTATTTTTTATTAACTGAATAACTTCTCCCCCATCGAACCATAAACCATCGCCGTTAAGACATATATCTATAACCGTCTGCGAAGAATCTCCGATTTTCACTTTTCCCATTGTCTTTTTACACATAGGACATTTGTGTTTTTTCTCGGAAATCTCATCATCGATTTTATTTATTAAGTCTAAAATTGATAGACTACAATTTTTAAAGTTCATTTTTTCAAACAACAATTCGAGTTCGTTGGAATCGAACCATACACCCTTGCACTTAACGCAATAGTCCAATTCTATTTGGTCATGCTCTACATCAATCATATCCATTTTGCAAACAGGACAAATCATAGTTCTACCTCGTTATTCATTTTAAATGGCACAAATAATTGTGTCAAGAACATTGACATAATCAATCGTTTGAAATAATCAAGGCACAATATATCTAGACCGGAATGACAAATCATCGGAACATATCAAGTGAAGCTATCAGATATAATAATATGACAGTTATAGTAAATAATAAACGGATGCAGTCACTCTCAGACATTAACCTGCAACTGCATCCGTCTGTTTTTGATTGATTACTTAAAATTAATTCTCAACATGTGTGTGGAACAAGATATACAAGGGTCGTATGCCCTTACCAACATCTCCATAGTATGCCGTATTTCATCTTCCGGTTGACAAAGGATTAAAGGAACCAGCGCTTCAAAGTCTTTTTGAATGTTATTATGATTCTGATTTGTCGGTATTACACAGTTGGCTTCTTTCAAGATGCCGCTTTCTCCATAGGAATAGTCATGGAAAAGGATACCCCTGGGAGCTTCAACCGCTGAAATACCCCTACCCCTCTTCGGGGTGACCAGGTTGGGTTCTTCCTTGAGTCCTTTTTCAAACAGACGGTCGATTATCTGGATGCTGTGTTCAACGGCATGAACTACTTCTACCAGCTGTGCCACGGTTATCATAAACGGATTGAAGTTGGGAGCTGACAGCCCAAGCTCTGCCGCGGCGTTTTTAGCTTTCGGCAGCAGTTTGTCATGGTTGATATTAAAACGCGCCAGCGCCCCTACCATATACGAATCCCTGGCGTTTTTAGTATATTTAGCCGTAGAGTGCGGAACACAAAACTCGTTGGTAACCTTTAAATAGTTTTCAACGGGAGTAAGCCCGGCATCGGAAGATGCAATCTGTCCGCTGATAAAGGCGTATTCATTATCGTCTTTTAACGCAATATACTCAGTTTCCCTGGTAAAATCGGGAATCTTCAACGTTTTAAAAATATCGACTATTGCAGCAAGATCGACCAGCGCATCTTCCAGTCTTTTGCGCAAGGCTTCAAGTTCGCTGTATTGCGGCAGCTTGGCAAATCCGCCCACGATGCATGAAAGAGGATGCGTTTTTCTGCCGGCAAGTGCCTCGGCCAGATTATAAGAAAGCCGTTTCAACCTTAATGCCATGATAACCACATCTTTGTGAGTATCGACCAAGGGGAAAACGCTGCCTACTCCCAGGAAATCAGGAGCCGCCAGGAACATCACGTGTAAAATATGGCTTTCTAATAATTCGGCGTTAAATAACAGTTTTCTTAAGAGTATGGTCTGTTCGGATGGTCTCACTCCGAATGCTTTTTCAGTAGCCTGTAAGGATACGGTAGAATGGGATATCGAACAGATACCGCATATTCTCGATGCGATGTGATTAACGTCTTCGTAGTATCTGTCCCGCATCATCACTTCAAAGAAACGGGGGGATTCGGTAACAATCCATTTAAGTTCTTCTATTTTCCCATCTTTTACATTGAGAACGATGTTGCCATGTCCTTCGACACGGGTTAATTGATGAACATTTATGTTAACCTGTGTCATTTTAACACCTCACTGCATGTATCATATATTTTAAATTTTTCTATTACCTGTTCGGCTGTGAGCCCGTATTTTGTCAAAATATCTTTTTGTGATTCTATATTCGGTTCATCAACCAATCCGCGACATCCCCAGCAGTATCTACCGCTGTTAATGCATATAGCGCTGCACCCTGCCCTGGTAACCGGACCCAGACATGTCTGTCCCTTTTCGTAGACACAGATATTACCAGCCATCTTGCATTCCACGCATACGGGATAGCTGGGAATGTCGGGCTTTTTATTCAATAACAAAGCTTTAATCACTTTAACCAGTTCGGATGTTACCGGAGGGCAGCCCCTGACATAGTAATCGACTTTTATAACCGCATCGGCAGGTCTGGCAGGTATGGTATTATAATATCCAGCATCCTTGCCGTACACGATTCTGAGAGCTTCTTCCATTGGAACATGGTTTTTCAGGCAATTAATTCCACCGATACAGGCGCAGGCGCCCAGCGCAACAACTATCTTGGCCTGTTCCCTGATTTTCTGAATTCGGGCTATTTCTCCCTCGGTAGTGATACTGCCCTCGACAAAAGCGATATCGTAATTATCATCCCTTTCCGTCATAACTTCCCTGAAATTGACGATATCAATACCGCTCAGCAGGTCGATTAAATCTTGGGCATCCAAATTTAATGCATCCAGTTGGCAACCCTCGCATCCTGTAAAATCGAAGAAGGCAACTTTTGGTTTCATTACAGCACCGCCTCTCTAAGACTTCTTAATTGAGTTAACGAAAATACAGGCCCTTCCTGACAGGTATAAACTCCATTTATCTGGCAATGACCGCATTTCCCGACTCCGCATTTCATCTTTCTTTCCAGAGAAAGGTAGACATGGTCATCCGGAAGGTCTCTTTTTTTCAATTTTTCAATGACGAATTTATACATTATCGGCGGTCCGACAACTGCCACCATTGTTTTCTTGGGGTCTATTTCAACTTTATCGATTAGATTGGTAATCACACCTACATTTCCGGTCCACGTATCATCCTTTTTATCAACCGTTTCATGGAAATCTATTTCATCGCTATTCTGCCAGTAATCGAGTTCATCCGTAAATACCCTTTCGGCAGGTGTGCGGCAACCGTACAGCAAGCTGACTTTACCATAGTCGTATCTTCTATCCATGACATATTGTATTAACGAACGCAACGGGAAAATCCCGATACCTCCCGCTATCAGCAATAAATCTTTACCCTCCAGTGTCTCCAGCGGGAAACCGTGTCCGAACGGTCCGCGTATACCGACGATTGCTCCCGCCTGCAAAGAATGCAGAGCAGAAGTCAAATCGCCCATATTTCTTACTGCCAGCTGAAAGGTCTTTCCTCTTAAGGGAGACGAGGATATAGATAAGGGAGCCTCTCCTACACCGAGTATCGATAGAGTAATGAACTGACCGGGAGAATGACCCAGTTTTTTCCCGCTCTTCAACCTTAACTCGAAAACCTTCTCCTTTTCGGTTAACTGCCTGACAGATACGATTTCAGCCATCTCGGGGGCATAAAGCTCTTTCCCCTGCCTGGCAGGCTGTACCAGACTGGTAGCGGCTTCTTTCATCCGTATATTTTCCGCAATGGAATTAAAGGCTTCCAGCGGACTTGCGATGCTTGCTAAACAAGCGCTGGAACAACGTCCGCAACCGACACAACCTGCCTTGCCATATCTTTCCAGTATATATTTACCTTTTCTGAATATTCTGTGACGAAAGCGGCTGGCTTTATCGCGGCGGAAGTTCTCTCCGGAAGCAACTTTGGCAAAATCAACAAGCATACACCCGTCCCAGCGTCTGAAACGTTCGCCTTCTTTCAGATTCAAATCTATATCATCCCTGACATCGAAACAGTAGCATGTCGGACAAACCATAACACAGGAACCGCAACTTAAACAGGTAGAGCTTCTCGTTTCCCAGTAAGGGTCGTCATAACTTTCTTCCAGGATTTTGGGGATACGGTCTTTGGGGAGGTCGAGAGCAATTTTATATCTTCCCAGTGCCTCACCCCTTACCTTTTTCTGCCTGACGATTTCATCACCGGTGGGTATTCTGTATTTTGCATGTTTCTTCAATATATCGACGCCCTTTTCCGAGCCGATTTTGACAATATAGCTGCTGCCGATATCCGTTAACAACAGGTCAAAGCCGGTTTCAGTCCAGTTCGTTCCCATGCTGGGGGCAAAACTTTTTCGCGACGGGTGAAGGCAATCTATACCTATTATTACCGTATTTTCTCTTTTTGCGATGTAATTCGGGTCGGGATTATGAACTATAAACACTTCATCCAGTAACTCGATAGCCTTGATATCGTAAGGATGTACCCCGATTATTACTCTTGCAGTATAATTAATAACCGATTCAACCTGTGGATTGCTGCCTGTTTTAAATTTTAAAAGTGTTTCCCTTTCCGGGAAAAAATATCTGGTCGGAGGAGATACCGTAACATCATAGTCGAGACTCAGTTCATAGAAACTGTTTATTCTATCGAATACATATTTGCCCTGTCTGGCTTTTACCCCTACCACTTCGATTTCTTTAATAAGGTTCTCCACCATTAAAGCGAGATTTTCCCTGGATATCGAAAAGGATTTTTTTATCTCCAATACCATATTATCAGCATACGATTCCCTATTTGAATCCATTTCTCCCGAATTCATACTATCCTTGTAAATAGATTCAACCGTTCCGCGAATAATCCTTTGCAGGTCGTCCATATCCAGGGGCTTTACCATATAATCTACAACACCGATTTTTTTGGCTTCCAGAACTGTTTCTTCCTGCGGGTAAGCGGTAATAATGATTGATTTAACCCAGGGATTTGCGGCTTTCATTTCTCTGAGTGTTGCCAGTTGTTTTTCCCCTTGCTGCCTGACATCCATAATAACGATGTTAAAATCATGGTTCCTGACAACCTGGATAATTTCTTCTCCGCTTTCAACGGAAATGACATCAAATCCGGTGTCCTTCAACCAGTCGCAGAGGGAATCCCTGACAATGGGGTCGCTTTCTACGATAAGGACTGAGCTCTCGTTCATATTGCACATCCCCTTTTTATTTATTTGCGATATTCGGTTAAATATCAAATAACAAATTAAATATTATTAACTGATAATTATTTCTTCAACGATTCATTACTTTTAGCCGACAATTTCTCCTTTTGAATATCCTGCATCCCCTGTCCGAATTCACAGGTCTTGCACTGAAAGAGGCGGCTGCACACTCTGTTAGAAACATTCCCTTTTACACAATACAGGCAGTACCTTTGCGCGCCGGGGCGTTCCTTTAATTCCTTAATCTTTGGATTCGCAATCTTCTGAGCAGTTACACCTTTCTCTTTTTCCAAGGATTCCTGCGCTTTCCTGAGCCATATCCTGGCTTCGATATTATCAGGAACCACATTTAATATGGAACTGAACTCTATTATTGCGTCGTTATACTTGGCATTATTATAATTATCCTGCCCGATTTTAAAATGCTCAGGCACATCCTTTGGATTAATAGCTATAAGTTCACCTGATTTCATAATTCCCTCCCAAAATTATAAATTATTCCCTATTTTAATATCAGTGCAATTTTCTTGCCAATCAACCAAATACAGTAAAACTATTTTTTAATCTTGTGCATTTCTATGCCGTAAGCTTTAATTTTATTATAAAGAGTCATCCGTGAAATCCCCAATATACAGGCGGTTTTGCTGTAATTCCCGCCGCATTTATCTAAAACATTTTCAATGTGTTTCTTTTCGATTTCCGTTATGCTGTCTAAGGATTTTTCTCCCCGGAGAGCGCCCGTTTCTTCCATTAACAGGTCTGTTTTATCTATAAAGCCGTTTTTTGAAAGTATTACCGCCCGTTCTACTGCATTTTCCAATTCTCTGACATTACCGGGCCAATCGTATTTCAATAAAATATCCATTGCATCGGATTTGAAACCGCCAATCTCTTTTTGGTTTTCCAAAGCAAACTGTTTCAAAAAATGCCCGGCAAGCAGCGGAATATCTTCTTTTCTATCGCGTAATGAAGGGAGTTCGATATTTACCACATTCAGCCTGTAATACAGGTCTTCCCTGAATTTTCCCTGCTTGACTTCCTGCTTCATATCCTTATTTGTAGCAGATATTAAACGGACATCTACCTTAACAAGTTCATTGCCTCCTACGCGCATAAATTCCTTTTCCTCTAAAACTCTAAGTAAATGTACCTGTATATTGGCGCTCATTTCGCCGATTTCATCCATAAAAAGGGTACCGCTATCGGCAAATTCGAATTTCCCTTTCCTTTGAACGTGCGCACCGGTAAACGAACCCTTTTCATGCCCGAACAATTCACTTTCAAGTATATTCTCAGGCAGAGCGGCGCAGCTTATAGCCACGAACGGTTTATTATGCCGATAGCTGTAGTTATGTATTGCCTTCGCAACAAGTTCTTTACCGGTACCGCTTTCTCCTGTTATAAGTACAGTGGCATTGCTCTTGGCGACAGCTTTCACCAATTCTATTACCCCATGCATTTTGGCGCTTTTATAAATAATATTCTCGAAGCTGTAACGTTCATCAAGCTTATGCTGCAATAGCAGATTCTCTTTTTTTATATTCTGATGTTCAATCAGTTTTTCAATTAACAGTTCGACTTTCCCCGGACAAAAGGGTTTCTCTATATAGTCGAAAGCCCCTTCTTTCATCGAGGTTATAGCTGTCGATACGCTGCCATATGCCGTCATGACAACGCAGCCGGTATCAGTCGATATTCCCCTGGCCCTCTTTAATACTTCTATCCCGTCCATACCCGGCATGACAAGGTCGATAAAAGCAATCTCCGGTTTCTTCTCCTTAATCATTTGTAAAGCTTTGTTCCCGTTCTCGGCCATTAAAACATCATAACCGAGTTCGCTCAGCCATTCGCAAAACGAATCACGGATTACGCCTTCGTCATCGACTACCAGAATTTTAACCTTCTTCTTCATGCTTTACAGGCAGGTAAACTTTGAAAGTAGTGCCTTCCCCTTCTTTTGTCTGTATTTCGATTCTTCCATGGTGACGCTGTACGATACCATAGGATATCGCCAGTCCCAATCCGACCCCTTTTTTATCCCTTTTGGTGGTGAAAAACGGGGTGAATATTTTTTTCATATTCTCTGCCGATATACCTGAGCCGGTATCGCTTACTTCGATTAGAACCTCATTTGCTTCCATTAAAGTATGGATCTTTAAAACCCCGCCGCCGGGCATCGCCTGTATGGCATTCATTATAAGATTGGTGCAGACCTGTTGAATCTGTCCGAAATCAGCTGTTATTTTCGGTAATTCGGAAGACAGTTCTTTAAATACCTTAACATTTTGCATTTCAGCGGAATGTATTCCCAGGTCGAAACTCCTGTCGACTATTTCATTGACATCGACTTCCCAAAACTCGGGAACCGACTGCCTTGAAAAATCAAGCAGGCTTCTGACCAGTTTGGTACTTCGATTGAGTTCCGTTTCCATTTTAGACAGGTAATCAAGAGCAACATCCGGAGCAAAATTGTCACTCTTTAATTTCTTAGCCATAAGCTGTGTATAGATAAGAACACCCGATAACGGGTTATTAATCTCGTGAGCGACGGAAGCTGCCAATTGCCCGAGAGAAGTCATTTTTTCAGCCTGTATCAAACCTTCCTGCGTCTCTTTCATGTGTTTATGTAAATAAGGCCAGCACATTTCGATTTCTGCCAACCCCTCGCAAACCGCAATTGCCAGTTCGCGGCAGGAACTATAACCGCAGGCACCGCAATTAAATTGCTCCTCCGGATTCCTTCTGTTTATTTTTTGCATAACTTCTTCTATTTCTTCTTCAGACGGTGATGCAAAAACCACATTCTGCGTGGTGAACTGTCTCCGCAGGTCGACATCACTGTATTTATTCAGGTCACGCTCTGTTTTTTCAGGATTGGACGTTCTTATTGCATAGCGGGCAACGAGTTCTTCACGCCTGTAACTGCTCAGTTCATTATCGATAACCGGGCCGCCGACACACCCGTTGCAAAAATAAAGGTTAATCAATTTGGCATTAATCTCGCCGCGGGCAAATTCCTTTAATATTTTCGATACTGCTTCCCTGCCGTTGGCGCTGATAACCTCGTTTTTCAAAATATCATCCGACAAACCGGCAATTTTAGCCAATCCGCCTGAAATCGACATCAGTCTTCCCATATCGGGAGTCGGCCCGTTAAAGTCAGATTGGGGTTCCTTATCGGGAACTATATTTTTCGCCATAAACATCTCTTTGACTTCGGCAAATGTTAAAACCGCATCTACGACACCACGGTTACTTATATTTCGCGCCTCATCTTTTTTCGCTACACAAGGTCCGACAAAAACCACTTTTGCTTTAGTATTATAATGCTTTTTAATCAGCCTCCCGGTTGCAATAGTCGGCGATACGATATGAGCCATATATCCGATTAATTTCGGGTAATATTTTTCTATATAGTTAACAACCGCAGGACAATTCGATGACAATACAGGTTTACTAACCTGATTGCTCAGGAGACGCGCATATTCCCTGGCAATAAGTTCTGCGCCGAAAGAATCCTCCATAACCTCATTAAAACCTAGTTTCTTCAATGCCGAAACAAAGCTGCCCGGCGCAACTTCAGGTATAGCGGCAGGAAAAGACGAGGAGACTACTGCTATCAGGTAATTATCGCTCTGGCTCAGCAGCTGCCACACCAGACTGGTATCGCTTTCCGCTTTTTTTGCTCCCGTAACGCATACCTCAAGGCAGTTACCGCATACAATACAACGTTCCCTGATCACCTGTGCCAAGCGTTCCTCGACTTTAATAGCTTTAACCGGGCAACTGCGTATACAGGCATAGCAACTCTTACATTTGTCTTTTTCCGTATATATAATACTCATTTACCTTGCTCTCCCGGCGGGTATCTTCAGTTCTTTTCTCATATTTGCCACGCTACGCCTTGAAATATTTATTCCATATTTTTCTGCCAGTTTAGCCTGTATTCCGGCATCCGAATTTATTCCCTTTTCCGATTCCACAACTTTCTTTAGCACAAGTGTCTTAAACTTACGAGGATTGGGGAACAGGCTTTTTAAAGCAACTTCTCTGCCACAGGGAATCTCTATCGTCCTGAATTTAATGGCACGGCTTAAAGTACTGGCATTGATGCCCATCTGCTGAGCCAGTTCTTTCTGACTCAGCGGCAATAATTCACCGACGTTACCCGATTCGACATATGTTGCCTGTCTTGCGATTACATTACTGATAATCAGATGCAGTGTCTCTTTGTAAATATTGATCATTTCCAGCTTCTTTAAAAGCGCTCTGACGGCTTTGATTTCTTTTTTATTAATACTCTGTGTAAACGCTGAGTTTTCGAACTTTTCATAGTCTATAATATATCTTCCTCTTGCCAGGGAATTTGAAAAATAACTCACGCTAAAACCATTTTTATCTCTGTCTATCGAGGCGATTTTAGTGTAATTAACGCCGTTTGCATTAAGCGAGGATGACGCATAAAACTCATCCATTACCGCCACATCGTTTACCAGATTATTGATATCTCTGACTACTGATATCGTAATTGTGCAGTTATTAGCAATTTCGCTTTCGGATAAACCATCTTCCGGCAACAGGAAATATTTTCTGAATTTATCCATACCGATTTTACGAATATATTCGATAATTGGTCTTTTGCTTAACAGCAATGACTCTATTTCAGGTGAACGCTTATCCATGAGCATCGATTCATCAATTGTAAAATACTTACGAGACAAATCGGACTTATCGAATCGCCTATATCGAATTATTTTTTCTTCCCTGAATAATCGGTTAAATATTTCGTTATTTTCGATTTCGAGGATTAACGAGTTAAGATCACCATAAGACATCTGTATCAGGTTTGCCTGTTCAATCCTGAGATAATGCCCTGCATTCTGGCTGATCTGAAGAGAATTGATTTGTGACAAAGCAGACATTGTATAACTATTATACTATCATAACATTACATTGTCTAATATTTGAACAATTCAAGCAGATATAATGGTTCTCTAGTTTTCATTGACTTCTTCCATTATCATATCTGCTGCTACCGGAATTGCCTCTTCAACTTCAGGAGTGCATTTCTCGCTCAGCGTCACAACATCTCCTGCCTCAATGCCGATAATTTCTATTACCTGCGGCATGGATAATTCCAGCCTTTTACCCAATTCTATGGCAGAAATAATCCCGATATCATGACTGGAAGTGGTATGGCAACTGGTGTCGAATTCCTCCGGAGTCAACCGGTAAATACTCCCAGGCTTACCATCGGGTGTTTTAATGGCATCCACAATTATAGCTTTATCGATACCCACCAAATAATCAAGCAAATTGATACCGGCCAAACTGGTTTCATATAACGATATATCAGGATTGGATAACCTATCTCCAAGCAGCTTAATAACCTTCAAGCCGGCGCTATCGTCGGAGAGATACGGGTTACCCAATCCTAAAATCAATGTTTTCAAATTATTATGTAATCTATTCCCAGCTTTTTACTATTTGTTTATTTTTATCATAAACATACATCGGCATTGCCGGACGACCGGGTAAATTATGGGTAGCACAAGCCAGACACAAGTCATAGGGACGCCACGCCATTTCGATGCGGTTAAGCAACCCCTCGGTTATTTCCTTCCCCGGTTGAATTAAAGCTGTTGCAGCTTTATTTATGGACATATTGACAGCCGCCGCATTATGTATTGTAGCTACAATCAAATTGGCTTTCCTGACGATACCTTTTTCGTCGGTTTGATAATGGTGAATTAACGTACCTCTGGGCGCTTCCACTATTCCGACACCTTCGTCCGGCGCAGCCGTGGGAATATTTCTTAAATTATCACTGGTAATTTCAGGGTCGGTACTCAAGGCAAGCAGTGTTTCGGCAGCCTGTACCAGTTCAACCAGCCTTGCCCAGTGTATTGCAAGCGTATGATGCACCGGTTTCCCGCCAAGAGTGTCATACATTTTCTCATATTCTTCCTGCGCCAGAGGAGTCGCCATTCCGTCGGAGGCATTGAGCCGCGCCATCGGGGCGACACGGAATACACCGCTGTCTTTGCCGTCCACGAAGCCCTTCCAACCGACCTTCTTAAGAAACGGAAACTTGATATAACTCCACGGTTCTACATGTTCAGCTATATGCTCCAGATAATCTTTAGGTTCGAATTTGGCAAACTCTTTCCCGTCCGGGTCGACAACCCTGATTTTGCCATCATAAAAATTGACCTTGTTGTTTTCATCGACCATGCCCATAGAATACGTTTTATGGGTATAAGCATCGCTTACTATCATATCGACATATTCTTTGTTGGCAAGCACGATATCGTTAAATACCTTTAATGTCAATTTTGAAAATTCAATGCAATCCCTGGCGATATTTTCTATTTCCTGACGCTCTTCTTCATTGATTCCCCGGCTGACACCGCCCGGCAATCCGAAAACCGGATGTACAGCTTTGCCGCCAAGCAAGCCGATTATATGGTGGCATTTTTTACGTGTATTGATAACCGCTCCACCCAATTCAAGTCCGACTTTACCGATAACACCGATGATATTGCGTTCCGCTACTGGCGCCTCCGGGCCCATAACAAAATCAGGCCCGCCCAGAATATAAAAATGGGTGGTATGGTCGGTCACATAAAAAGCATTGTATAAAAGTTCGCGCAGTTTTCTGGCGGTACTTGTCGGCTTTACGTGGAACAAAGCGTCAAGCGTTTTTGTTGACGCTAAATGATGAGCCTCGGGACAGACGCCGCATATTCTCTGTGTGATTTGCGGCATATCCTCGGCAAGCCTGCCTTCGGAAAACTTCTCGAAGCCGCGCAATTCCGGCACCTGGAAATAGCTGTTTTCTACCCTTCCCTCGTCATTAAGGAATATCTCGATTTTTCCGTGGCCTTCCAGCCTGGTAATCGGGTCGATACTGATCTTTCTCATTAAATCCTTGCCCTCCTTAATATGGAATCAGGTAAACTATAACGGTAGAAAGTACCTGCCGGATCTCTGATATCTTCGATAATTTTTCCTATTTCCTCGGGGTCATTTGAATCGATTACAGAAGCTATGGCATTCATGAAATGAGCACCCTGGTCGATTACTCCTTCGACAGGACCATAACAGCCGGTACACGGCATATTGGCATTGGGACATCTTGCTCCGCACCCGCCCTTCGTGGCAATTCCGGCGCAGGGAAGCCCCTGTTCCAAGAGACATATTTCAGGGTCGGTAATGATTTCATAAGTTCTGTGGAATTTTTTAACCTTTTTCACATCACGTTTACGCGGACAATCATCGCAAACAGCTTTGGCATTATCCGTGATTACAGTTCCGACCGGAGGAAGCTGTCCGCTAATCAATGCCTCCAGCGCCATCCATGTCGTTTGCGCTTCAGGAGGGCATCCCGGAATAATGTATTCTACTTTCACTGTCTGAGCCAGCGTTTGGACAGTATCAAACAGTTTCGGTAATGTAAGTTCCCCTTCCGGAGCCTGATAGCTTGTCTGGGGAAGAACTTTATCCGGATTTTCCGTAGAAGGAGTCTCCAGATAAGCTCTCTCCATTATCATTTCGCGGTTATACATATTTGCCAGGCCGGGAATTCCACCCTGATAGGCGCAGGCACCATAGGCAATCATAATCTTCGATTTTGCTCTCAGCATTTTCGCAACATGTTCCTGCTCTGAACTGCGGATAGCGCCGTTAAAAAGGCAAACATCGATGCTCTGGTCCTCCATTGCTTCGACATCTTTATATTTAACATCCATGGCAACCGGCCAGAATACTATATCCACTGCATCGATAAGCTTTAAAAGATTTTCGCCGATTTCCAGGAGTCCGATATCGCAACCGCCGCAACTGGCAGCCCAATAAAGTGCAACCTTCGGTTTAGCCATTATCTCCTCCATTCCTGGGGAAAGGCCCCAATTTCTTAATTTTTTCCGTCATATCCTTGATTATTTCAGCGAATCTATCGCCTTCCGATGCAGCTACCCAATCGAGGCGAATCCTGTCGCTTTCGATTCCCATCTGCTCTGTCAGTTTTTTCAACATCTCCATGCGACGCAACGTCTTATAATTACCGGATGTGTAATGGCAGTCACCGGGATGACACCCCAGAATCAAAACGCCATCGGCTCCCGATTCCAGTGCTTTCATTATAAATACCGGATCTACCCTTCCGCTGCACATCACCCTCATTATCCTGATATTCGCCGGATACTTTTTACGTGAAGTTCCCGCCAGGTCTGCCCCCGAATAAGAGCACCAGTTGCAGAGAATTCCTAGAATTTTAGGCTCGAAACTCATGCTAACACCCCCTCAATTTCAGCCAAAAGCTGTTTGGTAGTAAAGTGATTGCCCTTGATAGCATCGCTGGGACAGGCGGATACGCATACACCGCATCCCTTGCAGAGAACAGGATTGATTTCCGATACCCCCTTCTGCTCGTTAAAGGTAATTGCGCTATAGGGACACAAGGCATTACAAATCCGGCATCCTGAACATAATTCCTCGATGATTTCCGATGTAGCCGCCTCAATTTCCACCTTGTTCCTGCTGATCATCGCCAGCGCTCTAGCGGCAGCGGCCGAAGCCTGAGCTACAGTATCTGGGATATCTTTAGGACCCTGGCAACAGCCGACGATAAAGATGCCATCGGTCATTGTGGAGACCGGGTCAAGTTTCGGATGCTTCTCCAGGAAGAATCCATCGGCCTTTTTACTTATAGACAGGACTTTGCCGATTTGCGCCGAACCTTCACTGGGCTCCAATGCACAACTTAAGATTACCATATCTACCGGCAGCCTTCTCTTCTTGCGTACCAGTGTGTCCTCGCACAGGACAACAAGCTTGTCCTTTTCTTCCGGCGTCTCGGCAGCATCGGTAATCTCGGCAGCACGTCCTCTTATAAAGTTAACCCCTTCCTCCTGCAGCCTGAGATAGAACTCCTCATATCCCGAACCGGGGCACCTCATATCTATATAGAGCTGGTAAATATCCGCATCGGGAAGCTTTTCCCTGAGCAAATGCGCATATTTCAAAGAGTACATACAGCATACACGGGAACAATACTTGTGATAATTCTCATCGCGGCTTCCGATGCAGTGCAGGATGGCAACGCTCTTCGGTTTTTCACCGTTTTTCTTTACAACAACACCATCGGTAGGACCCGATGCATTGGAAAGTCTTTCGAATTCCAATCCGGTTAAAACATCATCGAACCTGTTATATCCATACGTATACATAACTTCCGGATCGAATTGCTGCATACCGGTGGCAACGATAATGGAACCAACCTCGACTTCGAGCGTCTGTTCTTTCATATCATGTTTTATGGCATCGGCTTCGCAGGCTTTTTCGCATAACATACATTCGGAACAAACTGCGCAATTCAGGCAGCGCTTTGCCTCTTCTATAGCACGGCTTTCATCAAAACCGAGTTCCACTTCATCGAAACTGCCCTGCCTCTTAGAAAATTCCAACCTGGGCATAGCCACTCTCGATTTCGGTTTCACCTTATCCTTGTTAACCTGACAGACCCGCGGCATATTTTCTGAGCGTCCTTCACGCATATCGACGCCGCTTAAATACCTGTCGATACTTTCGGCACCGGCTTTTCCGGCAGCGACGGATGCAATCACATCCAGTTGTCCGGCAACGTTTTCACCTCCGGCAAATACTCCGGAAATATTGCTTTCAAGCGTCACCCTGTCTACATCCAGATACCCTAAATCGGTAAACGATAGATTATCAGGCAGTTCCGATTTATCGATTACCTGTCCGACAGCATTGATGACACTATCCGTACCAATTACGAATTCTTCCGATTTCTGTCCTTTATCTTCACTGATACATTTAACACCGGTTACTTTACCATCCCGGATAACAACTTCATTTGCAGTTGTAGAATACTTGAACTTAATGCCTTCCTTTATGGCTTCTTCGACTTCGCTGTCGCCGGCAGGAATTTCTGTCTCGGTCTTTTTATAAATAACCGTAACATCTCTGGCACCTAATCTCCAGGCTACCCTGGCTGATTCGACTGCCATGTTGCCTCCACCGATAACGGCAACCCTGTTTCCGACAGCAACCTTTTCATTCGAATTTACTTTCTTCAAAAAATCGAGAGCCGGGAATACATTTTCATTTTCCTCACCGGGAATCCCCAGTTTACGGGTCATTCCAGCGCCCGTACCCATAAATACCGCTTTATATCCCTGGTTAAAGAGCTTGGCAATATCCTTAATCGCAGAGCCGGTTTTTATTTCTACACCGAGTTCTTTTATATAGTCTATTTCATTATCGACAATATTTTCCGGCAATTTGAAACCTGGTATTCCGTATCGCATTAAACCGCCGGCTTTTTCCGCTTTTTCAAAGACTGTTACGCGATATCCTTTCTTTACTAAATCGAATGCACAGGCAAGCCCGGCCGGACCGGAGCCGACTACCGCTACCCGATCGTCCTTTGTAATTTCTGCAGGACTGGCCTTTTCCCTGCCGATTTTCATTTCATAATCGGCGACAAAACGCTTGAGGTCGCGTATCGTAAGCCCTTCATCGACAGTGGCTCTTTCACATTCCGATTCACAGGGATGGTAGCAAACCCTGCCAACCACTCCGGCAAGGGGAATCGACTTGCGTACGACGTCCAGCGCTTCCTTGAACTTCCCCTGCGATATCAATGCTATATAACCGTGAGCATTTACCCCCGCCGGGCAGGCAACACGACAGGGCGACACCCCCTTTTTATCGATAACGGCCTTATTGGGTACGGCATAAGGGGATTGAATGTAAGCAGCGCTGCGCTGGCTTAAACCGACATCGAATTCATTATCTACGTGTACCGGACAAACCTTGCTGCATTCGCCGCATCCGGTACATTTGGTTTCATCCACGTAACGCGCTTTTCTCTTAACCTTGGCTTTAAAATTTCCGACGAAACCGGAAACTTCCGTAACTTCGCTGTAGCTTAAGAGATTGATATTGGGGTGTTGACCGACGGTGGTCATTTTGGGGGTCAGGATGCAGGCGGCACAATCCAGTGTGGGGAAGGTCTTGTCGAACATTGCCATATGTCCGCCGATACTGGGTTCTTTTTCTACCAGATATACTTTCTTTCCGGCATCGGCGATTTCCAGCGCCGCCTGAATACCGGCAATACCTCCGCCGACCACCATGACATTCGGGTTAACCGCCACTTCCTTGGTCTGCAAGGGTTCGTGGAAAGCAACACGATGCACGGCAGCTTCCACCAGTGCCTTGGCTTTCTCGGTAGCCATTTCCTTGTTCTCATGCACCCAGGAACACTGTT